>NZ_JBHGNY010000002.1:0-437199 GCF_053544035.1 Vibrio sp. E150_018 | reverse complement strand
ACCGCACCATAATTAAAACGTTTCTCGAGTATCGAGTTCCGTCAACTGGGCTATCGCCAAGCGGTAAGGCACCGGCTTTTGATGCCGGCATTCCCTGGTTCGAATCCAGGTAGCCCAGCCACTTTAATTACGAATCTCGATTTTCGAGACTCGTATCTCGAAGAGCATATTTCATCAATTGATGTGCTCGTAAAATTCGAGAAACTAGAAACGAGTTTTCTAGACACGTATATGCGGACGTGGCGGAATTGGTAGACGCACCAGATTTAGGTTCTGGCGCCGCAAGGTGTGAGAGTTCAAGTCTCTCCGTCCGCACCATATTAAAACGTTTCTCGGTTATCGAGTTTCGTCGACTGGGCTATCGCCAAGCGGTAAGGCACCGGCTTTTGATGCCGGCATTCCCTGGTTCGAATCCAGGTAGCCCAGCCATATTAAAGTTCCTAGTCCCTGGTTTTCTAGTTTCTAGGAAAAGAAGTCTCGTGAATATGAAGCTTCAACTCGAAAGCAAGCTTAACCAATCAGCTTGCTTTTTTTATCGAGAAAATGAGACCACTACTCTCAAACACGAACATGCGGTCGTGGCGGAATTGGTAGACGCACCAGATTTAGGTTCTGGCGCCGCAAGGTGTGAGAGTTCAAGTCTCTCCGACCGCACCATAATTAAAACGTTTCTCGAGTATCGAGTTCCGTCAACTGGGCTATCGCCAAGCGGTAAGGCACCGGCTTTTGATGCCGGCATTCCCTGGTTCGAATCCAGGTAGCCCAGCCATATTAAAGTTCCTAGTGCCTGGTTTTCTAGTTTCTAGGAAGAGCAAAAGCTCATAAAACGTTATTAAGATTCTCCAATTATCTTTTTAACTATGAATTCTTCTTAATCCATAAGAAGCGCTGCGGACGTGGCGGAATTGGTAGACGCACCAGATTTAGGTTCTGGCGCCGCAAGGTGTGAGAGTTCAAGTCTCTCCGTCCGCACCATTATTTAACAAAGCCCACTTAATTGTGGGCTTTGTTGTTTCTGAAGCTCTTAATTTCTATTTTTTGCCATTCATATCACCCAATCTCTTTGAATATTATTTTTCTTATCGATTAAAACACCGCAAAATGTTATTCAATATTTTCAATAAAAGGTGAAAAGAAAGTAATGACAGATTTCTCACTTATCATTGGTGGTTATACCGATAAAAATGAAGCTACCGGGCTTTACTTGGCAAAAATAGATACCAAAACTGGCCATCTATCCCTCAAGCCATCACAGATAACTTTACGTCACCCTTCTTATTTCGATATCCATAATCAAACGCTGACTGTTATTTCAGAAATACTCGAAGCACATAAACCCAGCATTCAGCAGTACTCATTACAGAATCACCAAAACGAGCTAGAAACAAAATTCTCATTATCCGGCAGTGCGCCTTGTTATGTTCAAAATCATATCCAGAATCACCTAGTCACCACGGCTCAATATGGTTCAGGTCATATTGATATTTTTACTACTGATATCAATCACCATATCACTCAACACCTACAAACGATCGATAGTCAATCTTTGTGCTCATCAGAAAATCAAGAATCACACGCTCATCAATCACTGATTCTCAATGATCCAAAAACCTTAGTTACTGTTGATTTGGGTTGTGACTGTATCGGCTTTTTCCCATTTGATGCCACAGAACAAAAATTCTCAATTGAGCAACATTACTTCATCGAACTTCCCGATGAAAGCGGCCCGAGACATATGGTGTTTGATAAACAAGAACGTTTTGGGCTGCTCTTATGCGAGATATCAGAACAGCTCTTCACCCTATTTAAACCACAAGATAAGTGGCAAGTACTTTCCAGCCAACCTGCTTTCCCTAATACTCAAAATGGACAAGCAGCAGGCGCAATAAAATTTTCGCCAGATGAACGCTTTATTTATCTAACAGGGCGAAGACAAAACCTGATCGCATGCTTTGAGTTCAATAAGCAAACCGGGGAAGCGAACTATGTATTTTCGACTGATTGTGGTGGGGACTTTCCTAGGGACTTTGCTATCTCACCTTGTGGGCAGTGGCTCGTTGTTGCCAATCAAAACAGCAATAACTTGGCAACCTACTATAGAGATATTTCAACAGGGAAATTGGAAGATACGGGGTGTAGGCAAAAAATGCCGTCACCGGTTTGTGTGAAGTTCAGCTGAGCCAAGCCACGAGCCACGAGCCACGAGCCACGAGCCACGAGCCACGAGCCACGAGCCACGAGAATATATTATTTGCAGCTTGAATAGAAACAAGCTGCACGACAACATTATAGACCGAGTGCATACTTGAGTACTTGCTTCTTAACTTCACCAGAATGCTCAGCCGCTTTTAACGCAACGTTCCTAAGGAGTTTTAGTGGTGGGATATCATTACTGAATGTTTTATAGAAAAAATCCATTCCGCTTTGCATCAATAAATTATCTGTACGTCTTTGCTTTTGATAATCCACAAAAGCCTGATCAGAATCGAGGCCCTTATCAGCAATAGTATCCAACAGAGCTGAGACATCTTTAAAACCTAAATTAACGCCCTGCCCTGCTAATGGATTAATCGTATGAGCCGAATCTCCAACGAGTACACAACGGTTAGCAAAATAGGCTTGAGCATGACGACGAGTAAGGGGGAAAGAGCCTGCTTGCAAAACCGAAACATCACCAAGTTCCTTGGGGAAATGCGTCCGCACTTCTTGGCGTAAAGCTTCCGACGATAAAGATTGCAATTGCTTAATGCGCTTAGGACTGTCATACCAGACCAATGACCCTTGCTGAACACCATCACTCGTTGCAGCTAACGGTAAGAACGAACGAGGGCCTGAAGGAGTAAACCATTGCCATGTTACATCACGTTGAGAGCCATCAGCTAAGTTTGGCAGCGCAACATTAATTAGCATGCAACGTTGGCGATAATCCCACGCGGTGATTCCAATATTTGCCTGTTGACGTACTTTCGAATTGGCACCATCTGCCCCTACTACCCATAAAGCTTCTAAGCATTCACCTGAATCCAAATGAACCTTGGTAGATTCAGCCAGAAACTCGAGTCTATCTAAGTTATTTGGACACATGACCGTTAAATTAGGATAAGCATCAAATTGCTCCCACAAACCTAGCTGTAATAAGCGATTTTCTACCATATAGCCAAGTTTATCGAGATTAATATCATGGGCATGAAAGCGAGTACGGCATTCAGGGTGCTCCCAAGTTTCGAGACCTAAGTATGGCGTAACCCGTTTATCTGCTACTGGTTGCCAAGCATCAAGCTGGGTTAAAAGATCAACCGAGGCTTTTGAAATAGCAGACACTCGTAAATCCATCGGTTGTGACGCTTCAAATGGCAATGGAGATTTGCCTTCAATTAAAGATACTGTCTTTTTTTGCTTAGCAAGCCCGACTGCAAGCGCCGCCCCGACCATTCCACCACCAATGATCACCACATCAAACTTAGACATACCCAACCTCAATAAAAATTCTCTACACCATTCTACTCCAAACAAATTCTTTTTCAGCCATGCGATTAAAATTCTTCGACTTTCTCCCTGAATAAATCCCTACCCAAATTATGTCTATAATACAAACAAAGGATTGTGCTCTTAAGATCTATACTTCAAGTACAAAGGGTATAGTCAGGTTGGATTTAAACCAGTACAATACGCGGCTTGCTAGATTAAAGTCTGATTTTAAATGGCTCTCAACTAGCATAACGATGAGCAAAAGCTCAACCCAACACTGATTTAATACGAGCGAATGTGAAATGAGTAAGAAACTGCTAATTAAAACTTGGGGCTGTCAGATGAACGAATACGATTCATCGAAAATGGCCGACCTACTTAATGCCGCAAATGGATATGAACTAACCGAAGATCCAGCGGAAGCAGATGTATTATTACTCAATACATGTTCGATTCGTGAAAAAGCACAAGAGAAAGTTTTCCACCAGTTGGGTCGTTGGAAAACCTTAAAAGACAAAAAAGAAGGTGTGGTTATTGGCGTGGGTGGCTGTGTAGCGACTCAAGAAGGTGACCATATCCGTCAACGTGCGCCATTTGTTGATGTAATCTTTGGTCCACAAACGCTTCACCGTCTACCGGAGATGATCAAACAGTCACAAGCTAACACTGGTCCTGTGATGGATATTTCATTCCCAGAGATCGAAAAATTCGATCGCCTCCCTGAACCTCGTGCTGACGGTGCGACTGCATTCGTGTCTATCATGGAAGGTTGCTCAAAATACTGTACTTACTGCGTGGTCCCTTATACTCGTGGTGAAGAAGTTAGTCGCCCAATGGACGATGTATTATTTGAAATCGCCCAGCTTGCCAAACAAGGCGTGCGAGAAGTTAACCTGCTAGGGCAAAATGTCAATGCGTACCGTGGCCCGATGCACGATGGCGATATCTGTACTTTTGCTGAATTGTTACGTTTAGTGGCATCTATTGATGGTATCGACCGTATTCGCTTTACCACAAGCCACCCATTAGAGTTTGGTGATGACATCATTGCGGTATACGAAGATACGCCAGAGCTAGTAAGCTTCTTACACCTACCGGTACAAAGTGGCTCAGATCGCATTCTTACTATGATGAAGCGTCCACATACTGGCCTTGAGTATAAATCGATTATTCGTAAACTGCGTAAAGCTCGTCCTGATATTCAAATCAGCTCTGACTTTATCGTTGGCTTCCCTGGTGAGTCGAAGAAAGACTTTGAAGATACAATGAAGCTTATCAAAGATGTTGATTTTGATATGAGCTTTAGCTTTATTTTCTCTCCTCGCCCAGGTACGCCTGCGGCAGACTACCCATGCGATGTACCTGAATCTGAGAAGAAAGAAAGATTGTATGAGCTTCAACAACAAATCAATGCACAAGCTATGCGATACTCTCGCTTAATGCTGGATACTGAGCAACGCATTCTTGTTGAAGGTCCATCGAAGAGAAACTTGATGGAATTACGTGGCCGTACAGAGAACAACCGAGTCGTTAACTTTGAAGGTTCAGCAGACTTAATTGGTCAATTTGTAGACGTTCATATTACTGAAGTTCACCCTAACTCACTTCGTGGTACTTTAATTCGTACTGAAGCGGAAATGGGCTTACGCTCAGCAGTATCTCCGGCTGAAATGATGAAAAAAACACGTAAAGAAGATGAATTAGGGGTTGTTACTTTCACACCCTAACACCATCTATAATATATACAGATAGTTAAACAAAGCGGTTCGACACGCTGATATTAAAGCACGAACCGCTTTTTGCGAGGGAAACAGTGAGCAATAAAATTGTAACGCTTGAAGTAAACCTAGAACCTTCCGATAACCACAGACTTTCGAGCTTATGTGGACCATTTGATGACAACATCAAACACCTTGAACGCCGATTAGGTGTAGAGATAAACCATCGTAGCAACTTCTTCACGATTACCGGCAAGCCTCATACTACCGCGGCTGCTTTGGATATCATCAAAACTTTATATGTTGATACGGCACCGGTTCGTGGAACGATTCCAGATTTGGAACCAGAACAAATTCACTTAGCGGTAAAAGAGTCTGGTATTCTTGAACAACATCAAGAGCAGCCGATGGAGTACGGCAAAGAAGTCTTCATCAAAACCAAAAAAGGTATCATTAAGCCTCGTACGCCAAATCAAGGTCAATACCTAGTCAATATGGTGACCCATGATATTAGTTTTGGTATTGGGCCTGCCGGTACAGGTAAAACCTACCTTGCGGTTGCCGCTGCGGTTGATGCATTAGAGCGCCAAGAGATACGTCGTATTCTATTAACCCGTCCAGCGGTTGAAGCGGGTGAAAAACTCGGTTTCTTACCGGGTGATTTAAGCCAGAAAGTCGACCCTTATTTACGTCCACTTTATGATGCCTTATTTGAAATGCTGGGCTTTGAGCGCGTTGAAAAACTAATTGAACGTAACGTCATTGAAGTGGCACCGCTTGCTTATATGCGTGGTCGTACCTTAAATGATGCCTTTATCATTCTTGATGAAAGCCAAAATACCACAGTAGAACAGATGAAAATGTTCTTAACTCGTATCGGCTTTAACTCACGTGCAGTGATCACTGGCGACGTTACCCAAATCGATTTACCTCGTGGTGCTCGTTCAGGCTTGCGTCATGCCATCGAAGTACTGTCAGAGGTAGAAGACATCAGCTTTAATTTCTTCCTAGCCGATGACGTTGTCCGTCACCCAGTGGTTGCTCGTATCGTTAATGCTTACGAGAAATGGGAAGCGCAAGATCAAAAAGAAAAGAAAGCGATAGAAAAGCGTCGCCGAGAAGAAAGAGAACAACGTGAAGCTCAAGCAGCTGCGTTATTTTCGGCTGCTAATCCTCAGCAAGCCAGTCCTCAACAAGAGCAAGATGCGGAATAATACAAACTATGGCTATTGAACTCGATCTTCAAATTGCAGTCGAAGAAACGACAGGGCTTCCTACCGAGGCCCAGTTACAACAATGGTTGGAATCGGCGATTACCTTATTTCAGCCTCAAGCAGAAGTGACTATTCGCATTGTTGAAAACGAAGAAAGCCAACAATTAAATCGTGATTACCGAGGTAAAGATAAGCCAACTAACGTGCTATCATTCCCTTTTGAAGCGCCTCCAGGTATCGAAATCGACTTACTTGGCGATCTGATTATTTGTAAGCAAGTGGTTGAAGCAGAAGCAAAAGAGCAAAGTAAACCGCTGTCAGCGCATTGGGCTCATATGGTTGTACACGGTAGTCTTCATCTGTTAGGTTATGACCATATTGAAGATGAAGAAGCTGAAGAAATGGAAAACATTGAAACCGAAATCATGCAAAAGCTCGGATTTGATGACCCGTACATTTCTGAAAAAGAATAGGTGAACCGTTACTTAATGCGACTGGTATAATTTAATAACTATACCCAAAATAATTGGAGTTGCAGTGAGGCGACAAGTAAATGAGGCCCCATGAGTTTAGCTTGTCTAAATGATGGGGGTGAATCAGCGTTGTCAACAAAGCTGCTACTTCAAGTACGAAGGGTATCGCGAGCTATCCGCTTTTGATAGCGTTAATGAAAGAGTAGACATGAACGACAGTACCTCGCCTTCACATAATGAAGGCAATAATGATAAATCTGAAGGTCCCAGTAGAAAATCCTTCTTCGAACGCCTAGCTCATCTATTTCAAGGTGATCCTAAAGATCGCCAAGAGCTCGTCGAAGTATTTCGTGATTCAGAAGAGAACGATCTGATCGATCCTGACACACGAGATATGCTTGAAGGAGTGATGGAAATATCGGAAATGCGAGTACGTGACATTATGATCCCACGCTCGCAAATGGTCACTATTAGCCGTGACTATGACCTAGATTCTTTAGCGACCTTAATCATTGATGCGACTCACTCTCGCTACCCTGTGATTAATGAAGATAAAGACCATATCGAAGGTATTTTACTTGCCAAGGACTTATTACGTTACTTGGTGTCAGACAGTACTGAATTCATCTTAAATGAAGTAGTACGTCCTGCGGTTGTTGTTCCAGAAAGTAAGCGTGTTGATCGCCTACTAAAAGAATTCCGCGAGGAGCGTTACCACATGGCTATTGTGGTCGATGAGTTTGGTGGGGTTTCTGGCCTTGTCACCATCGAAGATATTCTTGAAGAAATCGTGGGTGAAATCGAAGATGAATTCGATGATGAAGAAGCCGCCGATATTCGCCAACTGAGCAAGCACACCTTCTCAGTTCGTGCATTGACCGATATTGAGGATTTCAACGATACCTTTAACACTAATTTTAGTGATGAAGAAGTCGATACTATTGGTGGACTGGTTACTCTAACCTTTGGTCACCTACCAGAGCGTGGTGAAGCGGTTGAACTGGATGGCTACAATTTTAAAGTGACGGCAGCAGACAACCGTAAAGTGATTCAACTACAAGTCACAATTCCAACCAACTCAGAAACCAATATCGAACCTGAAAGTAACGATTAGCAGCGAAGCCTAATTAACTTATGAAAACAATTTGGATTCAGCGCATTGGGCGGCCTTTATTGGCCGCTTTTATTGGCGCGACAACTACCCTTGCGTTTGCGCCATTTTCTTACTGGCCCATTGCGATTTTAAGCCCTTTCATTCTGCTACTACTTCTTGATAAACAATCCACCAAGTTTGGTTTTTGGATTGCTTTTGCTTGGGGCTTAGGCCAATTTGGCACAGGTATAAATTGGGTGCATGTCAGCATCGATACCTTTGGTGGCATGCCTAAGATTGCCAGCGTTACTCTCATGAGTTTGTTAGTGGCTTATTTAGCGCTCTATCCAGCGCTATTTGGCGCCCTGCTCAACCGTTTCTTCCCGAAAACAACGATCCAACGTTTAGTGATTGCTGCCCCGATCATTTGGCTTATCACCGATTGGCTACGTGGTTGGGTAATGACTGGCTTTCCGTGGCTATGGTTAGGGTACAGCCAAATTGATAGCCCACTGAATGCGTATGCACCAGTATCTGGTGTGGAAGCGATTACCCTTATGCTATGGCTTATTGCGGGTAGTTTCGCCTTGATCGCTATGACAAAAAAATGGTCTTACTTAGCAATACCTACTGCTGTTTTCGTGGTTGCTTTTGCTTTAAACCAAGTATCATGGGTAAAACCGGATCCTTCGACCAAAACCTCATTTGCACTTATCCAAGGCAATATCGATCAAAAAATGAAGTGGGTACCGAGTCATCGCTGGCCTACCTTGATGAAATACACCGATATCAGCCGAGACAATTGGGGCACCGATATTATTATTTGGCCTGAAGCGGCAATTCCGGCTTTAGAATCTGATTTGCCAGCATTTCTACATAATTTAGATACTGCTGCAAAAGCTAATAACAGCGCTTTAATTACTGGCATATTATCACAAGATGATATGGGACGTTTTTATAATAACGTTCTAACACTCGGCCAAAATGGCCTAGGTCCATACGATTATGATACGGCTAAACGCTATAGCAAGCACCATTTATTACCTTTTGGTGAATTTGTACCATTTGGTGACTTGTTGCGCCCTATCGCACCTTTCTTTAACTTGCCTATGTCTTCGTTCCAGCGTGGTGATTTCATTCAACCGAACCTCATCGCCGATGGCCGTCACCTAGTCGTCGCTTTATGTTATGAAATCATTTTCAGCGAACAAGTACGCCAAAATGTTACGCCTAATACTGATTTCATATTAACGCTTTCTAATGATGCTTGGTTTGGCCATTCAATTGGTCCATTACAACATATGGAAATTGCTCGTATGCGCGCCTTAGAGCTTGGTAAACCGCTTATCCGTGCCACCAACAACGGCGTAACGGCCGTAACCGATTACAAAGGCCGCATTACTAAACAAGTACCACAGTTCCAGACTGAAGTATTAAAAGCCGAAGTAACATCGACATCAGGCAATACTCCTTATCGAACGTTAGGCTCTTGGTTGTTGTACCTATGGTGTGCCGCGGGATTATTTATGATTTGGTTTCAACAAAGAAAAGCGAATAAATAACCTCTACTCCGAATAACGAAAAAACTTTCTGATTCTAAAAAACTGATTTATGTAAAACAATAAAGCCACGTAAGTCATTCAACTTACGCGGCTTTTGATAGTTCGATTAAGGCTTTAATGACACGCGAGTAAAGGCACCATTACCACATTGGATACAAGGGATGATTTCACATGGGTGGCTGTATTCTTGTCGATGACCACATTTTTCACACACTAAAGCGCCTAGCCCGATCACATCCCCCACTTCATAAAGCCCCTTATGCTCAATATCTTGAAGTACTTCCATCCACTCAATTTGAGTTTTATCAGTAATATCGAGTAAGCCTTGCCAAATAGATTCTGCAATAACGTCTCTAAATGGGTCATTAGCAATCGCTTCTTTGTCTTTTTCATAATTTTCCGCAAACTCTTTAAGATCCGACTTCACATATCGGCTAATAAGCGCGTACTCATCTTTAGTCATGTCTTTAGTCGCTTGCCACATCTTCTTGGGCGTATCGAGCGCTTTATTTATCTCTTCCGGCGTATGCTTTAAGCTTTCAATAATCTCTTCTAACAGCTTTTTATAGTCCTGGTTACGCTTTGACATATTGCTCTCCTTAACCATCTAGTTAACTACAGGGTCACATTGCCTATTGTTGTGCGCAACCCCTTTAAGGTATTCTATGCTGATCAAGTATTATCGGTTTTAACCGATCTCACAAATCTACGATTACCGGATATCATCGATGCAAGAGCATAAAGTGAAATTATCAGAACATTATAATCCTCAAGACATTGAACCAAAGGTTCAACAATACTGGGATGACAAAAAAATATTTGAAGTAACAGAAGATCCAAGTAAAGAAAAATTCTACTGCTTGTCTATGTTCCCTTACCCAAGTGGCCGCCTGCATATGGGGCACGTTCGTAATTACACTATCGGTGATGTGGTTTCTCGCTACCAGCGTCTGCAAGGCAAAAACGTCATGCAACCTATTGGTTGGGATGCGTTTGGTCTACCCGCTGAAAATGCTGCGGTTAAAAACAAAACTGCGCCAGCGCCTTGGACTTACGAAAACATCGAATACATGAAAAACCAGCTTAAATTATTAGGCTTTGGTTATGACTGGAACCGTGAATTTGCGACTTGTACACCTGAATACTACCGTTGGGAACAAGAGTTCTTCACCAAATTGTATGAAAAAGGCCTAGTCTACAAAAAAACTTCTTCTGTAAACTGGTGTCCGAACGACATGACGGTTCTGGCTAACGAACAAGTAGAAGACGGTTGCTGCTGGCGTTGTGACACGCCAGTTGAGCAAAAAGAAATTCCACAGTGGTTTATTAAAATCACTGAATACGCACAAGAGTTATTAGACGATCTAGATAACCTAGACGGTTGGCCTGAGATGGTTAAAACCATGCAGCGCAACTGGATTGGTCGCTCTGAAGGCGTTGAATTAACCTTTAAAGTAAAAGACCAAGCTGATCTTGAGGTGTATACCACACGTCCTGACACGCTAATGGGTGTGACTTACGTAGGTATCGCTGCTGGTCATCCATTGGCAAACATTGCTGCACAAAATAATCCAGAGCTTGCGGCTTTCTGTGAGGAATGTAAAAACACCAAAGTTGCAGAAGCTGAACTGGCAACGATGGAAAAGAAAGGCATGGATACTGGCCTGACAGCCATTCATCCATTAAACGGCAAAGAAGTACCGGTTTATGTGGCTAACTTTGTGTTAATGGATTACGGCACAGGTGCGGTAATGGCAGTTCCATCTCACGATCAACGTGATTTTGAATTCGCAACCAAATACGGCCTAAACATCGAAGCGGTCATTCTTGATGAAGAAGGCAACCAACCTGACGTTTCTGAAGCCGCTTACACCGAAAAAGGGAAGTTATTTAATTCAGGCGAATTCGACGGCCTTGATTTTAAAGAAGCTTTTGATGCTATCGCTGCGAAATTAGAATCTGAAGGTAAAGGTAAGAAAACCGTTAACTTCCGTCTACGTGACTGGGGCGTATCTCGTCAACGTTACTGGGGTGCGCCAATTCCAATGGTGACCACAGATGACGGTGAAGTGCATCCAGTTCCTGCTGACCAACTTCCGGTTATCCTGCCTGAAGATGTGGTCATGGATGGCGTAACTAGCCCAATTAAAGCAAACAAAGCTTGGGCAGAAACGACTTTTAATGGCGAGCATGCACTACGTGAAACCGATACTTTTGATACCTTTATGGAATCTTCTTGGTACTACGCACGTTACTGTTCTCCACAAGCGGACGATATTCTAGATCCAGAAAAAGCCAACTACTGGCTACCTGTGGATCAATATGTAGGTGGTATTGAACACGCTTGTATGCACCTATTGTACTCACGCTTCTTCCACAAATTATTACGTGACGCAGGTTATGTGACTTCTGATGAGCCGTTCAAGCAACTGCTTTGTCAAGGTATGGTGCTCGCGGATGCTTTCTATCACACCAATGAAAAAGGCACTAAAGAATGGATCGCTCCAACAGATGTCACCGTTGAGCGTGATGGTAAAGGCCGTATTGAAACAGCGATTGATAACCAAGGTCGTAACGTTGAACACTCTGGCATGATCAAAATGTCTAAGTCGAAAAACAACGGTATTGACCCACAAGAAATGGTGGATAAATACGGCGCAGATACTGTTCGTTTATTCATGATGTTTGCTTCTCCGGCTGATATGACGCTGGAATGGCAAGAATCAGGCGTAGAAGGTGCAAACCGTTTCTTACGTCGTGTATGGAAACTAGTGGGTGAGCATACTTCTAAAGGTGATGTTGAAGTTTTAAATATTGCAGCGTTAACCAGCGCTCAAAAGGCGCTACGTCGTGATGTTCATAAAACGATTGCTAAAGTGAGCGATGATATTGGCCGCCGTCAGACCTTCAACACTGCCATCGCCGCTATCATGGAATTAATGAACAAGCTAGGTAAAGCACCACAAGAAAACGAACAAGATCGCGCGATTCTTGATGAAGCACTAAAAGCGGTTGTTCGCATGCTTTACCCTATCACTCCACATATTTGTCATGAATTATGGAACGCTTTAGGTGAATCGGATGTCGATAGCTGTGAGTGGCCAACATTTGATGACAAAGCCTTAGTGGAAGATGAAAAACTGATTATCGTCCAAGTGAATGGTAAGCTTCGAGCGAAACTAACGGTTCCTGCAGATATCAGTAAAGATGATGTTGAAGCGATGGGCTTAAGTGATGAGAATGTGACTAAGTTCACCGATGGTTTGACTGTACGTAAAGTCATTTATGTACCAGGGAAACTATTGAATATCGTTGCTAACTAATCATTAGCACAAATAAAAAATTAAAAGCGTAGGCATCGAAAGGTGCTTACGCTTATCTTATAGGTTTTTAGCAAAAGAATTTATAAGATAAGCACCGTACGTATATACCCAAAGTAATTGAAACTGCAACTTCAAGTACAAAGAGTATTATATTTAAACCGATTAGAGGTACTCATTAGTGGCACATTTGTTTTCTCGTTCTCATGTACGTTTTCTTGCCATTATCGGCCTAGCTATGATGACTAGTGCATGTGGTTTCCACTTCAGAGGCAGTTATCTACTACCCGAAGAAGTTTCAACCATTTCTGTTACCAGTTTTGACTCTTATAGCCAAATCACTCGTGATGTGAAAAACCAGTTACGCCTTAACGGTGTGGATGTTGTTTCTCCAGGTGCTAATATCACCAACTTACACCTAGTCAGTGAAACCGCCAATGATGACAGTGATAATGGTCGAACCTTATCCTTGTACCAAAACTCTCGAGCAGCGGAATATGAATTGTCTTATCGTGTGTCTTACCAAGTGTCGGTTCCGGGTTACGACAAAAAAACCTTTAACGTCAATATTACCCGCAGTTACTTAGATAACCCATTAGCCGCACTGGCAAAATCGGTTGAACGAGATTTGATTGTTGAAGAGATGCGTGAACAAGCTGCTGAACAAATTCTACGTCAGATGGCTCGTTTAAAAGCCCAGCTAGTTGTGACTCCAGCGGAAAGTGATGAACGACAAGATTTCCCAACCAATATTGATGGTACTGAGAATCAACCAGAAACCATCACTATTGATGAAGGCGTAGAGCAAACAACTTTTACCAGTGAAGTATCAAGCGATAGTGACGAGTCAGTCACCAGAGATTCTTCAACTGAAGCTCCGTAATCACAATGCGTATATTTGCCGATAAACTCGCTGAAAACCTCGAACGAAAATCCTTCCCTATTTATTTATTAATGGGGAACGAGCCGTTATTGCTGCAAGAAAGTAAAGATCTTTTGTATAAATCGGCCAAAAATAAAGGCTTCTTAGATAAACAGCGATTCACTCTCGACAAGCAAGTTGATTGGAATCAGATATTTGATTGCTGCCAAGCGTTGAGCTTATTTTCTAATCAGCAGATTATTGAGTTAGAGATTCCCGAAACTGGTGTCACCGCGGCGATCGCCAAAGAACTGGTTAACTTAGCGGACATGTTAAATCCTGACATTTTATTGATCGTGATTGGCAATAAGCTATCGCGCGCTCAAGAAAATACCAAGTGGTTCAAAGCATTACATAAAAATGGTCTATTAGTTAGCTGTAATAGCCCAGAGCTTCGTCAGTTACCACAATTTGTCCAACAACGTTGTCGTAAATTAAAACTCACCCCCGATGCGGAAGCGGTACAAATGCTAGCGCAATGGCATGAGGGTAACTTACTAGCTCTGGCGCAAAGCTTAGAGAAATTAGCGTTATTGTACCCAGACGGTAATCTGACCCTACCAAGAGTAGAGACATCACTAAGCAGACATAACCACTTTACCCCTTTTCAATGGACCGATGCCCTCCTTGCAGGCAAAACCAAACGAGCTCAGCGAATCTTGCGTCAACTGCAAGCCGAAGGCCAAGAAGCCATTATATTACTGCGTACCATCCAAAAAGAGCTCTTCCTGCTCATCGAAATGAGACAAGCTTTTGATCATGGCGCAGTACTCGGTAAAATATTTGATCAACACCGAATCTGGCAAAACAAACGCCCGCTCTATACATCGGCACTACAACGATTAAACTTAGCGTTTTTGCAAAAACAAGTTCACCTGTTGTGCCAAGTAGAACTGTCGGTCAAAACAACGTTTGATCAAGACCCTTGGCCAAAGCTCAGCCAACTATCCATCGAGCTATGCCAACCGACAGTGGCGCTATCTCGTTTAGAGCAACCTATTTGACCACCCAATAGAATCGACTTTCAATTCGGTGGATTCTTTCCAAACCCGGTATTTCTCCTTACCATTAAGAAGTACCATTAAATACCATATTAAAGAGGCAATACTTTGCAACTGAATGAGTTAAAAGATTTTCTTGCTGATAAAGCAGATGACATGAAAGCGGAAAACATCATCACACTAAATGTTAAAGGTAAATCAAGCGTAACTGATTACATGATCGTATGTACTGGTACTTCAAAACGCCACGTTGCTTCCATTGCAGATAATGTTGCGAAAGAAGCGAAAACCGCCGGCATCGAAGCTTTAGGTATTGATGGTGAAGAAGAAGGTGAATGGGTCGTAGTCGATATGGGATCAGTCATGGTTCATATCATGCAAGAAGCGTCTCGTGATTTATACCAATTGGAAAAACTGTGGGGTTAATACTCCACCACTCTATTGGAGCCGGTAAGTGAAAATTCAACTTATTGCAGTCGGAACCAAGATGCCTAAATGGGTCGAAGACGGTTTTTACGAATATCAGCGTCGCTTCCCAAGTGATATGCCATTTGATTTAATCGAAATTCCAGCTGGAAAACGTGGAAAAAATGCCGATATTGCAAGGATTCTGCAAAAAGAAGGCGAAGCGATGCTAGCTGCTGTACCTAAAGGGAATCGCATTATAACATTAGACATTCCAGGCAAACGCTGGGATACCGGTCAATTGGCATCTCAACTCGATGCTTGGAAACTAGATGGTCGTGATGTGTCTATTTTAATTGGTGGGCCTGAAGGGCTTGCACCAGCGTGTAAGGCTGCCGCCGATCAAAGTTGGTCATTGTCACCACTGACTTTGCCGCACCCAATGGTTCGCGTGATTATGGCAGAAAGCCTATACCGAGCTTGGAGCGTCACAGCTAATCATCCGTACCACCGAGAATAATAAAGAATGAGACGTAGACGTAGCCAAATACGTGATTACACTGCTGAAGCTAAATTGTTCGCACGACGCTCAATTGTTGCGTTTATGGGCATTATTGTGTTGGTTGGCATTTTGCTAGCCAACCTTTATTACATCCAAGTCGACCAATATCAAGACTATAAAACTCGTTCAAACGACAATCGAATTAAAATTGTTCCTATCGCGCCCAATCGCGGTCTTATTTATGATCGTAATGGTAAACTACTAGCGTCTAACCGTCCGGTATATAGCCTTGAAATTACACCGGAAAAAGTCCCTGATATCGATAAGACCATCGAAGAACTGCGTAAAATCTTAACGATTACTGATGAGCAAGTTGCTACCTTCCAAAAAGAGCGACTTCACATTAGGCACTACCAGCCTGTTCCTTTGCTAACTCAATTAACGAACGAACAAGTGGCCAAATTTTCTGTCGACCAATACAAATTTCCAGGAGTAGAGATTACTGCCGCATTGAAACGTTACTACCCATACGGCTCGGTACTAACGCATGTTTTAGGTTATGTGTCTCGCATCAATGACCGCGATATTTTACGCCTAACCGAAGAAGATAAAATTTCTAATTATCAAGCCACTCGTAATATTGGTAAGTTAGGCATCGAACGTTATTACGAAGATGTTTTACACGGTACATCTGGCTATCAGGAAGTGGAAGTTAATAGTCGAGGTCGCATCATTCGTACCTTAAAATACGTGCCACCTATCCCAGGTAAAGATATCGTTCTCAACTTAGATATTAACCTACAGCAATACGCTTATAAGTTAATGGATCAGCGCCGTGGCTCGATCATTATTCTCGATCCTGCTGATAATGGTGTTCTCGCGATGGTATCTAGCCCAAGTTATGATCCCAATGCCTTTGTTCATGGTATCAGTGGCAAAGCCTATAATAAATTATTAAATGATCCAAACCGCCCATTGGTAAACCGAGCAACCTTAGGTATCTACCCACCTGCTTCGACAGTAAAACCGTTTATTGCAGTATCGGCATTAACCGAAGGCGTGATCACCACTAAAACCACTCGTAATGATCCAGGAATTTGGTACATACCGAATGCACGAAGTCATAAAGGTTATCGTGACTGGAGTCGTTGGGGACACGGTGTGGTTGATGTCAAAAAGTCCATTGAAGAATCAGTGGATACCTTCTATTACCAAATAGCATTTGATCTTGGTATCGATCGCTTATCTAAATGGATGAATAAATTTGGTTTTGGTGAATATACCGGTATTGATTTGCACGAAGAAAGCAGAGCAAATATGCCTACTCGTGACTGGAAAATGGCTCGCCACCGCACCCCTTGGTATCAAGGTGACACCATACCTGTCGGAATTGGACAAGGTTATTGGACTGCAACACCGATGCAAATTGCTAAAGCATTATCGGTATTGGTTTCACACGGTAAAGTTCGAGCACCTCACCTTCTTCGTGCCACTATCGACAAAACCAAACCCGATCAAAAACCAGTATTGAGCCCAATAAAAACATTCCCGACCATTACCGGAGTTAAAGATTCTGATTGGGAAATCGCCAAAGAAGGCATGCACTTAGTCGCAACAGGTTCTCGAGGTACTGCTCGCCGCTCTTTCTATGGTGCAAAATATGAAGCTGCCGTTAAATCTGGTACTGCACAGGTCTATGGATTAAAAGAAGGTGAGAAGTATAATGCTGATGAAGTCGCCGAACACTTACGTGATCACGCATTATTAATGGGTTTCGCACCGTTAAAAAATCCTAAACTTATCCTCGCTATGGTGCTTGAAAATGCTGGTGGCGGTTCTGGCGTCGGCGGCCCAATCGCCCGTGAAATATTTGACCATGTACTCGTTGAATCACCTGATGACGCGGATGCAGATAAAAAGGATAAAAAGTAGTATGAACATGGACCCTGCCACTGGGCAAAACCGTTCATTTTTCGAACGACTGCATATCGACCTACCTCTATTACTTGGTATCTTATTATTGATGGGAATTGGCTTAGTTATCATGTACAGCGCCAGTGGACAAAGCTATGAGATGATGGACAAACAAGCCATGAGAATGTTGCTATCTCTAACCGTCATGCTTGCTGTTGCCCAAGTAAAACCAAGAACAATAGAATCCTTAGCGCCAACCTTATACTTAATCGGGATTATTTTATTGCTCGGTGTATTATTCTTTGGCGAGACCTCAAAAGGTGCTCAACGTTGGTTAAGTCTAGGCTTTGGCCCTCGCTTTCAGCCATCTGAAGTTTTGAAATTAGTTGTGCCTTTAATGATTGCAAGGTATATCGGAAAACAACCTCTACCACCGACATTCCGCACTTTGGCAGTATCATTAATTTTGGTCTGCTTACCGACTATTTTAATCGCTAAACAGCCGGACTTAGGAACATCAATATTGATTGCGGCTTCCGGTCTTTTCGTTATTTTCCTCGCGGGTATCCGTTGGAGAATTATCATTACTGCAGCAGCGGCGGTTGGTGGGTTCATTCCAATCCTCTGGTTCTTTTTAATGCACGAATACCAGAAAACTCGGGTTAGAACATTATTTGATCCAGAGTCCGATCCTCTAGGGGCTGGCTATCATATAATTCAAAGTAAAATCGCCATTGGCTCTGGCGGCTTGACTGGCAAAGGTTGGTTGCATGGAACTCAATCTCAACTTGAATTTGTTCCAGAGCGACATACTGACTTTATCTTTGCAGTTATTGCGGAAGAATGGGGTATTATCGGCGTAACATTTTTACTCTCAGTATACTTATTCATTATCGCTCGTGGCTTATATTTAGCGACACAAGCGCAAACCGCTTTCGGGCGAATGATGGCTGGCAGTGTTGTACTTAGCTTCTTTGTTTATGTTTTTGTCAATATTGGTATGGTAAGCGGCATTTTACCTGTAGTTGGTGTACCTTTACCGCTAATCAGCTATGGCGGCACCTCGATGATCACTCTATTGGTTGGTTTTGGTATTTTAATGTCAATTCACACTCATAGAAAAATGCTTTCAAAGGCGAATTAAATTAATGAAAAAATATTGCCGTTACGGCCTATGGCTGGCCTTCACACTTTTAGCGGGTTGCTCATCGTCTCCAGATGAGCGATATAAACTATCAGATGATGTCGCACCTGAAGATCCAATTTCTGTCGCCAATGTAGAAGATGCTCATCCTCGCTATGAGCCTTTTAGCCCTGGTGGCAACCGAGATTACACCCTACGAGGTAAAGATTATAAAATCGTTAAAGAAACCAAAAACTTTACTCAATCAGGCTATGCCTCTTGGTATGGTAAGAAATTTCATGGTCATTTAACATCAAACGGCGAAGTCTACGATATGTATTCCATGTCAGCGGCGCACAAAACCTTGCCTATCCCTAGCTATGTCAAAGTCACCAATACCGAAAATGGTAAAACCGCTATCGTTCGAATTAACGACCGTGGACCATTTCATGACGGCCGAATTATTGATTTAAGTTACGCTGCAGCCTACAAACTTGGTGTCTACCAAGCAGGTACTGCTCCAGTTAAAATTGATTATATTACGGTTCCCAGAAGCAAAGTAGATCATGCTTATTCCAAACAAGAGTACATGATCCAAGTTGCCGCCGTTTCTAATTTCGAAAAAGCGCGAACTTTAGCAAAAAATCTTGGTCAAAAATACGCATCACAATACAGTGTCGAAAACTCGAGCAGTATTAATCGCATCATGCTTGGCCCTTGGAAAGTTCAAGATCAAGCGAATGAAGTGCTTCATAAACTTCAACAAAGCGGCTACCAATCCGCCTTTATGAAGCACCGAACACGTAAATAAAATCAACAAAAACTTAGCGCTTTATCGTCTAGCGATTAAACGATGTTGCTAATTTCGTAGACTTTGATCCATATCTGATTTCTAGAGAAGTTTCTGTTAGAATGCGAAAAATTTACTTCCACTAAAATATTGATAGCATTTATCTCATGAAAAATACGGCTAAATATCTAACATCATTGCTAGTACCTTCATTAGCACTTTCAGCATCTTTGGTTTCATTGAATGCTTCTGCATCCGATCCTATCGTAGTACCTAATGCTCCAGAAATTGCAGCAAAAAGCTTTGTGTTAATGGATTACCATTCAGGCAAAATTTTAGCTGAGAAAAATTTGGATGAGCGTCTCCATCCTGCGAGCTTAACTAAAATGCTAACCAGCTATGTAATTGGTCAAGAACTTAAATCAGGTAGCATTTCACGCTCTGATGAAGTTGTGATCAGTGAAAAAGCTTGGGCGAAAAACTTCCCTGATTCTTCAAAAATGTTCATTGAAGTGGGTAAAACCGTAACGGTTGATAAATTAAACCAAGGTATTATCGTCACTTCAGGTAACGATGCTTGTGTTGCAATGGCTGAGCACATTGCCGGTTCTGAAGATTCATTTGTCGACTTAATGAACCAATGGGCACAAAAAATCGGCATGGTGAATTCTCACTTTGTGAATGCTCATGGCCTAGACAATGATGAGCATTACTCGACTGCACACGACCTTGCAATTTTAGGTGCTGCATTAATTCGTGACGTACCAGAAGAGTACAAAATCTACTCTCAAAAATCATTCACTTATAACGGTATTACTCAATACAACCGTAATGGTCTATTGTGGGATAAGAGCATGCACGTAGATGGCATTAAAACAGGCCATACAAGCGGTGCAGGCTATAACCTAGTAACCTCTGCAACAGAAGGCGATATGCGCCTAGTATCTGTTGTAATGGGCACTAAAAGTGAAAACGCACGGAAAGCAGAAAGCAAAAAGCTTCTCAACTTCGGCTTCCGCTTCTTTGAAACCGTTGCACCACACAAAGCGGGCGAAGAGTTTGTTAAAGAAAAAATCTGGATGGGCGATAAGAGCGAAATCTCTTTAGGTGTGCAAGAGAATACTTTTGTCACTGTGCCTCGTGGTCAAGCGAAAAACCTAGCGGCTAGCTTTGTATTAGATAAAGAGCTTAAAGCTCCTATTAACAAAGGTGAAGTAGTTGGTAAACTGTTCTACCAATTAAATGGTAAGGATGTTGCTGAGTACCCACTTGTTGCTCAAGAAGATGTAAAAGAAGGAGGTGTTTTCAGCCGCCTAATCGATTACATTGTTCTACTATTTAAGAGTTGGTTCTAAGTCTCTTACAGCCAATAAGTAGAATTAACTAACATCAATAGCCGCATTCATTGCGGCTTTTTATTTTTTGATATCTTTAGAAGATTTAAATGATAAATCGTTAATTTTATTTAAATTCCTAATCAATACCCCATCAACTTAAAACAAATGCACATAATCTATGCGATATGGATAGTACGTGATAGTTGAGATCCTACGTCAATCCCATTACTATTCACGCTTTATCGCACCTTTCCCCTTTCAGGAGCACGGTATGCAAGAGCAACCAAAACTAAAAGATTTACTTGAATTCCCATGCCAATTTACCTACAAAGTGATGGGCTATGCGAAGCCAGAGTTACCGGATCTTGTTCTCAGCGTTATTCAAAAACACGCACCAGGTGATTACTCTCCAAGCGTTAAACCAAGTGGTAAAGGTACCTACAACTCGGTATCAGTCACCATTACTGCCACTTCAATTGAGCAAGTTGAGACCTTATATAAAGAGCTTGGTGAAATTGAAATCGTACGAATGGTTTTATAATATTTTTTAAAAGAACCTTTTATACCCAAATGACTTCAAGATGCAGAATTCAGAGCTATCATCCAATCCTTTAGGCAAGGAAGATTGGCGAAGGAATGTAAGCACCTTTCAAACCAATCTGACGCAGCATAAAGCTTGTTTTATTCTTGCTGAAACTTGCACCTGAAGTTACTTGGGTATATACAAACCAAGTTTGGATCGGTTCAAATAACGACAACAAATCACTATACCCTTACTACTAGTGAGTAGTTACTGGCACTAAAGAGGTTTATAATCGTTAGCTGATCCAATTTTAACCTCCTTCAATACACATCACTCTGCGTTAGGATTTTGCTCATGGATAGTCAATCAACTCAGGCCGAGACATTAGAACTCCCTACTGCATCACCAAATCATGTTGTGATTAGGAAACTCGGTCGTCAAGACTACCTTCCCATTTGGCAAGCAATGCATCAATTTACTGACCAAAGAAATGCTCAGACAGTTGATGAAGTTTGGCTAGTTGAACATAATCCCGTATTCACCCAAGGCCAGGCTGGTAAAGTAGAGCATTTATTAAATACTGGAGATATTCCCGTAGTGCAGAGTGACCGTGGAGGTCAAGTGACCTATCATGGGCCGGGGCAAATTGTCGCTTATTTCATGATAAACTTACGCCGTAAAAATATCGGTGTGCGTGAACTGGTAACAAATATCGAAAACATCGTCATTGCCACTCTCAATGAATTTGATATCACATCTACCGCACGACCAGATGCTCCGGGTGTGTATGTTGAACAGCGTAAAATCTGCTCATTAGGTTTACGCATTCGTAAAGGATGTTCTTTTCATGGCCTAGCCTTAAACGTCAATATGGATTTATCACCATTTTTGCGTATTAATCCTTGTGGGTATGCAGGTATGGAAATGATACAAGTGAAAGATGTTAACGGACCAAACTCCGTTGCCCGTGTTGAAGCCGTGTTAATTGAAAAAATCACTCAGCAACTTGAATATACCCAAGTTGACGTTACGACAGAAAGCCGCTGAAAATCAGCGTCCGCTTTAAAAAGTAAGTAGGAAGTTATGAGTAAACCAATCCAAATGGAAAAAGGCGTTAAGTATCGTGACGCTGATAAAATGGCACTAATTCCAACCAAAACGGTTGCCGTGGAAAAGACGGAGATCTTACGCAAGCCGGAATGGATGAAAATAAAACTGCCCGCGGATAGTCAACGTATTCAAGATATCAAAGCTGCGATGCGTAAAAATGATCTTCACTCAGTTTGTGAAGAAGCATCTTGTCCAAACCTTGCAGAATGCTTTAATCACGGTACCGCAACCTTTATGATTTTAGGTGCAATTTGTACTCGCCGTTGCCCTTTTTGTGATGTGGCACATGGTCGTCCTAATGCACCGGAAGCCAACGAACCACAGAAACTGGCGCAAACTATTTCTGATATGAAACTAAAATACGTGGTGATCACCTCAGTTGACCGTGATGATCTACGTGATGGCGGCGCACAACACTTTGCTGAGTGTAATAAAGCGATTCGTGAAAAAAATCCAAATATTAAAATTGAAACCTTAGTACCTGATTTCCGTGGTCGTATGGATGTTGCACTAGATCTAATGAAAGACAACCCACCAGATGTGTTTAACCACAACTTAGAAACTGCACCTCGCTTATACCGCCGAGCTCGCCCTGGTGCCAACTATAAATGGTCTCTGCAACTCCTGCAGAAATTTAAAGAACAGCATCCGCATATTCCAACCAAGTCAGGCTTAATGATGGGCTTAGGTGAAACTAAAGAAGAAATTATCGAAGTACTAAAAGATCTACGATCTCATGGCGTGACTATGTTGACACTAGGACAATACTTAGCGCCAAGCCGTCACCACTTACCAGTTGAACGCTATGTACCGCCTTCTGAGTTTGATGAGCTTAAAGAAATCGCTCTAGAACTAGGCTTTACCCATGCAGCATGTGGACCATTTGTACGTTCTTCGTACCATGCCGATATGCAAGCACAAGGGATTGAAATTAAGTAAACAACGAAGCTCGGTATGCGGGCGCTTCGCTGCTCGTGACTCGAAAAAGAAAGGTTAATTTTGAGTTTATAGCTTTGAGATAAGCATAAAAAAAGATCGCGACTTAAATCGCGATCTTTTTGTTTCTGGTAACTTCGCAGTTCGGAAAGGACAACGTCGAGAAACGAGCTTCCGAGTCACGAGATTCAGCTGTTTATTGTCGAATTAAATAATCCGCCTTACCCACCCACTTATAGCTTGTTAGCTCTTCTAAGCCCATAGGGCCGCGTGCATGCAGTTTCTGTGTAGACACTGCCACCTCTGCACCCAAACCAAATTGAGCACCATCAGTGAAGCGTGTAGAAGCATTTACGTATACTGCTGCCGAACCTGCCGAGTTAATGAATAATTCAGCGTTACGAATGGATTCTGTCATGATGGCATCTGAATGGCTCGCATTATGTACCTGCATATGGTCAATCGCTTCCGCAATATCGCTAACGACTTTAATCCCTAAGGTATAGCTTAACCATTCAGTATCAAAGTCGCCTTCTTGTGCATCACGTACTTGTTCATTTTTACCTAATATTGCTTTTGCTTTTGGTTCAGCCACTAAGGCGACTTTTTCACCGAACCGTTTTGTTAATTTAGGTAAAAATTCAGCGGCAACTTTTTCATGCACCAATAACGTATCAAGAGAGTTACAAGCCGATGGACGTTGTACTTTCGCATTTTCAATCACATCGATAGATTTTGCTAAATCTGCCGTTTCATCGACAAAAATATGGCTAATCCCAAAACCACCAATGATCACAGGAATCGTGCTATTTTCTTTACACATTTTATGCAGACCCGCACCACCACGAGGAATGATCATATCGACATAATCATCCAGTTTTAGCAATTGTGAAACCAATTCACGATCAGGCTTTTCAATGTACTGCACGGAAGCAGCAGGTAAGCCGGCTTTTTTAAGTGCAATTTGAATCACTTTGACCAATTCCATATTAGAAAAGAAGGTCTCTTTGCCACCACGTAAAATACTGGCATTACCAGTTTTCAAACACAAAGCGGCAATATCAATCGTCACATTAGGGCGTGCTTCATAAATCACACCGACAACACCTAAAGGCACGCGACGACGTGAAAGTGACATGCCATTTTCTAGAACCTTGCTATCAATCTCACTACCAACTGGGTCATTCAGGTTAATTACATTACGCACATCAGCCGCAATGCCCGCTAAACGAGACTCATCGAGCAACAAACGATCTAAAAGCGCTTCGGTTAACCCCGCTTGACGGCCTAATTCAATGTCTTGAGCATTAGCCTCTAAAATCGTACTTGCGTTTGCTTCAAGCTCATCTGCAATGATAGAGAGTGCTTTATTTTTTTGAGTGGTTGAGGCTGTCGTTAACTGAAATGCGGCTTGCTTTGCCGCTTGACCCATTAATGTTAAATCCACAATCTTTTCCTTAAATTCTTTTGCCAAACTATTCTTGAATAACAACTAAATCATCACGATGAATAATGGTAGCACCATACGCATAGCCTAGTGTTGCTTCAATCTCAGTACTGTGTTTACCGATCAATAGTGCTAATTCGGTATCTGAATAGCTCACAATACCTTTGGCTAACAATTGCCCTTTCTGATTACGTAAGCGAACCACATCTCCACGAGAGAAAGCACCTTGAGTTTGCGTGATGCCCTTAGCTAATAAACTACTGCCTCGCTCGATAACCGCTTTAGCGGCACCGTCATCTAAAACTAAATCGCCCACAGAAGCAGGGCCAGCTAAGATCCAGCGTTTACGATTTTCTAATGACTCTTCTAAAGCCAAAAAACGAGTACCTTGAGGATTATCACTTAAGGTATCAATTATTACATTCGGACTGCTTCCTGCAGCTATCACCACTTCAATGCCAGTACGTCTTGCAATATCCGCCGCCTGTAACTTCGTCGCCATACCGCCCGTACCTAAAGTTGTCCCACTGCCGCCTGCGATTTTACGCAGAGTTTCATCAATGGTTTTCACTTCTCGGATTAATTCTGCATCAGGGTTCTTTCTAGGATCTGCCGTGAATAAGCCCGACTGATCAGTCAATAGCAATAATTTATCGGCGCTACATAAAATACCAACTAATGCCGAAAGGTTATCATTATCGCCAACTTTAATTTCGGCTGTTGCTACCGCATCATTTTCATTAACCACGGGTACAATGCCGTGTTCAATCAAGGTATTAATGGTATCTCGCGCATTCAGAAAACGTTCACGGTCTTTCAAATCAGCACGAGTAAGAAGCATTTGGCCAATTTTAATTCCGTACAATTCAAATAATGATTCCCAAACTTGAATCAAGCGGCTTTGCCCAACGGCGGCCAATAATTGCTTGCTTGCCATTGAGTTGGGTAATGTAGGGTAACCAAGATGCTCTCGTCCTGCAGCAATTGCACCCGAAGAGACAATTACGATTTGATGGCCTTGGTTTTTTAACTCTGCACATTGGCGAACAAGATCAACCATACGAGCTTTATTAATTTCTAAAGTTCCGCCGGTCAGCACGCTGGTTCCCAGTTTTACCACTATGGTTTGAGATTCCAGTTGGCTGTTGTTTCCGTTTTGATTTGAAGAGGCTTGAGTTGACATGTGTTTCCTGTCAAAAATGAAAATAATATAAGGGTATACCCAAGTGACTTCAAGATGCAGAATTCAGAGCTATCATCCAAACCTTTAGGCAAGGAAGATTGATGAAGGAATGTATGCACCTTTCAAACCAATCTGACGCTGTATTAAAGGTTTGAATGAAGCTCCCGAAGGGCAAGTTAAAACAAGCTTTATGCCGCGTTAAATTGAACAGAGATAGAATCACTATGATCATGTCCAATTTGTCTTGCCTAAAGCTTGTTTTATTCTTGCTGAAACTCGCATCTTGAAGTCACTTGGGTATAAGATATCTTGATGTTGTATCAATACAAACGCCATTTCACAAGTAAAACATAAGGCGTGTTGCGGATAATCCACAAACACGCCCTACAATATTCTCTATTCGGGATAATGCTTCGGCTAATTACAGAGTATCAACCGAATTTTTATGAAGATTAACCGTGTAGTTGTAATTTCCAGACAATACAGAAACGAGCTTTTTATGAAATTCGTCTAATGTCCTTTCCACTTCAAGTTGTGATTTTTTAGGGATAGCCATATCAACCCAATCACCTTTTTCATCGTATTTACCCAAGGTATAGTTGGCGATAAAGTTATCATTTTGCTTACTTAACTCTAACCACCAGCCCCAAAACTCTCTTAACTCTGGTGACTTTTTATCATCCACACAGACAGACAAGCAATCAAACAAGTAAATCCCTGACTTACATTCACCTTCACGTAAATAAGGGCCAATCGCTTTCAAAGCGGTCATTAAACGATAGTGAGTTGGTGCAGAAGCGTCAGTCATTGAATTCTCCATACATTATTATAATTTAAGAAGATCAATAATCCATTGACCTCAGTTATCTATAGTTCACTATTCGATCACAAATGTCACTTTTTGAGTGCTACTTTCAACCAGTCGACTGCAGAAGTGAGCGCTTGATCATAACCCTGTGAAATTGACTTTGTTCTCAATTCAATCGCTTTACCACCATGACTAAAACTTGCCAGACTCTGATTATCCATCTTAGAACCTACCGGATCGCCTTCTAATCCCAACGCTAAAATTGGTACGGTTGTTTTTCTCCCAGCAAGCAAACCTTGTGATTTCAATGACCACGCACGAACTTGCTTAGAAAAACTCGTAATATCCACGGCGTTTTTACCCATGCGAGATGCCAAAGTATCCAAGTACATCTTCGGCATTATGCTGAATTTATTCGCATCAGACAGTAGATCATGAATAGGTGCACCTAAAGCAACGCACGCTGTTATTTTGTCTTGCTCGATAAATGAAAGCCTTGCCATCACATTGCCAGCAAATCGGAAACCGACTAAGCCAACTTTATAGTGATCAACCCAAGGGATATTTGGCAACTCATTCAGTACTGCTTGATGTAGGCAGCTTGAATCTTCGGTCATTGACCAATGAATATTGGCACCAACACCCGGCATATCGACCGTAAGCATGCCTATCTCATGTTTGGCAAGAAAGTCTCGAAATAAACGCCACATGTCGGTTTGTAGGCTATCAATTCCCGCACTCACGATCACAACAGGTAGCGACTTTTCTGTGTGAGGTAGATGAAGATTAGCCATGATCTTTTTGTTTTTATATGGGACTTTCAGTTGCTTTGTGACATAAGGGCTATGTTCCATCGCATCAGAATAAGCTTTATTGGCAAGCACTTGAGCCTGAATAGAGAGATTATCCCCTTTAAGGTGTGGATAGCTGGCAACGCTAAAGCATAAGCTAGCAATAAAGTATTCATTCGAAGCTACCTCGCCACTCAGTTGAGCTGCTTTTTTCTGATGAATCGCACCTTGTTGCGACCATTCATATGACCAGTTTCCTGGACGATATCCAGCTACAGTATCAAGCCAATCAGGATGATTATGTTTGTTACCTGAACTAGCGATACGAGCAAGGACTGATTCAATTTCAATTGGGTCTAACCCCTGCCAAATCCACTGCATACGCCGCAAAGCTCGATACCAGGCACTTTTGCTACGTTTTTGATTACTATCCAATAATGCCTGACTTTCCGATAGATAGCTGATGAAACTTGACGTTTCTTTGGCATGCTGATGCTTTTTAAACAGTGATTCAGATAAATTCTTACTTGGTTCCAAGGAATATCTCCACTCGCTTTTTCAATCATTATTTCGCCAGCAAATGCTGCCATTTAGCATGACGCTCTAGATATACCACCGCATAACTACAAACCGGTCGGACTTTTAGATTATGCGAATCAATATCAGCCAGCACAGTTTCCATTAAGATTTTGCCACAACCTTGTCCGCGTAATTCATCAGGTACAAAAGTATGGGTAATCGTTAAAACATCATTATGTTGGAGGTAATCTAAATGGGCCCAATAATTCGCTATCACTTCAACTTCATAACGCTGCTTGGATTGATCATGTTTGAGTGCGGTCATATAAAATCCTTCAAATAAAAATCAATAGCTCGAATGGGTAGAATAACGCTTACCACCTAGGTTATGCCAATCAATTCATCGCAAAAAACAAAAAAACCCTACAATATTGCAGGGTTTTTATCACTTAATAAAATATTGGGTTATTTTTGCTTACGATTGACTGGTTCTTCAAATTGAAGCGTCATATCCCAAGGCTGCTCAATCCATGTATCTTGAGGAATATCAACAATATATTCATCGACAAGAGCTTGGCCAGCAGGCTTAGCACATACCGTAATAAGTTTAGCTTTAGGATACATCTTACGAATATGGCGAGCAGTATCGCCACTATCTACTAAATCATCGACGATCAAGAAACCATCACCGTCACCGTCAATCGTTTTTAAGACTTTCATCTCACGCTGGTGATCGTGGTCGTAGCTAGAAATACAAATCGTATCAACATAGCGAATACCAAGTTCACGAGCCAAAATAGCTGCAGGTACTAAACCACCACGGCTAACACCAACAATACCTTTCCACTGTTCAGCTGGCATTTGCTTGGCCGCTAATTGACGACAATACATTTGCATATTGTCCCAAGTGATCACGAATTTATTACTCATAATATAAAACCTGCTTTGTTTTTGTTTCTAAAGTGCAATTAAGCACCCGTAAGAATGAATTTCAACAAGAATACTAAGGCTAGAATCCAAACGCCAATGTTCACTTCACGCGCTTTACCGCTAAGTAGTTTAATCGCTGCATAGGTCACAAAACCCATTGCGATACCTTCAGCAATCGAAAAGGTTAATGGCATTAATAAGCAAACTACGGCCACTGGTGCCGCTTCACTTAAATCGTCCCACTCAATATTAACAAGACCAGATAACATCAAGATAGCCACATAAAATAATGCGCCTGTTGTTGCATAGGCTGGAACCATTCCGGCTAATGGTGAGAAGAATAATGCAAGAAGGAATAAAATACCAACGACAACTGCTGTTAAGCCTGTGCGACCGCCTACCGCGACACCAGCGGTACTCTCAACAAATGATGTAGTATTTGACGTACCTAATAATGCACCAATCGAAGTAGCCGTTGAGTCAGATAAAAGCGCTTTATTCAAACGAGGAATCTTACCATCTTTACCAATAAAGCCCGCTTTATTTGCTACACCGACTAATGTGCCAGCGGTATCAAATAAATCGACAAACAAGAAAGCAAATACAACTGAGATCATTCCCACATCTAAAATCGCAGAGAAATCAAGCTGTAAGAAAGTAGGAGCAATACTTGGTGGCATTGAAACAATCCCACCATAAGCCACATCACCTAAAATCACACCAATTGCAGTAATCGCCAAAATAGCAATCATTACCGCCGCTTTGAAGCCACGATGAACGAATACGATGGTTAATATAAAACCTAATGCGCCTAAAATAGCGGGGATCGAGGTTAAATCGCCTACGGTCACCAATGTTGCTGGACTACCGACTACGATACCTGCGTTCTTTAATGCAATTAACGCTAAGAAAAGACCGATACCAGCAGAAATACCTAAACGTAATGACATAGGAATCGAGTTAATAATAAGCTCACGTATTTTAAATAAGCTTAATATGATGAATAGGATACCCGAGCAAAATACTGCTGCCAAAGCGACCTGCCAAGTGTGTCCCATTCCTAGTACAACCGTATAGGTAAAGAAAGCATTTAGCCCCATACCTGGCGCTTGAGCAATTGGGTAGTTTGCATAGAAGCCCATAATGAAACAGCCAATTGCTGCAGCAAGACATGTAGCCACAAAGACTGAGCCATGATCCATTCCAGCTTGAGATAAAATTGCAGGGTTAACAAAAATAATATAAGCCATCGTCAAGAACGTCGTAACGCCGGCTAAGACTTCGGTTTTCACGTTAGTACCGTGCTCCGATAACTTAAATAACTTTTCTAACATGTGATGTTCCTAAAATGTGCGTAGCAGCAAAATCTAAACGGTTGCGCAATCGTTTGAATGAAAAGGCGTGTAGTTTTCCAAATAATGATAATGAAAGCAAACTGTATCTGATACAAATATCAATTTTAATGATTTTTGCTCGAGATACCTCGATGCTTTCACCAAAAGTGGCTTCAGATGCAAATAACTTGAGTATACGAATAAAAAAAAACCACCTAAACAATAGGTGGCGATAGAATGCTGTAACCTTAGCGGCCCATCTATTCCAAACAATAAGGGGTAATACAAACAAACATCGGATCTCTTCAATAACGAGTACCCTAAGTAATGGATACCACTTGCTATCAATCACTCAATATTTGCACACATCTAAGGCAGCAATCACTTCGTGTTTACTATCATTAAATAAGTGACGAGATAATACACGATAAGTAATTAAATTACTAACTATATTTACAATTACAATTTAATCGAAAAATACACAATAACAGTCACTAAAATTAGTAATAAAATTACACAACAGTAAAAACAACTAAGCCTTAAAATTTGATACACCTCAATTGAAGGTATTTATCTTATCTCTATGCTGTACATCCCGCCTTTCAAGTAGCATTATTCTACTTATACTATACATACCCGAAGTAATTACCTCCGCAGTACAGCGAAAGTACACTGTCAACAAAGCGGTAACTTCAAGTACCAAGGGTATATTTCTACTATCTTTTTAACACCATAAAGGTAGCAATATTCAGTTAGGAGTCTTTTGTGTCGAATCAACATTCTGAAATCAGTCAACTATCCCCTCAACCTGTTTGGCAATTTTTCGATAAAATCTGCTCCATTCCTCATCCATCAAAACATGAGGAAGCCCTTGCTCAGTACATCGTGGAGTGGGCAACCTCACAAAACTTACCTGTTAAACGTGATGAAGCGGGTAATATCTTTATTACTAAACCTGCAACCGCGGGAATGGAAAATAAAAAGAAAGTCGTTCTTCAAGCGCATATTGATATGGTGCCGCAAAAAAATGAAGACACAACACACGACTTCACTAAAGATCCCATCCAACCTTACATTGATGGGGAATGGGTAACGGCTAAAGGGACGACACTAGGTGCTGACAACGGTATGGGTATGGCTTCATGCTTAGCAGTCCTCGCTTCGACAGACATTAAACACGGCCCATTAGAAGTGCTGCTGACCATTGATGAAGAAGCGGGTATGACAGGTGCTTTTGCCCTACAAGAAGGCTGGCTTGATGCAGATATCCTGCTGAACACCGATTCAGAGCAAGAAGGTGAAATCTATATGGGTTGTGCTGGTGGTGTGAACGCTTCAATCATTTTTGATCTAGAGCGTGACGCAATGCCAAGCGACCACACTACACTAAAACTTGCCGTTAAAGGTTTTAAAGGAGGTCACTCTGGTTGTGATATTCACACTGGTCGCGGTAATGCCAATAAATTTCTTGCTCGCTTCCTATTCAAACAAGCGAAAAACTTAGATTTACGTGTGATTGAATTCCAGGGTGGTAGTCTTCGTAATGCCATTCCACGTGAAGCTGCCGCGATTATCACCGTACCAATAACAAAACAAGCTGAACTGACCGAGGCATTCAATCAATACACGGCTTTAGTTCAACAAGAACTTGGTCAAATTGAAACCGCACTAACTAGTCAAATTACTGAAGCTAGCAGCCAATTCTCACCATTGACTCAATCTGTTCAATCACGCTTTATTGCCGCATTAAATAGCTGTCCAAATGGCGTAATTCGCATGGATGATAATATTGAAGGTGTGGTGGAAACATCACTCAACGTAGGCGTAATCACGACAGAAGAAAACAAAATCACCATTCTTTGCCTAGTTCGCTCATTGATTGATTCTGGCCGAGAAATGGTTGAAGGTACTTTGGCATCGTTAGCGGAACTTGCTGGCGCCAATATTCAATTTGATGGTGCTTATCCTGGTTGGAAACCGGATCCAAACTCACAAATCATGCATATCTTCCGAGATGTTTATGAAGACATTTATGGCCGTAAACCAAACATTATGGTAATCCATGCAGGTCTTGAATGTGGTCTATTTAAGAAACCATACCCGAATATGGATATGATTTCGTTTGGCCCAACCATTAAGTTTCCACATTCTCCAGATGAAAAAGTAGAGATCGCCAGTGTGGCACTTTACTGGGAGCAAATGATTGCCATTTTGGAAAATATTCCAGAAAAAGAGTAAATACGTTGCTCGGTTAGCGTTTCTCGTTTCTCGATTAGCCCTCGAGAAACGAGACTCGCCACTCGAGAATCGTTAAATCAAACACAGTTGCCTTTCTAGCTCCTCTGGCTTTAGCATCACACTAACCCCAAGCAAACGTATTTCACGTCCCTGTTGACGAGTCAGCACTTCTTGTAGCAATTCCTTATAATCTTCGAGCTTAAATAACTGAGCATTATGCTCAATTGTTGTTTGTTGAAAATCAGAAAACTTTACTTTAATACCTTGTTTAGTAATTGCTTTTGATGGTGAAACTTTAAGTAATCGCTTATCTAATTCTGGGTAGAGCTTTTGCTCAATAACTTGCCAACATTCATCAAAGCTTGAAATATTCTCACTAAAGGTTCTTTCAACTCCCATCGATTTACGATTGCGTTCAACAACCACTTCACGATTATCAATACCATTACTTTTCTTCCATAAAGAAGCGCCCAGCAAGCCAAACTGACTTAATAAATCACGATAATTAGATTGTCGAACATCCAAACAAGTATACAAACCAGCTTGATGTAGTTTCTCAATGGTTACTTTACCAACGCCCGGAATTTTCTCTAATACTAGGCCATCAATCGTTTGCTGAACCTTCTCTGGTGGAATAACAGTAATACCATTAGGTTTGTTTAGATCAGAAGCTATCTTAGCTAAGAATTTAAGTGGAGCAACTCCAGCTGATGCGGTTAGATTGAGTTCACGCTCAATATCGGCCCGAATTGCTTCCGCAATTAAGGTCGCCGAGCCATGTAGTATTTTACTATTGGTGACATCTAAATAAGCTTCATCTAGGGATAGTGGTTCAATCACTGAAGTATAACGGGAAAATATTTCTCGAATCTGCTTGGATACTTGGCGATAAACACTCATTCGTCCATTCACCAAAGTTAAATGTGGACATAACTGATAAGCTTTTGCTGTGGATAGTGCTGATCGCACCCCATATTGCCGCGCGATATAGTTACAAGTACTGATCACACCACGCTGCTTACTGCTTCCTCCTACCGCAAATGGGACATCGCGGTACTGAGGGAAATCTCTCATTTCCACTGCAGCAAAAAAGCAGTCCATATCAATATGAATAATTTTACGATCAGCCATCATTACAATCCACCATCACAATAGCTAGCCATCAATACAATTAGCACAATCACTGTATAAAAACACAGTTAAATAATAGCGCTATTTGTCAAAACTACCAAGCAATAAAAATGCCCCAACTCTTGTAAGAAGGGGCATTGAAATAGAAATATCGATATTAAATCATTTTACATGATTCGATCACTTTCCCATTTCGCTAATTTTTCAGCTCTTAGGGCTGCTTTCGCTTCACGCTTTTTACGTGCATCACAAGGCTCAGGGCAATTGCAGACCTTATCGACGCCTACCGCACCTAAACCACCACAGCTACCTTTTACCACTTTATTTTGAAAAATGTAGCCTACTGACATGGCTACAATGACAGCCAAAAATATTAAAAATGTAATTCCATAAGTTGCCATAAAGCACCTCGTTTAATGTGTGTCTTTCAAATACGGCTTAAACGCATCTGAACTGAATTCTTTAAAACCATCTTCTGTTTTTACAATATATAAAACAGGGATATTATTTTGATTGGCAATACGCAATCCGTCTTCTTCACCCAATACCATCAAGCCAGTCGACAAACCATCGGCGGTCATACAAGAGGGATGTAAAACCGTCACTGAAACCACTTTATTACTAATTGGGTTACCTGTTTTCGGATTAATAATATGCGAATAGCGAACACTATCTTCTTCAAAGTAGTTACGGTAATCGCCTGAAGTCGCAATCGCCATATCACCCGGTTCAATAATATTTTCCACTGAACGCTGATTCACAACTGGTTTTTCTACCGCGATACGCCATGATACACCATCACGGTTCTTACCTTTAACACGAATTTCACCGCCCACTTCAACCATGTAATTATGAATGCCAACAGATTCTAAATAATCGGCAACTTCATCCGTACCACGGCCTTTCGCAATACTTGATAAATCCACATACAACTCTGGAATATCCTTGATTAAAGCATCACCGGTTTCGCTGAGGTGTTCAATACCCGTTATTTTACGACGCTCAGATAACATTTCAGGGGTTGGTACGACATCAGGGCGATCTTCTGGACCAAATCCCCATAGGTTCACAATAGGCCCAACCGTTACATCCATCGCGCCTTCAGTTAGCTTATTAATGCGCAACGCTTCACGTACTACCGCTGCCGTATCACTAGAGACAGGAAAAGGTTCATTATTCGTATGTTGGTTAAAACGGCTTAATTCAGAGTCCTCTCTGTAAGTCGACATTTCATCGTTGACCTTTTCTAATACTTTGTCGATTTCTTTTTGTAAAACCTCAGGCTTTAGCTGCCCGTCTTGAACAATATATTTAACATTATAGCCAGTTCCCATCGTGGGACCGGATAAATGCACTTGCTCTGCAGGCTTGGAACACCCCGTTAACAATAAACCAAAAACAATGATAAAAAGCCAAGTTTGCATTGACTTAGCAAGTTGAATCATTCGTAATTTCACTTGCTTACTCCTTTGAAAGGTATTAATAAAAACATTAGAAATCAGCGATAAATGCTTGTCAGATATATCCATTTCTAATGATTCTAAAAAACTATTCGCTTAAAAAAACAATGGCTGACTTAAGTAAGTCAGCCATTATTATCAGAGGCTTAGTGATTAGCCGCCGAAATCATCCAATAGAATGTTTTCGTCTTCTACACCAAGATCTTTCAACAATCCGATAACGGCTGCGTTCATCATTGGTGGACCACACATGTAGTATTCACAATCTTCTGGCGCTTCATGATCTTTCAAGTAGCTTTCGTATAGAACATTGTGAATAAAGCCAGTCTTACCTTCCCAATTATCTTCTGGAAGTGGATCAGACAATGCACAGTGCCATTCAAAGTTATCATTCTCAGCAGCTAGACCATCAAAATCTTCTACGTAGAACATTTCACGCTTAGAACGAGCACCATACCAGAAGCTCATCTTACGCTTCGACTTCAGACGCTTAAGCTGATCGAAAATATGTGAACGCATTGGAGCCATACCAGCACCACCACCAATAAACACCATTTCCGCATCAGTATCTTTCGCGAAGAACTCACCAAATGGACCTGAAATCGTACACTTATCGCCTGGTTTCAGAGACCAAATGTAAGAAGACATGATACCTGGTGGTACATCAGGATTATTAGGCGGCGGCGTAGCAATACGCACATTTAGCATAATAATACCTTCTTCTTCTGGATAGTTCGCCATCGAGTATGCACGGATAGTTTCTTCTTCTACTTTTGATTCGTAGCGGAACAAATTGAACTTTTCCCAGTCTTCAAGATATTCTTGAGGAATATCAAAGTCAGAGTATTTAATATGGTGCGCTGGCGCTTCAATTTGAATATAGCCACCGGCACGGAATGGCACAGACTCACCATCGGGGATCGCAATCTTAAATTCTTTGATGAAGGTCGCTTCGTTATTGTTAGAAATAACTTCACATTCCCATTTTTTCACACCAAAAATTTCTTCAGGCAACTCAATTTCCATGTCAGTTTTCACGTTAACTTGACAAGCTAAACGTTCACCTTCACGGGCTTCGCCTTTAGATATGTGATCTAATTCGGTTGGTAGAATATCACCACCACCAGATTTAATTTTAACACGACACTGGCCACAAGAACCACCGCCACCACAAGCTGAAGACACAAAGATGCCAGAGCTTGATAATGCGCCAAGTAGCTTGCTACCTGCTGTCGTAACAATGGCTTTTTCAGGATCACCATTTACAGAAATCGTAATGTCACCATCTGGAACCAGTTTAGATTTAGCAAATAAAATCACTAAGACTAAAGCTAGAACGATCAGAGTAAACATCGCGACGCCAAGGAGAATAACATTAGTATCCATCGATTATTCCTTATGTTTGGGGGCGTTTACCCTAAAGTTGAATACCAGAGAAAGACATGAAGCCTAACGCCATAAGACCCGCGGTAATGAAAGTAATACCTAGGCCACGTAGACCTGGAGGTACATCTGAATATTTCATCTTCTCACGGATACCTGCTAACGCAACGATAGCTAACATCCAACCTAAACCTGAACCGAAGCCATATACGATTGATTCTGTGAAATTATAGTCACGTTGAACCATAAACGACACACCACCAAAGATGGCACAGTTAACAGTAATTAACGGCAGGAAAATACCTAATGCGTTGTACAAAGGTGGGAAAAAGCGATCAAGAACCATTTCCAATATTTGCACTAAGGCGGCAATAACACCGATGAAAGTAATGAAGTTTAGGAAGCTTAAATCTACCCCCTGAACCAAGGCATCTTCTTTCAGGATATAGGTATAAACTAGGTTGTTTACTGGTACCGATACAGTTAGTACAACAACAACCGCAACACCAAGACCGATAGAAGTTTTTACTTTTTTCGATACCGCTAGGAACGTACACATGCCTAAGAAGAAAGACAATGCCATGTTCTCAATGAAGATCGAACGAACGAGTAAGCTAATATAATGTTCCATTGCGATTACTCCTTAGCTTCTACTTGTTCTGGTTTCATTGTACGGATAATCCAAATTAAGAAACCAATGATGAAGAATGCAGAAGGCGCAAGTAACATCATACCGTTTGGCTGATACCAACCACCGTCTGAAATTAATGGCAACACTTGCATACCGAAGATACTACCTGAACCTAAAAGCTCACGGAAGAAACCGACTACGATCAATACAAAGCCATAGCCTAGACCATTCGCAATACCATCAATAAATGACGGGAATGGTGCTTCTTTCATTGCAAATGCTTCTGCACGACCCATTACGATACAGTTAGTAATGATCAAACCAACAAATACCGATAACTGCTTCGAAATATCGAAGAAGTATGCGCGTAATACTTGGTCTACCACGATTACTAACGATGCGATGATCGCCATTTGTACAATAATACGAACACTATTAGGAATATGGTTACGCATTAGAGATACGAACAAGTTAGAAAATGCGGTTACAAACATTACAGCTAATGTCATAACAAATGCGGTTTCCAACTTAGTTGTTACTGCCAGTGCAGAACAAACACCTAACACTTGTAGTGCAATCGGGTTGTTATCTAATACTGGAGAAACAATAGATTTTCTTAAGTCTTTTGCACTCATTAGTTCAGTTCTCCTGCTCGTACTTTAGCTAGGAAAGGACCATAGGCCTTATCACCTAACCAGAAGTCGAAAATGTGCTGAACACCATTACTTGTTAGCGTTGCACCAGACAAACCATCAATACCGTGTTCAGATCCTTCAGGTGCTCCACCTTTCACGATCTTAATTGCAGGCTGATTGTTTTCATCAAACAATTTCTTACCTTCAAATTGAGCACGCCATTTCGGGTTTTCAACTTCACCACCAAGTCCCGGAGTTTCACCTTGTTCATAGAATGTGATGTCACTTACTGTGTTACCGTCTGTTTTAACAGCAACGAATGCATACATCATAGACCAAAGGCCACTACCATTAATTGGTAAAATAACTTCCTTAACTTGTTCGCCGTCTTTCACTAAGTAAACCAGGCCTTTATTTGGAAGACGCATAATTTTAGCGATATCTTCATCAGCTGATAGCTTAGTCGATTGACTTGGATCTTTTGCTGCAGCACGCATATCATATTGAGTTGCGTCACCTTCCACAAATTCTCCAGTAGAGAAGTCAATTAAACGAGGTTCAATACTTTCATCGTAGATAGATTGGATTTCGTTTGCATTTTTCGCATCAAAACCAGCAACCGCTACGATGTTGCTTTGAACATCAAGTTTAGCATTTGCGACTTGTTTTGGTTTTAATAGTACCGCTGCCGTTGATACTACAACTGAACACACAAGGCTCAGAGCAATAACGGTAATTAGGGTACCTTTAATGGAATCTTTATTTGCCATAGCGAGCTTGTCTCCTCTTGACGTTCTTCTCAACGACAAAGTAATCGAATAGAGGTGCAAATAGGTTAGCAAATAGGATCGCTAGCATCATACCCTCAGGGTAAGCAGGGTTAACCACACGGATAAGTACACACATCACACCGATCAATGCACCATATGCCCACTTACCTTTATTAGTAAATGATGCTGATACAGGGTCTGTCGCCATGAAGATCATACCGAATGCAAAACCACCTAGCACTAAGTGCCAGTACCAAGGCATAGCAAACATTGGGTTCGAATCTGAACCGATAAGGTTAAAGATTGTTGATACAGCAGCCATACCAATCATTACACCCGCAATGATTCGCCATGATGCAATTCGCATATAAACGATCATCAAACCGCCAAGAATTAGAGCTAAGGTAGAAACCTCCCCCATAGAACCTGGGATATTACCGATGAATGCATCCATCCAAGAAATTGAATGACCTGTTACAGTATTTACTAATGAACCGTGACCACCTTGAGCCCATTGGCTAAGCGCCGTAGCACCAGAGAAGCCATCCGCCGCAGTCCAAACTGTATCACCAGAAATTTGTGCTGGGTATGCAAAGAATAGGAAAGCACGACCAGCCAACGCTGGGTTTAGGAAGTTACGACCAGTACCACCAAAGATTTCTTTAGCAACAACAACACCGAAAGTAATACCTAATGCAGCTTGCCATAGTGGCAATGTTGGCGGCACGATTAGCGCAAACAAGATAGAAGTAACAAAGAAACCTTCGTTAACTTCATGCTTACGAACCATACAGAATAATACTTCCCAGAAACCACCTACTGCGAAAACAACTGCGTAGATAGGCAAGAAGTAAGTTGCGCCGAGCAACATCATACTGCCCCAACCGGCTTGGTCAGTCAGTGTGCCACCGAGCATTTCAGTTAACCAGTAATGCCAATCACCAGAAATAATTGTGGCAAATTGTTCACCAGAATACATCTGATTAAGCGCGACAATCGCTTGATGACCAGTATTGTACATACCCCAGAACATTGCTGGAAATACCGCTAACCAAACCATGATCATAATACGTTTTAAATCAACACTATCACGAACATGAGAACTGCGTTTTGTTACAGTACCTGGGGTGTAAAGTAGCGTTGCTGCTGCTTCATACAAAGCAAACCAACGCTCATGTTTCCCACCAGGTTCAAAATGCGGTTCAATATCTTCTATAAATTTCTTAAGGCCCATGAATTAACCTTCCTTCTCGATCTTGTCTAGGCAATCGCGAAGTAAATCGCCATATTCATATTTGCCAGGACATACAAAGGTACATAACGCCAAATCTTCTTCATCCAGTTCTAAAACGCCTAAACGTTGTGCACTATCAGAATCCCCAGCACAGATATCACGAAGCAATAATGTTGGTTCGATATCTAATGGCATTACACGCTCATAGTTACCAATCGGTACCATAGAACGATCACTACCATTTGTCGTAGTAGTCATATTGAACACACGATTTGGGAATAAGTGACTTAAGAAAGCACGAGTTACAGAGAACTTATGCGCGCCAGGCATTGCCCAACCGAAGAGTTCTTTTTCACGACCTTCATGAAGAACCGATACTTGTGTATGGTAACGACCAAGGTAAGCATGAGGACCCGATGCTGTAGTACCTGATAATACTGAACCTGAAATTACACGAGCTTCACCTGGTAAAATTTCACCTTCAGTTAAATCCTCTAGATTTGCACCAATACAAGTGCGAACTAAGCGAGGTTCTTTGATTGCAGGACCAGCTAATGAAACCACACGATCAGTGTAAATTTCACCCGTAAGGAATAGCTTACCGAACGCGATAACATCTTGGTAGTTTAAGCTCCAAGCAACATTTTCTAAGTTCACTGGGTACAAGTGATGCATGTGAGTTCCCGCTAAACCAGCTGGGTGAACACCTGCAAACACATGCTCTTCTACATTAGGTTGAGAAGATTGTGGCAATGTTGTTGGCGCTTTACACACGTATACCTTGCCATCTGTTAATACAGATAGAAGATCAAGACCCGCTGTAAAGGCTTCTGCTTGCTCATTAATAATCACGGCAGGATCTGCTGCAAGTGGATTAGTATCCATTGCAGTAACAAAGATTGCCTGAGTGGTCGAATCGATTGCTGGAACCTTGCTAAACGGACGAGTTCGCAATGCAGTCCACATACCAGAGTCAACAAGTTGAGTCTTCACCGCTTCACGGTCAAGCTTCGCTAGTTGATTGGCAGTGTAGCTTTCGAAAGTCACTTGGTCACTACCTGAAACTTCAATCACAACAGATTGAAGAACACGTTTTGCACCACGATTCACTTCGATAACTTTACCGCTTGCAGGTGAAGTGTATTGAACGCCAGGATTCTTTTTATCTACAAAAAGAACTTGCCCCTTTTTCACTTCATCATCAACGCGAACATGCATTGTTGGACGCATGCCCACGTACTCTTCGCCAAGCAAGGCGACTGTTTTGATGGACTTACCATCATTAATCACCTGAGCAGGAACTCCAGCAATAGGAAGATCCAAGCCCTTTTTTATTGTAATCATACGCGCTTGCACTACTTTATTTTAAGGAAATAAGATTCTTTTAATTGCGTAACTTAAAGACACGACTTTTTTGTGTCCGCCTCTGATTTTTAAGTAAAAATCAGAGTCGCAACATCCATATAAAAAGGCCTAATTTTATCAATAAGCTCTTCTAGGTGCCGTATTCTAGCATTTTTTATGAACGCCTTGCCATTCTCATTAGGGGTATTCAGCTATTTTTTTACAGCTAAGTTAACGGGATTAAATACAAAATTGTATATATTTGAAGCACACCACAATTATTGTTATCCGTTTGTTCAAAACATTTTACTTCTCAAACGAAATAAGTCCTCACCCAAAAAAGGGATTTTATGATCATCGGTATTTATTTACCGCCACCCGCACATTTTGGTGAGTCAGGTACAGCTCCACTCACCTGTTGCCATTCCAATTGAGTATAAGCATGAATTGATAAAGCATGGATATGATTCTCTAGCTCATCACTTAGTGCGGCATTAATCGTCCGATGACGAGCAATCAATTTTTTATCTTCAAATTTCTCACTCACCACCACCACTTTAAAATGACTTTCAGAACCTGGTGGTACGTTATGCATATAACTTTCATTTTGAACATCTAAATGAATAGGATTAAAAGCCGCTTGTAGTTTTCTTTCGATAAGATCTTGAATCATGTTACTCACCCTTCTAATTATTGCTTTCAAGATGCCATGAAAACGGTTCAAAACTCAATGGAATTAATGTAACCATGACATTCATAATTATGTTTCTACTATCTTGTTCAAACACCTTCTGCGACAATACAACACCTCAAGTGCCTTAAGACACAAAATAAAGATAAAGTATGAAGACTGAATTAACATTACATGATCGCACCTTAACCCTGTCCCGCTTTCCTAAACGTGCCAATGAAACATTACAAGCTTGGGATGCTGGCGATGAATATTTGATTAATCATGTAGAAGATATGGCTCTCCCTACGGGTCAAAACATCCTCATTCTCAATGATCATTTTGGTGCGCTCTCATGTTGGTTTTCAACGCAACATAACGTCACTATGATGAGTGATTCATTTATTTCCCACAAAGGTACTCTGAGAAATTTACAACGAAATAAATGCCCTAAAATCCAATTTTTAAATTGCTTGCAAGCGATCCCTCAGCAAGTTGATTTGGTATTAATGCAACTACCAAAAAGTAATCGCTTACTAACCTGGCAGCTTTATCAGTTACGTAACGCCATTTCAGAAGGCTGCCCGGTGATAGGGGTAAATAAAGCCAAAGAAATCCATACCTCTACCCTCAACTTGTTTGAAAAACACTTAGGCGAAACCAAAACCTCGCTGGCTTGGAAAAAACATCGCTTAGTGTTCTCGAAAGCCAATTGCCAACCAATCATTCCGATACCAGTAGAATGTGAATGGCAGGTAGACAATGAAGATATCATTTTATCCAACTATGCCAATGTCTATTCAGGTGAAAGATTAGATCTTGGCGCAAGATTCATGCTGGAACATATTCCAGTCGATAAAGAATTACGACACATCATTGACCTTGGTTGTGGTAACGGAGTGTTATCTATTAAAGCCGGTCAACTTAACCCTCAAGCAAGAATTACCAGCATTGATGAAAGTTTTATGGCGGTTGCCTCAGCACAAAAGAATTTAGAACAAAATCTCGGCCCAGATCGAAACATTCAAGTTATCGCTAATAACTGTTTAGATGGAATGAAAGACAACAGTAGTTACCTTGTATTGTGCAACCCTCCTTTCCATCAAAACAACACCATTACCGATCATATCGCTTGGCAAATGTTTTGCGATGCCAAAGAGGCATTGAACCATAATGGTAAATTGCTGGTCGTAGGGAATCGACACTTAGAATATCCAACCAAGTTATCACGCTTGTTTGGTGCTCAACAAGTGACAATCGTGGCGGAAAATAATAAATTCGTCATTATAGAAGCAATCAAAAACAACGATTTAAATAAAAAACTGAATACTAAATAAGGATATATGAGATGAAGAAGCTGATTATGTTATGCGCTGCTTTGGTGTTAACGGCTTGTGCCAGTGTTTCTCAGACTGATTTGATTAACCTTACGCCATCTTCAACACTTAGCTCAAGTAAAGTTGCTGATGGTTTAGCCTTTACCCTCACTAGCCAAGATATTCGCAGTGCGCAATTTATTGCCGTAATCAAGCATGATGGTGAAGAACAAGCTCAACCTATGCACGCAAAACAAAATGTGCGAAGAGCCTATGAAGCAGCCGTTTATCAACAGTTCTTCTCGCAAGGTTTTACTATGACTAAAAACAGCAACAACATTGTTAATGTACAAGTCGTTGATGCAGTCGCAACTGTTAACCAATCTCCAATGAAATACAATATCGAAGGTAAAGTGACACTAAAAATCACTGCTGAAACACCAAACGGTAAGTTCGTTCGTACCTATACTGGTACAGGTACCAAGTCAGGCTCATTTACTGCCGATAAAACCGATGTCGAAGAAGTGATTAACCGCGTATCAAGCCGTGTATTGACGACCATTGCCAAAGATTCAGAATTAACAAAATACATGAAAGGTAACTTTTAATGAAAAAGATCTTATTTGGATTATTGATGTTATTTAGTACGACAAGCTTTGCAGCGCCAAACATTGAGTTTGAAACTACCATTGGTAATTTCACGATTGAACTGAACCAAAAACAAGCGCCAATTACAGTAGAAAACTTTCTAAAATATGTTAACGATGGAAGCTATGTGGGCACTCAATTTCACCGTGTAATCCCTGGCTTTATGGCGCAAGGTGGTGGTTTTGATAAAGACATGAATGAACGTTCAAGCTATGCACCAATTCGTAATGAAGCCAGCAACGGACTTGAAAACTTAACCGCAACCGTAGCAATGGCACGTACTAATAATCCAAATTCAGCCACTCGTCAGTTTTTCATAAACTTGAACGATAACGACTTTTTAAACTTCTCACGTAACTCTGCAGGTTATGCCGTTTTTGGTAAGGTCATTGAAGGTTTTGATGTCGTAAGAACAATGGGTCAAAAACCAACTCGCTCATTAGGCATGATGAAAGACGTTCCCGTGACACCGATTTTCATCACTAAAGTCACAGTAAAATAACAAACCTAAAAATAATGATAAAACAATAATTTATTTAGCCATCTTAACTTGATGGCTAATTTTTCTATGCTGCAGTAATTTATTTGCATAGCCGAGTATAACCAAGGAGAAGTTCATGGCCTCTATGACCTGGAAGGCAACCATACAAACCTACTTAGATAAACGTTTATTGTGGGTGTTCATGTTAGGTTGCTCTAGCGGCTTTCCTTGGGTATTAATTGGCTCAAACATGTCCGGTTGGTTAGCTGATGCAGGGCTAAACCGTACAACCATTGGTTATTTTGGCGCTGTTTTTGCGGTTTATGCGATTAATTTTTTATGGGCTCCGTTAATCGACCGAGTGAAAATCCCACTACTACACAAATGGCTAGGCCAACGACGTAGTTGGATCTTTTTATGCCAAACCATCATGCTGATTTGCACCTTCTTCTTGGCCGGTCTTAATCCTAGTAATAACTTAATTTTAATTTCTGCGTTTGCATTGGCGATCTCAACCGCTTCCGCCACTCAAGATATTGCCATTGATGCTTTTCGTATTGATAGTTTTCCTAAGAGTAACAACAGTAAACTACCACAAGCTTCTGCAATGGCCGTGATTGGTTGGTGGACAGGCTACTCTCTGCCCGGCTATCTCGCTTTTTCCAATGCTGATGCTTATGGTTGGAATGATGTCTACTACGGCATGACTTTAGTCATCGTATTATTAATGTTGTTTACTTTATTGACTGGCGAACCAGAAACGCAACGTGATCAACTTCAACATCAAGCAGAAAAACGCCATGCAAAAGTTGTCAATTCAAAAGTGGCGGCTTGGCTTACGGTAACCGTCGTTGAACCTTTCTTAGATTTCTTCCGTCGTAATGGCATTGGTGTTGCGATCACTTTGTTACTGTTTGTTTTCTTATTCAAAATCGGTGAAGCATTTCTTGGTCGCATGTCGATTGTCTTTTATAAAGAAATCGGATTTACCAACGAACAAATTGGCGAATATTCCAAACTGATCGGTTGGGGCGCGACGATGTTGTTTACCTTTGTTGGCAGTATGTTCAACGTTCGCTTTGGTATTGTGAAAGGATTAATGATAGGCGGTATTGCCATGGCAAGCAGTAACTTAATGTTTGCATGGATTGCTTCGGTCGGCCCAAATGAACACCTACTACTTGCGACGGTATTAGTCGACAACTTCACTACGGCATTTTCAACAGTAGCATTTGTTTCTTTCTTAACAGTATTAACTGGACAAGCTTTCTCGGCAACTCAGTATGCATTATTAGCTTCATTGGGTAACTTTGGTCGTACGACTCTAGCTTCATTCAGTGGTGAACTGGTGGATAGCTTAAATAGTTGGCCTCTGTTTTTTGTTGTCACCGCGATAATGGTGATCCCAAGTTTAATTATGCTGTACACATTACGTTATTATTTCCACGATTTACTGGAAAAGGCACGTAATCAACAATAACTTCCCCAGCGATAACCTTACCAACTAGAAAAGTATAAAAAACGCCAAAGCAACCGCTTATCTTGGCGTTTTTTGTTCCACATTCAAAAGCCTGTACAGATTTCAGCATCTAGTTCCATCAAAGATCTTTCTAATGTGAGTTATGTCTCAATAAATATTTAGGTTTGCAGGTTTTATCACTTACAAATGAGATTGAAACCGCTATTATCTGCGCCAATTGAAAAGTCCACACCTTTAATCGGTGTACCTATAAATTTAACCAGATAAAAGAGAGCCCACTATCATGCGTAAAACACTTTTAGCTCTTAGTCTTGCTGCTGCTTCAACGCCTGTTTTAGCTGCAGACTATTCAGATGACATTCATAAGAATGACTATAAGTTTCTCAACTTTAACCTAATGTATTCTGTTGGAGAAAAACCGGAAGCTAGTTCTGGCTCTAACGCTCATGATTACTTAGAAATGGAATTTGGCGGCCGCTCTGGTATCTTTGACCTATACGGTTATGTCGATATCTTTAACCTATTAAGTAATGATGATTCTGACGATACAGATAAAGCAAATGGACAAAAAGATAAAATCTTTATGAAATTTGCCCCTCGAATGTCAATTGATGCAATGACTGGCTACGATCTATCAGTTGGCCCAGTGCAAGAACTTTACGTTGCTTCACTGTTTGAATGGGATGGTGGTCGTGACACAACTTTTGGTGTTAACACACAAAAAATCGGTCTAGGTTCTGATATCAACATGCCTTGGTTTGGCAAGATGGGTCTTAACCTTTATGCTACTTACGATTCAAACAAGAACGACTGGAATGGTTACCAGGTTTCAACAAACTGGTTCAAGCCTTTCTACTCATTCAGTAATGGTTCATTCTTATCATACCAAGGCTACATCGATTACCAATTTGGTATGAAAGATAAGTATTCAACTGCCTCAAACGGCGGTGCTTGGTTTAACGGTCTATACTGGCATAGTGAACGCTTTGCTGTGGGCTATGGCTTAAAAGCTTACTATAATGTCTACGGTATCAAAGACACTAACGATCTAGAATCGACAGGCATCTCTCACTACTTCGACGTAACTTACAAATTCTAATCACTGGCAACTCAGTTGCTTGATTAAAACTATTGCTAAGCTACTTATGGCGCAGATTGAATATTCAGTCTGCGCCATTTTGCTATTTGCGATAAACTAAGCTTCGAATAGAGTAAATAGAAATGGAAAACGAATGAAGATTGGTATCATTGGCATTGGCGCACTAGGTTCACTATGGGCAACTAAATTGCAGCAAGCTGGTCACGATGTACTTGCGATCACTCGCGATCACTCACATCGTTCCATTTCGATCGCTCTTGATGAGCAAGCGGAATTCGAGATTCCCGCCAATAGCCTAACTCAACTGAGCACTTGCCAAACTATTATCATCACAGTGAAATCCACTCAAGTAACACAAGCCATAGTGCCTTTATTTAACTACTTATCTGCCGATATACCGCTTATCTTTCTTCACAATGGCATGGGGGCACTTGACCAACTTAGCGAGCAGTGGAATCAACACCCTTTATTTTTAGCCACCACTACTCAAGCCGCTTTTAAGCCAAACTCGCAACAAGTAAAACATACTGGTATTGGTCAAACTTTGATTGGGCCATATCGAGAGACAGAGAAGTTAACCTCTCAACTAGAGTCCATCATTCACGTGCTAGATTCCGCCCTACCTAAGGTAATGTGGCACAACCATATTAATGACGCGCTGTGGCAAAAATTAGCCATCAATTGTGTTATTAACCCTATGACCGCAATTTACCAATGCAAGAATGGTGAATTACTGCAAGCGCAATATAAAACGGAAGTCGATAACTTAATTAATGAGTGCCAGCAGGTGATGCAAGCGGCTGGACAAAGCCAATCATTAAGCGAATTACCCACCACCATTAAGCAAGTAATGCTTAGTACTGGCGATAATTTTTCATCCATGCATCAGGATATTCACCACCAGCGCACTACTGAAATTGACTTCATCACCGGATTTCTACTCAAACAAGCACAACGCTATAATATTGAGGTTCCAAACCATCAACGGCTATTTCAGAAAGTGAAACAATTAGAAGAGTAAGGCGTAGCTGTTGCGAGTTGCGAGTTGCGAGTTGCGAGAAAAGTTTAAGCCCATTCTAATATGTTCTATACTTCGCCCACTTCATTGACGTAACAGGTTTATTTAATGTCTTCTTCGACTCACTTTGACATTCAGGCTATTCGCCAGCAGTTCCCTTTTCTTAATAATGATACGCCAATGGTTTACCTTGATAGCGCCGCAACCACACAAAAACCTCAATGTGTGATTGATGCCATTAGTCACTATTACGCCAAGCAAAATGCCAACGTGCATCGTGGTAGTCACAGCTTAACGGCGCAAGCAACCACTCAATTTGAGCAAGCGCGTGAATGTGTGCAACACTTTATTAATGCGGATTCGAATAAAGAAATCATTTGGACTCGCGGAGCAACCGAAGCGATAAACTTAATCGCACAAACTTATGCTCGCAGCACTTTACAAGCAGGCGATGAGATTTTAGTTGGAGAAATGGAACACCACGCTAATATCGTACCATGGCAGATCGTCGCACAACAAACTGGCGCTAAAGTAGTTAAAGTGCCAATGACCTCAGATTGCCAATGGGATATGCAAGCCTACCAAACCCTTTTAACTGAGAAGACCAAAATTGTTGCCGCGGCGCACATCACCAATGTCACCGCGACTCGCCAACCTATTGAGAAAATCATTCAACTTGCTCACCAATTTAATGCGATTTGCGTAATTGATGGCGCACAAGGCGTTGTGCATGAAAGTATTGATGTTCAAGAACTTGACTGTGATTTCTATGTTTTTTCTGGACACAAACTTTACGCTCCTACTGGAATCGGTGCACTATATGGCAAGCAGTCTATTTTAGAGTCAATGCCGGTATGGCATGGTGGTGGTAAAATGGTAGAGAAAGTAAGTTTTGAGCAAACCTCTTATTCTGCCCTACCAGGAAAATTTGAAGCCGGTACTCCAAATGTGGCGGGAGCAATAGCCTTAGCCACCGCAATTGAATGGCTAAATCAATTTGATAGACAGCAAGTAGAAGCTCACTATCAGCAACTACTCAACCAACTCATCGCTGGGTTAAATAACATTGATGGCCTGCGAATTATTGGCTTACAACCTAATGCCAGTGTGGTGAGCTTTACCTTACAGCTTGATGGTGAAGATATTCATCACAACGATATTGCGACACTACTCGATCAACAAGGCATTGCAGTACGTTCCGGTCATCATTGTGCGCATCCACTAATGGACGTACTAGGGATCAACGGAACGGTGAGAGTTTCTTTGGGGATTTATAACAACGACAAAGATATTGATATGTTGTTAGCTGGCCTAAATAAAGCTATCGACCTGCTTTAATTTCGTCGATTTATTTATACCAATCAAATTAATTAGCTGAGCAGAGATTACGAAGGAAAAAGCCTTGAGAACAAGACATAAATTTTCGATAAGTAGTTGCTCTACAATCAAAATTTATAACGCAGTTATCGAGGCTTTTCACAAGTAAGAATGATCAGATAATTAGTGAGATTGGTATGACTCTACCAATTGCTGAATTTGCTCAACAATGGCTTTAAGCCCATTACCACGTGATGGGCTTAAATGATCAATCAGCCCCAGTTGTGAAAAATAGTCTGGTGTATCAAAAGCGTTAATCTCAGCAGTGGTTTTCAAATAAAAAGCCGCCAAAACCAAGGCAATTAAACCACGCACAATTCGTGCATCGGAATCAATTTGAAAATGCCAACGTTCGCCATCAAATTCCGACAATAGCCATACTTTACTCTCACAACCTGAAACGAGAAGCTGTTCTTGCTTTAACTCGTCATCCATTTTCGGTAGTAATTTCCCCCACATGATCACCTGACGATAGCGATCCTCCCAGCTCGAAAAGCCAGACATGATTTCTATGATCGTATCTGTAGTAATGGTGTTGCCAAATGGGTGAGTCATAATAGGGTCTCGTGTTTCTAAATTCCGTCATTCCAAAAGTGAGGCACGAACTGTTTGGAATCTCCTATAACACTTTGAGTCTCAAATCGTGGTAGGAGATCCTGAACTACGCTCCTTCGTCGCTTTTCAGGATGACGAAACTGGATAATTATTTTCAGAGGATAACTTTACTTACTGTGGCGCTGAATCAACTTCTCAACAATCCTTGATACCGCAACAAATCCAAAAGTTGCAGTCACGACCGTCGCAGCACCAAAACCACTAGCACAATCCATACGTTTTGGACCTTCAGCGGTGGATTTGGTCGCACATACACTACCATCTGCTTGAGGGTATTTCAGATGCTCGGTTGAGAACACGCAATCTATACCAAATTTACGTTGTGGATTTTTGCTGAAATTATGATGACGGCGCAGCGTATCTTTTAACTTCTTGGCCAATGGATCTTGAATCGTTTTAGTTAAATCAGCAATTTGAATTTGCGTCGGATCGACTTGTCCACCAGCGCCACCAGTGGTGATCACTTTGATCTTGTTACTACGGCAATAGGCTAATAATGCCGCTTTCGGTTTAATACTATCAATCGCATCTAACACGTAATCAAAGTCTTTAGTGATGTACTGGCTAACATTGTCTGGCGTAATGAAATCATCTACCAAGTTAACTTTGCATTCAGGATTAATCAAAGCAACGCGCTCAGCCATCACTTCAATTTTGCTCTGCCCAACCGTACCATTTAAGGCGTGAATTTGACGGTTAATATTGGTAACGCAAACATCATCCATATCGATCAGCGTTAATTCACCGACACCAGTACGCGCTAATGCTTCAACGGCCCATGAACCCACGCCACCAATACCTACCACGCAAACATGAGCGGCGCGCAGAACATCTACTTCACTATTACCATACAAACGACGTGTGCCGCCAAAGCGTTGGTTGTAGCTATCAGAAGCAGGAGGAAGAGTATTCATGGTGAACCTTAATTAACGCAATAAAAAGAGCGCGTATTATAGAGGATAAGGATACGTGGAGCTAGAGCGCTTCGCTTCTCGTGACTCGTTTCTAGAAAAAGATTAAAGCACACCCGTTACCGTTGTCGAGCAACGAGCAGTGAAACGCCCGAGCTTCGAGCCTCGCTCTTAATTCGCTGGAATCTGCAACGGTGGCGCGGTTAAACCTAACTTCCACACTCGGCCAAAATGTCGGTAGTGACCTGCAGCAATACCGGAACGTGTCCCCATACCATGATATAAATCTAAGTGACCACCTTTCACTGCACCGCCAGTATCAAGAACAATCAGTAGCTTAAGCACATGTACACCGGTCCATTTACCGTTTGCATCCAATAGAGGGACTTCAGCTAGAATTGGGGTTCCCATTGGGAAAATACTGCGGTCACCTGCAACCGATGCCATTGGTAACAATGGAATACCTGCCGCGCCGACAACATCTGCGCCTGGCTGCCTTTCAAAGAACACGTAAGATGGATTTTGCTCTAATACTTCCTGTACGGTTTCTCTGTCATTTTCCGCCACCCATTCTTTAATGGCTTTCATCGACATTCTTTCTTTCGGAATCAAGCCGCGCTCGATCAGAATTCGCCCAATACTCACATAAGGGTGGTTATTTTTACCAGCATAAGCAAAGTAGTCCAGTTCATCGTTATCGGCATAATGAACAAAACCACTTCCTTGTACTTCCATCAAAAATGGATCGATCATATTGGATGCATAACCAAGCTCTAAACCTTTTCCTTCGAGTGCCCCCTCATAGATTTGCGCGCGAGTAGGACACACTGAACCACATTGAGGTTTGGCGTAAACTGGGTATTTGAATAAATGATCTGGCGTATGACGCATTTCAATCACAGGAGAGAAATAGCCGGTAAACAGAATATTGCCCTTTTTATCTGCGCCCGCTAACTGCTCAACATTAACGCCATATTTAGCTAACTCACTCGTATCACCACTTTCTTGCGCCCATACCTTTAATTGCGCGTATAAATTTTGGTATTTCGCTTTCAGAGATGGTGAGGTTTCTTCTACTTTTTCCGCTTGTGCCGCGAAGGTATTAAAATCTCGTGGCGCGTCGGTTTCAATCTTATCAACATGCTCTAAGGTGGTATCTAATTTACCATCCAAATATTGCTGACCACGCTCAGTCGGTTGGGCACAACCAAATAAGATTAACGCTGAAGTCAGCATCAAAGTACGAGTCAAAATAGGCTTTGCCTGAGAAGAAAAAAATGGGCGAGAAACAGCAAGCGAGTTAAACACGAAAAATCACCAATTAGATAAAATAAACGGATTGAAGAATGACAAAAATCCCCTCACCATACAAGCAAGAAACGATAGATTGATACACATTCATTTCACACCAGAGTAGCGTGGGATTTGAAGCAGTTGTCAGAACGATAACAAATTCACAATTTAATCTCTCTTAATAAAAATAACCATTGCCACAAAGTGAATTATTAGTCATTATTTAAGCATAATAAATCAAGGAGTAGGTGTTGTGAAGTTACGTAGTACAGCTTTAGTTAAAGGATTCCGCCAATCCGCCCCCTACCTAAACGCCCACCGCGGCAACACCATGGTCTTTATGCTCGGTGGTGAAGTCTTTACCGATGCCAATTTCGATAACATCATTAATGACATCGCACTATTACACAGCTTAGGTGTACGTATTGTGCTGGTTTATGGTGCACGCCCGCAAATCAATGACAACTTACAAAATAATCATTATGAATCGCAATACCATAAAGGCATTCGGATCACTAATGAGCCTGCGCTTAACCTTGCGATGCAAGCCGCTGGCCGATTACAACTGGCTTTAACCGCCCGTCTTTCTATGAGCTTGAACAATACACCGATGCAAGGTACTCAACTCAATGTGGTTAGTGGTAATTTTGTGATCGCCCAACCATTAGGCATTGATGATGGGGTTGATTATTGCCACAGTGGTAAAGTAAGACGTATCGATACCGATGCGATTAATCGTATGTTGGATATGGGTTCCATTGTAGTAGTCGGCCCAATTGCCAGTTCAGTAACAGGTGAAAGCTTTAACTTGATGTATGAAGATGTCGCCACTCAAACAGCGATTCGATTAAAAGCTTATAAGCTGATTGGCTTTTGTTCTGAACAAGGGATTTTAGCGCAAGATGGCCGAGTGATTCCTGAACTATTCCCTAGCTGTGCAGAAAAACTATTGCAAGAAATAGAACAAAAACAAGATACCAAAACTGGCTACACCAGCGGTACTTTCCGTTTTTTACGTGGCGCATTAACCGCGTGTCGCGCTGGCGTACCTCGTTGTCACTTGGTTAGCTACAAAGAAGATGGTGCACTACTGCAAGAGCTATTTTCTTTTGATGGCATAGGTACTCAAGTAGTAATGGCCAGTGCCGAACAAACACGCAATGCACAAATTCATGATATTGGCGGCATTCTGGATTTAATTCAGCCTTTAGAAGAGCAAGGAATTTTAGTACGCCGCTCACGTGAGCAACTAGAGCAAGAGATCCATCAATTTACTATTATCGAGAAAGACCGTTTAATCATCGGTTGTGCAGCACTTTACCCATATATCGAAGATAAAATGGCAGAGATGGCTTGTGTCGCAGTTCACCCTGATTATCGTGATGGCGACCGTGGAGTGATGTTACTAAAACACATGAGCCAAGAAGCCAAAAACATGGGCATCAATAAGCTGTTTGTTTTAACTACCCACAGCCTACACTGGTTTCGTGAGCAAGGTTTTGAAGAAGTCGGCGTGGATTCACTACCAATGGAAAAGCGTGGTTTATATAACTACCAACGTAAGTCGAAGATATTGGTGTTGAAGATATAAATAGGTTTCTAGGGGACTAGTCCCTAGACTCGCTGCGCTGCTAGGAAAGCAAGAGACGAGTCTAGGCTTCGCGTAGCTCGTTACTCGAATGTTACTTGGAATCATCGAGTAACGAGACACGTATTTTCCGAGTAACGTGCTATATCAAATCCCTATGCACTTTCACTACTGCTTTTCTTACCACCATTGGCTCACGTGTTGCACATTGTGGACGATGAGATTCACCTGGGTAGAAGATAATAAAATCGCCCTTTCTTAACGAAATAAAGCTTTCATTGCTTACTTCATTAAACAGCAGTACGTCATTGGTGTAGTCTGGCTTATCAAGTAAAGCTTGTGGGGTTTCTATCGAATAACCGAAAGTTTCCTCACCCTCTAAAAGAATTTGAATATCCAAATAATCACGATGAATTTCAGTTTTACGCTCTTCACGCGCTTCTGTTTCAGGTGTCATTAGAAAACAAAAAACGTTATCGCCATCAATATCATAACGGCCATTTTCTTGGTTATCTTGTGCGATTTTCAAAGCTTGGTGGATATAATTTAAAAATGTGTCTGGGAGAATAGAACTCCACTCCAAGCGTTCAACGTTGCCAAAAAACATGCTTCACCTTCACTATTTTGTTTATTGTTTATATTTAGTTTTTTATTAGCTTATCACTTAACCCGCTAGAACGTAGGGTTTTTACGCTAACACCTTGCGCTAAGATCACTGGATTGGCAAATAAATCTAAGCGCGATTTGGCTCGCGTCACGCCAGTATAAATCAGCTCTCGAGTTAATATTTGATTCATTTTATTTGGCAGTAACATCACGGTATGAGTGAATTCACTACCCTGTGATTTATGAATTGTCATCGCAAACGCCAGTTCATGCTTTGGTACTCGACTCGGCAATACGCCTTTAATTCGTCCATCGGGCATTTCAAAAAATACTCGTAGCCGTGGTGTCGTCTCGCTTTCATCCAATAGACAAATACCGATATCACCATTATGTAACCCTAACGCACTATCATTTTGGCTAATCATGACTGGCCTACCAACGTACCAATGTTCATTTTCAACTGGATTGATTAGCTTATTACGAGCCAGTGACCCTTCCACCAATTGGTTCATACGCTCTACGCCAAACTCCCCTTCTCGCACTGCGCATAATAATCTCGCTTGAGAAAAGGCTTTTAATATTGCTTGAGCTTTTTGCTCCATCATGGCTTTGGTTGGCGCTTCAACCGAGGCAAACAAATCCCCTTGAATGACCGAACCACCTCCTGAATTAACCGCTTGATTGAGCTGCTGGCAATAAGGTAAATAAGCTTCCGTCATCATCTGACATAGCGCGCTTTGTGCTTGCACAAGATCGAGACTTTCTGGAGAGCTGTCTGTCGATGAATTTGCTTTAATGACATGCAAATGAATATCTTCAAAGCCTTGCTGCCACACCTTCTCCACTTGTTTCGCTGAGCCCGCATTAATCGCTTTTGCCAATTGTCCTACTCCAGATCTCGCATGGAAGCGGTAGCTTTTTTGCAGCATGCACAAACTATCCGAAATAGCATTAGCTTTGATTGCGGACTGAGGTTCAGCTAAGGTTTGATACCCCGTTAGATCAGCAAGAAGATGACCAAACTCAGCTTGATAACCTGATGAAGTAAACTGACAGATATCACCTAAAATCGCTCCAGCTTCAACTGAGGCTAACTGGTCTTTATCCCCCAATAAGATCAAACGTGCATGACTTGGTAACGCTTGCAGCAACCGGAACATCATAGGCAAATCGACCATAGAAGCTTCATCGACCACTAGGATATCCAAATGTAAGCGGTTCGATTGATTGTATTTATACTCAACCGTATTGGGTCTCGCGCCTAACAAGCGATGAATGGTACTAGAATGCGCTGGCATCATCGCTTTGATTTCATCACTTACTGGTAATTGTTCAATCGCCAGTCCAATAGATTCCGTCAAGCGTGCTGCCGCTTTACCAGTTGGCGCAACTAATTTAATGATTGGAGCTTGTTTGCTAATCGCTGCTTGTGAAGCTGATTCTTGTAAAACTAATTGCTGTTGAGATTGAGTAATTAATGCAGCCAATAGTTTGGCAACCGTGGTGGTTTTACCGGTTCCCGGTCCACCAGAAATCACCGAGAACTGACGAGTTAACGCCACAGCCGCCGCCACTTTTTGCCAGTTCAAACACACAGATAAAGGCACTAGCGTATCGAGTTCATTAAGCTGATCGACTTGCTTTGCTTGACTTAACACGCCGTCAATGCGGCTCCAATCTAATCCATCGGTTTGCACCACATCAAGCATTTCACACACCAAACGCTGACGCTCAATTGAACTCGCATGCTCACCACTTTGTAATCCATCCCAAAGATAACGGTAGTCACGAGCAAATAATTCATTAAGCGCTTGTTTCATCGCCGCAAACGCATCGGGATCAGCGGTTAAGGTTTTCGCGCGCGCCATAAAACCATCTGCAACTTGTGACTCATAATGCCAATAACGAGTTAGGTACAAACGGTCTTGTTCAAGCACTAATGGTAGCGGTAATGGCTGCAAACTGGCTTGGTTTATTTGTGCTAATCCCACCACAGCATTGGATTGGGAAGCATAGTTTTCAACTAACGCCAACCAATCAACACCTTGTAATTGAGAGAATAGATCGGCAAAGCGGCTTGCCAATTCTGGATGCTGGCGAGTCAAAAAAGACAAAGATAAAGTTTGCTGAAGATCGAGCTCACTTAAGCGCAAACAAATATGGCCGCGACCAAACTCATAACTAACAAGGCCAGCGAGTAACGCGATATGATCCGCTTGGTGGCGACAATCCAGACTAGCGTCGTGATTAGCTAGCAGGCATTGTTGATGGATAAAGCGAGCAAACTGAGCGTCAATGGCTCGAATTACACCAAGTTTTTCAAGCGATAACAGCAAGTCTAGCGCTGAGTTACCTTCTACCGTCGACGAGTTGATAGTCTGAATCATTATGCCGACTCTCCATCTAATAAGCGGTCAAATTGCTGCAAGAAAGCTTCGCTTGGTTTGGCTGAAAATACGCCGTACAGAGGAGCAATCTCTCCTTTCGGGGCGCCTTTTTGAGCGCCTGCAATATCATGTCCCTCAGCAGCAAAGCCACGTAAAAACAGATAGTACACGCCACCAAAATGTTGCTGATAATCATAATCCACAAGTCGACTTTGTAAGAAACGGTGCAGTGCTAAAGCATAAATTTGATACTGGAAATCATAACGGTGATCGATCATTGCATGATTAAGGTTGTCAGGATGATAATCTTCGATCGAATAACCAAGGTGGTTAGATTTCCAATCTAAAATGTAATACTTACCTTGATGTTCAAACACCAAATCAATAAAGCCTTTCAGCATACCTTTGGTTGGCATAAAGCCTAGCTCACCGGCAACGTTTGATAGCTCATCATGATCTTTTACCAAGCGATTAAGCTGGCTAGATAATAGTGATTCAACGGGGAGTAAGAACTCCATTTCCACCAGCCTTTGAGTGGGTCCTTTCTCTCCCAAACGCAGTCCATTTCCATCTAAAGGTGTTTGCATCACTTGAGTGATCATCGCTTGAATCGCGGGCAGCCATTGCAGGTCGTATTGTTCTTGTTGCAGTAAATCAGTAATGATCTGAGTGTTTTCTGGGCTGCTTGCCTGTTCGGTAAATTCAATCTCTTCGAAAATCGTATGCAAGAAAGTACCCGGTCTTGCGCCTCGTGGAAATTCAAACATAGACCAAGGGTCGACGCTGTTTTGCTCTTCAATCTCAATAGAGACACTAACGTCTACTGTGTTGTTATTTTCCGCAGCGTCCGAATCTATCGGTTTTTGCACATCGATTGCCACATCAAAATCCGCCGTATCACCTTGCGCTGCATGATGGCCTTGTTTAACTAAGCTTGAATAACTAGTCATGCGCCATTGACGATCAATCGAGGCACTAAAGCGTTTAGCTTGTAAATTAGGTTGTTCGGTTTGAATCGGCGCAAAACGTTCGCTTGGCGGTTGCGGGAAATCCAGCATTTCAACACTCGTCACATCCTTAACCAATTGCTGACAGGCTGCCATTAGTCCGGCGCTTTCTTTAGCTTGATGATGTTGCAAGATCGCGCCAAGCGCACTTAAATGAGCGGTTGATTCATCCTTTTTGCTGTTGCCTTTTTTCAGTGGTGCAAGACCAACAATACAGCCGTACACCGCGCGAGTAAGAGCAACATAAAGCAAACGTAGATCTTCGGCTAAGCGTTCTTTTTCGGCCAACGCTAAACCGTCATCAGGCTTGGATAAATCTAAAATAGTTTGCTGCTTATCGGCCTGATAATACTTGGCTACCTTGGCAGCTTTAAAGTTATTGGCAAACGGTAAGAACACTAAATCGTATTCCAAACCTTTTGATTTATGAATGGTGATGATTTGCACCAAGTTACGCTCAGATTCTAAACGCTGAGTTTGCTCGCTAATTTCGCCATCGTGCTGTTCAATATTTTCAGCCAACCAACGAATCAGCGCACTTTCACCTTCTAGCGATAAACTAGCTTGTTGCACCAATTCAGATAAATGCAGCAAGTCGGTTAATTTGCGTTCACCATGCGTTTCCAATAACCAACGCTCGGCGATTTTTCGCTGGCTGATCACCGCGCGCATCATAGGTAGAACGCCACGCTTTAACCACAGTTGATGGTACTGCTCAAACTCATTAACCACGTTCTCCCAAGCAGTTTCGTCATGGTTAAACTGATCGAGCTGCGCCATATTTAAAGCAAACAAATCACTGGCAAGAATGGCGCGCAGTGAATATTCATCACTCGGTCTGGACACCGCCATCAATAAGCGTAATACATCTTGTGCCACTTCACTATCAAACACGCTATCACGATTAGAAAGGTAAACACTGGCAATACCTTGATTCGCCAATGCTTCTTTAATTAATTTACCTTCTCGACCCGTACGCACCAACACCGCAATATCACCGGCTTGAATCGGATGCGCTTGGGATTTTTTATCAATAAATTGTGCTTTTTGTTGCTGGGAAGCGCTCAAAATATGATGGATTTGATGAGCCGTATATTCTGCCATCTGATGATTATAATCTTGTGTCGCAACGGGTTGCCCAGCATCGGGTTGATGTAACCATAAACCAATCGCTGGCTGCGCTTTACCATTTATCGTCCAATGCATATTATCAGCTTTCGGGCTGGCTTTGACTGGCAAGAATGGAATGTCATCATCGTAGAGAAACGGCCTGTCATCAAAACTGAAAATGCCGTTTACCCCTTGGATCACCGCTTCACTTGAACGCCAGTTGGTATCCAGAGTGTAGTGTTCAGTCACTTCATTACGCGCTTGAATATAGGTGAAAATATCCGCGCCACGGAAGCCATAAATCGCCTGTTTCGGATCGCCAATCATAAACCAACCACTTTGTGGCGAGTCTAAATAGATTTGACGGAATATCTGATATTGCTGCGGATCGGTATCTTGGAATTCATCGATCATCGCCACGGGATAAAGCTGACGAATACGACTCGTCAATAAACCTTCTTCATCTTGCACTATCGCTTGTTCAAGCTGGCTGAGTAGATCATCAAAAGAAAGTTGTGCCTGACGCTGTTTGGCTTGTGCCAATAACTGACGACAACCTTGAATCGCTTGGTATTTAAAAATCAGCTCAAATTCCGGCTGGTTATCGAGTAGCTCATCAATTGCCTCAAACGCAGCATGCTCTGCTACTGGGCCTTTTTTGGCATCGGTGACCGACGTTAATGTGCTTTGAGAAAAACGAATCAATTTATCGCACATTTGACCATCGTTTCGCTCACTAGCCGCCCATTCATGCACTTCATCTAACCAGGCTGGCAAACGCGTTTTATTGTATGGATTGCGTTTAATGCCGGAACTATCAATCAAACTAAACAAATCATTGCGACTGGCATTCCACAGCGATTTCACTTTTTCGATGCGATTTAGATGCTGCTGATAAAGCGCCGGCAGATCGACATCCAGGTTAATGCTCGGAAAACTTAGGGCAGGGCCAGAAAGGTAGTTGCCAATTTCACGCAATAGTTGCTCAGGACGACTCCATAACGATTGAATTTGCGCGGCTAATACCGTCGGCAATGGGTAAAAATGACGACGCCAGTAATCACTCACCACTTGCAGTTTTAGCTGACTTTCATCGGTAATAAATTCATTTTGAAAACGACTACCCGATTCAAAAGCATTTTGAGTCAGCATGCGTTGGCAAAAACCGTGAATCGTGAAGATCGCCGCTTCGTCCATTTGACGCTCGGCTTGCAGCAAGATTTCAATCGCTGATTGTTTATTTGTTGTTTCAGCTAATAGCGGCTCAAGTACTGGGTCGGTAGTTTCACCACGGGCAAACGCAATACGCGCTTCATGAATGCGTTGACGAATTCGACCACGCAGCTCTGCGGTGGCCGCTTCGGTAAAAGTCACCACAAGAATTTGATCAACGGTTAATGGCGTTTGATGCGCTGCGCCCTCTTTACCGTGCCCAAGCAACAAGCGTAGATACAGCGCCGCAATGGTGAAAGTCTTGCCAGTACCAGCAGACGCTTCAATTAAGCGAGCACCATGCAGTGGAAAAGTCATACTGTTGAGAGATTGCGCCATTAACTTTGTCCTAATTAGAATTCTTATGTTTCGTGAGGAATTTCTCACTTTGCGCCATGAATTGTCTTGAACTGCAAAACAAAACAGATTGTGAGAATGTACTCACATTTTTTATGCCATGATCGGCTTACTATTCTTGTCATATCGAGCCACGGCCAATGGCTTGTAAACCAATATTAATCTAATAACGATCTACTTACGTTACCGGCATTGTTCCTACTTCAATGTTGCTAATGATAAAAAAGTAGACAGAAACAACACTATTACCTCGACTCTCCGCCGCCAAGCAAGCGCCCTACACTATAATGACTTGCTGGCGGCGTTTCTTTTTCTAAGCCGTTCGTCTGTTTATTCATCCGCTTATTTATTACGACTCATCTTCACTGCGATCTTGGCAATGTTCCATTAATGGATATAACCACTGCTGCGCTTTTTCGAGTAATGATTCAGCAAGCTCGCTATTCCACTCTTTCCAAACTCGTTGAATATAGTGGTCACTGCCTTCACCTACCGAAACAAAGCTATCGTTAAAGGTATTTTCCATTGCTTGATACGCTTTTTGTTTGATCTCTTCATCCGCAAAACCAAGCCATTGCCCTTGCTTATCATAACCTTGCTCGATACCAGCAAAGGCGCACTTTGGAACAAACCATAGTGGCTCATCCATACCTTGATAGTAGGCTTCCAGTAAAGATTGCAAATATTGTTTGGCTTGCTGTGAGCTTAAAGCTTGTAATTCAAGTTGCTGAACTTGCCCCTTGCGAACACCGAACAAATGAGTAGCAAGTGAGTGCCCGCTCGCGTTTAAGCACAAATGTTCAATCCAGTAACCCAATAAGTTCGCGCTGTGAATTCCACCACTACGATAGCGCAACATGCCCTGCTGATATTGACCACCAAGCCAACCAGCTAGGTGATGAGTTTGCTTGTACCCACCTAGTGTTAATTCAAACTCAAGCGCGATCTCAACATCCGCTTTAGGCACAGTGAGATAAGGCAATAAACTAACTGCTAAAGGTTGAATATTTGCCAATAAACTTTGGGCGGCCAATTCACCAAAACCCGACAATGGCAATTGCCCTTTGGCTTGATGTTGCTGCAAATATACTTTAGCGCCATCTTCAAAGCTTTCTAGAGTCGGCATTTCTGATTGCAGCCATTGCTCTAGTAAGTTTTCGCCAAACCAGTAGTTATCTAGTCCATTAATGGCAAAAGGCTCATCATCAATTTGATTAACCGATAATGGGCTAATATCTAAATAACTCTTTAAACGTTGATTGAAGAAATACTTCACTGGCAAGCGCCAAAAACGCAGCAACTCTTGAAGTTCTAACCAATATTGCCCATTGGCCTCTTTATCCAACTGCAAATAATACGGCTCTAATGGCTGAATAAATGGCAGTGTCTGAGTTTCACTTGGCTGTTGGCTAGCTTGTTGCGCGACAGGCAACCATTCTTTGGCATAACTAGCGAGTGCGGAATCACTGCCATCAAACGCTTTGATACTGAAAGGCACTAAAGGATGAACATGGGTTAAATGTGCAACTAACGCTCGCCCTGATTGATCGCTCGGTAATTCTTGATGCTGAGCAAGTGTGTAGTTTTGCTGGCAATATTCCAGTAATTCCGCCACCAGCACCGATGGCTCTTTATCACTGTTATCTTGGATCGAACGTCCCACATAACTAATATACAAATACTGTTGCGCTGATAACAAGGCTTCTAAGAATAAGTACCGGTCATCATCACGACGAGAACGGTCGCCATGACGGGTACGTCCATTAATCAAATCAAACCCTTCTGGCGCGACACTGCGCGGATATAAACCATCATTCATCCCCAACAAGCATATGACCTTAAAAGGAATTGAACGCATTGGCATCAAGGTACAGAAATTGACTTGTCCGGCTAAGAAACGCTGACTGACTCTGGCATTCGAAAGATGATTTTGCAGGTACTGTTCGAGAACTTGCGGCGAAATTTCTTCATCTTGAGCAATTCCAGCATCGTGCAATTGTTGGCGGAGCTGTTGAATGCATTCTCGAATTGAGCCAAGTACCACTTCGCCTTCTAGCTCTACCGCAAAAAAGTCATCCAGCATCGATAACAAGTACTGCTGCCAACTAGAAAACTGCTGCGCTTGAGATAAACGGTCGCGATATTGCTGCAATAAGCGAACAAAACTCGCTAACTTACCGGCAAGTTCTGCATCTAAGCCTTGGACTTCATCAAAGGCGGCAATCTGCTGTCCACCGACTTGATACAAACCAACCGACTCTGGCATGGCATAGCCGAGTAACATTCGCTCGATACCAAATAGCCAAGTGTTTTGTTTATGACTCGGCAATTCAAATTGCGGTGCAGTTTTCTCATCTAGCCCCCAACGAATACCAACTTGCTGGATCCATTGTGCAACTCGTTCAAACTCATCATCACTGATTGCAAAACGCTGCATCACCGCAGGTACTTCTAATAACTCAAGCAACTCGGTCGCCTGACAACGGCGCATAGGCAACGACATCAAACGCATAAAGGCTTGTAGAATTGGGTTTTCTTGGTCAACGCTACGGTCGGAAATCGAATAAGGAATAAAGCGTTCGCCAGCAGCATTACCAAAGACGGCCTGAATCGCATGACTGTAGGCATTAATATCCGCCACCATCACAATAATATCGCGTGGGTTTAGATTCGGATCAGCATCAAACATTGCCAATAAACGGTCGTGTAGTACTTCCACTTCACGCATTGGACTATGGCAAGCATGCAATTGTATTGAAGTGTCATCAGGTGAAACTACCGACTTATAACGACTTGTCGTCGCGGATAGATCATCATCTTGGTGTTCGCGCAGCTCTAAAATATCTTGCTGAATTGCATGCAATAAACTGTCGGGTTCACCTTCGACAAACGCATCAATTTCATTGGCTTCCAACTGAGATAATAAATACAGATTATCGCGCCCTAGCTTACCCATTGAGGCGAGCAGGCTATTTCCCACCGCATCTTTGGTATGCAAGGTTTCAGACTCAGTTAACACATTTTGCTCAATTGAACCTTTGAGCCAATCCGATGATTGCTCACTATGCATTATTTGACGAGATTTAGCGGCCAGTTTGGCGAGGTATTTACGGTCGCGAACTTCCCCCCAGTAATAACGACAGGGGTTGGTAAACATTAAGTGTACATCAATATGTTCGCCCAGAGCACGCAGCGCATCCATATAACGAGGTGGCAATGCGGTAATACCAAACACAAATAAACGCTTCGGAAAATTCGCTTGCTGGCCTAAATCGCCAACATAGGTGTCCAGCATATCAATAAAGTGTTCATACAAATTGGCGCGATGATAAGGCGATTGACCTAGCGAGACCGTTTGATCGTATAAAGCTTGCCATAAAATAGGCTGCCACGGGTGTTCACCATTGAGCTCTTTAACGGTTTCTCCAGCTTCCCACGCAGCAATCCATTCAGGGCGATACACTAAATAACCATCAAAAATATCGGCAATTTTTTCAGATAATTGATAGCGCTTAGATTGGTCATCGTCATGATCTAAATAGCGCTTTAGGGGGGAGAACTCTTCACGTTCGAGTTGCGTCGGCAAAATTTGCATTAACTTCCAAGTCATTGCATCTTTATTAAATGCACTACGCTTGGGAACATCAGGCAAAACTTGGGTAAACAAATTCCAAATAAAAGTCGCAGGAAGAGGAAATTCGAGATTCGCTGCCACACCAAACTCTTTGGCAAGCTCCATTTTCAGCCATTGCGACATACCGGGGCTTTGTACCAAAATTTGTTCAGCTTGGAATGGATTGTCTAATGGGTTTAAACGGATAAGTTCAACCAGTAAAGACTTTAAAACATCGACTTGATTAGAATGGTAAACAGTAAACACAAGGCACTCACGCTACGGGTTTAGATACCCACAGGTTAGCATAAGTGCTTTGTTTAATTGAAATGTTTAGCTGAAATTATTCTTTCAATTATAAGCTTTCTAGAGGGTGAGTATTATTCGCTGAAATTAATACTTTATGTGGGGTATAAAACATCCAGTAACGCAATGCTACATAACCTACAATCAAGGTAGCGATCACTAGCTCAATCACCGCAAGAACCTGAATTTGATGGGCATATTGAGTTAGTACTTCCATGGTTGACATCCAATAAGATGTTTTAAATAGCGCAGTAGCACCGATCACCATTGGAAAAGTAAAAGCCGCGTAACCTGGGCTGAATGGTAGTCTAAGCAAAGTAAAGAATGAAAGATAAATAAGAATCGTCATCAAGATAGCGATCGACATCAAAACCATCACCAACAATAATGATGGATCAGAGGTAAAGGTTAGATAACCTGCCAATGATAAGCTTGCTGGTGCCGCCATAATTGCCAAGGTTGGTTTTGCTGCATCAGGTACTTCTTGACAGAAAATAAAACGATAAATCATAGCTGGCAACATTACGGCGTAGCATGCGATACCAAAAATCAATACTGAATAAGCAATCCAAGAAAGTACTGGATTACCTGAGTACGCAACATCTGCCACAATAATGCCAATTGGAGGAACAAACCAACTAGGCACCATATGATGAACTTCAAACTCTTTTGCTCTATGGTAAATGAATGCAGTAAGAAAAATAATATGCAGCGCTACCGCGAATACCCATAAACTGTCACCTAAAACTGGGTTAAAATGGCCAACTGAACTTGATACCACCATAGTTGCCATTGAAAATGTCGGAACAACACTCCCGACAACTGGGTGGGCAAGATCATTGGCAATCAATTTTGGATGAAAAATAAACTTAACCGTTAAAATAATTAATAAAATGGCAGCAATCCCAGCACTCCAATGTTGAGCATTGCCGTTAAGTATTAGGGCGTTTTCCCAACACCAACCTAAACTAGCGATACCGAGCGCCAAGCCTGCCATTGGGGTTGGAGCACCACTTACTAAATTTTTTAATGTCTGATTCATGATTACCTCACGGGGTATATGTTACCGATGCAGTAATAATAAACTTGCTCATTGTTTAAATATATCTAATTAAACTTAACACACGTTAAATAAAACAAAACGGAATAGCACTTTATGGCAAGTAATGTCACCCTCAAGCAACTCAAAGTCTTTACCGCTTTAACTCAACAGGAAACCTTAACTGCAGCAGCTAAAAAGTTATTCCTGTCTAAAGCCGCGGTAAGCTTGTCACTCGGTGAACTTGAAAAGCAACTCGGCCTCGTATTGTTTGATCGTGTAAATAACCGTTTGATATTAAATCAAGAAGGTAAACGCCTACTGCCTTTAGCTGATGAACTGCTACATCGAAGCGAAGATATTCAACACATGTTCACCTTTGATCAAGCGCTGCACGGCCAATTAAAGATCGGTGCCAGCGATACCATTGGCAACCAAGTTGTTCCTTACTTACTGCGTGATTTTCGTCAGCATTCGCAACACCAACAACAAAGCTTATTGATTTCCAATACCAGTTTAATTTGTGACAAGTTAACCGATTACGAGCTCGATCTAGGTTTAATCGAAGGTAAGGTTCAATCTGATCAACTGTTAATGCAACCTTGGAACCAAGATGAAATGTGTATCATTTGCTCGCCTAATCATCCTTTAACACAACAAGACTCTGTATTGGCAAGAGACTTCGAAAATACAGAGTGGCTTCTACGTGAAGCAGGATCAGGGTCTCGCGAGTTCTTCTTACGCACTGTAGCGCCACGCATTGAAGTCTGGACCGAATCATTTCAATTAAACACTACGGAAGCAATTATTAATGCGACCGCTGCCAACCTAGGTTTAGCCTGTTTATCTCGTTTAGCGGCACAATCAGCGCTTGAACATAATCGTGTAGTAGAACTTAAAGTCCCTCTTGATATGACGCGCCGCTTTTGGCTATTAGTCCATAAAGAAAAATACCAAAGCCCACTGCTCAAAACCTTCATGCAATTTTGCATTGATTGGAAAATGCTCGAATCATTGAAAAGTAGCGCCAAATAACTGATAACCGCTGGACATCAGCTACAAACAACTGTATAAAAAAACAGTTAAATTCATTAAAAAATTGCATACGAGGATAACCATGGCTGTAATCGTCAAGTACGTGGTGGAACGCAACGGAGAAGAAAAGATGACTTTTACTTCCAAGGCTGAAGCTGACGCTTATGACAAAATGTTGGATATGGCGGACGAGCTTTTCACTTTGTTAGAAAACAGCAAGATTATTGAAGATGATAACCAAAAAGAAGAGTTATCTATGTTTCTTGCTCAAAACAAAGATGAAGTACTCTTTGCACTAGGTGCGAAACGTCGCCCTACTGAAAAAAAAGCCAAAGCACCAAAAGCAACCGAAGATAAAGATAGCGAAGCCGCTTAAACCTGAAGTTGACTATCCAGATTAAACAGCCAGTTCACCTCATCGCAACTGGCTGTTTTTTACATTCCCTTACAGTTAGCTAACAGATTGAAGCCAAAGCTAAAATTGTCATAACATTTCCCAATTTAAAAACTGCTATTGTAACTATCAAAATTTGCCCCAAGCTATCTATTACGAGCTAATACAATTCGTTTGCACTTAAAGACAAAATATACCCTTTAGTTACACCGTTTTATTGTCTGATAGAGGTTGCTAATGAAGTTTTTCTTACGTACGACAACGATCATGTTGCTGCTACTCAGCCGCACGCCTGCATTTGCAGTTCAGCTAAATCAAACGCAATCATCGCAATCCCGTCCACAAATCAATCAAGCTTGTCCTCAAGCCTTTAAACACTCACTCAGCGGCTTATACAGCATTCCTGATATCAATTCAGCGACCATTCGACAACCCATTGCTGATTTCGAGAACCTCTATTCACAAGCACCACAAGCTCAACATGAGTTAGAAGTACTATGTAAAAGTATCGCCTTAAATACCCAAACACAACCTACCTTTGCCGGTGTTAAATCCCAACAACGAGCTAAGGAAAAAGTCGAAAAAGAGCTCAACGGACAAGCCGATAGAATTACCGATTTAGCTCGAGCAACCATTGTCGCACAAGACTTACCGAGCTTAGTTAAGGCTTATCAGCAACTTCACCAACAAGCGAGCGTACTACAAGTAAAAAACCGCTTTAAAACCCCCACGCCTTCTGGCTATCGAGATCTTAAAGTCCTCGTGCAAATGCCCCATTCAGGCCTAGTTGCTGAAGTACAATTCCACCTAGACGAAATAGCCAAGATTAAAAGTGGCGAAGAGCATAGTCTATACGAAAAAATTCAGCATATTGAACGCACCGCAATGCTCGAAAACCGCGACCTCAATACCTTTGAAAAAGCCAAAGTAGACCAGCTGAGAAATCAATCATTAAGCCTATACCATGATGTTTGGCAGTATTACTTAACACCTCCCGCTTTAGAGCAGGCTGCCTAACGAGAAGCAAGTAGCAGCCTAATAAAGAATATGCCCTTAGAAAATTAAGGTTTGTTTTAAATCGCTAATCATTATACTTTCTTAGCATTGGACTTAATTTTTATCTTAACCCCCTATAAATGGAGATTATTCAGTAATGGCACATTTCGCACTTGCCTTTGGTACGGCTACCAAAAACCGTGATGGTAAAATCATCGAAGCATTTTTCCCAAGCCCGGTATTAAACCCATCAGACGCTCTTGTTGCGGCAATTGCGCAAGTTTCAGGATACTCAGAAGGCAACCAAGCGATTGAAATCAGCAATGAGCTTGCTGGTGAACTATCGAATGCATTTGCAGCAAACGGCGACATTGCTAATGCTGATTTTGCAGAAAAAGCCGCTCAATCTTCTCAACCATTAGTATTAGTCGTACTTGCAAATGATGAGCAACCAAGCTCTGTGGCAGAAGGTTTCTTAAAACTACAACTGATCTCACATCGTTTAGCTAAGCCACATGGCATCGTACTTGATGGTATTTTTGGCCTGCTGCACAACATCGCATGGACTAACCAAGGCCCAATCGATCTACCAGAATTAGCAAGCCGTCAAATTGAAGCTCGCTTAAATGGCGAAACACTCACTGTCGATTGCGTTGATAAATTCCCGAAAATGGTGGATTACATTGTTCCTACCGGTATTCGTATTGCTGATACATCACGCGTACGTCTTGGCGCCCATGTGGGTGAAGGCACGACTGTGATGCACGAAGGTTTCATCAACTTCAATGCGGGCACAGCTGGTGTGAGCATGGTTGAAGGTCGTATCTCTGCTGGCGTTATGGTTGGCGAAGGTTCTGACATCGGTGGCGGTGCTTCAATCATGGGTACGCTATCTGGCGGCGGTAAAGTCGTCATCTCAATTGGTGAGAACAGCCTACTAGGTGCCAACGCAGGTCTTGGTTTCCCACTAGGTGATCGTTGTACGATTGAGTCAGGTCTTTACATCACAGCTGGTACTAAAGTGACTATGCTTGATGCTTCTGGTAATGAAATAGAAGTTGCCAAAGCGCGCGATCTCGCTGGCAAACCAGACCTACTATTCCGTCGCAACTCAGTAACCGGCAAGATTGAATGCTTAACCAATAAATCTGCGGTTGAGTTAAACAGCGAGCTGCATTCAAACAACTAATTATATTGGTGTTTGATAATAGCAAAATAGCTTTAGGACTATGCTAGGTCAAATGCCTATCAACCTGGACACTATAAAAAGCTGTACAGTTTAACCAATTGAAATCCCGTCACTTTGGCGGGATTTTTTACATCTAAGATAAGGAAGGGCTACTATGTTCTAAAAGCTTTTGGATCATTATAGGCCAAATACTCTAGTCGCTGTACAAGTCTATTTTTATGCACAACTTTCTCAATTGGAGCGAGATCGAGTACACTACTCTGATAATCTCCTTATTAAATATTGTCTATGACCATTTCTTCTCATACGTCTCACTCGCAACCGATCATTACATCACTACTGGATACCGATGCTTATAAATTGCATATGCAGCAAGCAGCATTTCACCAGTACCCTGATGTTGAAGTGGTCGCTGAATTTCATTGCCGAAGTCAAGAAGATTTACGCCCATATTTCGATGAAGTGTTGCAGCAAATCGATCACTTATGCCAACTGCGCTTTCAGCCCGAAGAACTAGACTACCTTGCGCAACTCCCCTTCTTTAAAACTGACTACCTTGAGTACTTAGCGACATTTCATTTCCAGCAAAGTAACGTTGAAGTTCGTAAAGATGGTGAACAGCTACAAATAACACTGCGTGGCAAATGGTTAGATGTAATTTTATGGGAAGTACCATTGTTGGCGATTATCAGTGAAATTCGAGGACGCCGTCGTTACCCACAAGCCAGTGTTGAGCAAGCTTGTCAGCATTTGCACCACAAGCTGAAATTACTCAAACAAGATCACCCAACCTTAGATATGTCTGGTTTTTCTTTAATCGACTTTGGTACACGTCGCCGTTTCTCTAAAGCGTTACAGGCCAATATTGTCGACCAATTAATCGAGCACTTCCCTCAATTTGATGGTACATCCAATTACTATCTCGCCTTTAGCAAAGGATTAAAGCCAGTTGGCACCCAAGCACATGAATGGTTTCAAGCACATCAACAATTAGCGGGAGAGCTTGCCGATTCGCAACAACTAGCATTACATAATTGGATAAAGGAATACCCGAATACATTAGGTATTGCGCTGACCGATTGCATAAACATGGATGCCTTTTTACGCGACTTCACACCAAGCCTTACCAATACATTTCTTGGCTTACGCCATGACAGCGGTGACCCTATTGAATGGGGAGAAAAAGCAATTGCTCACTATGAGAAACTGGGGATTGATCCTAAATCGAAAGTGCTAGTATTTTCAGATGGCCTATCACTTGCTAAAGCTATAGAGATCTACCAACATTTTGCCCAGCGTATTCAAACCAGTTTTGGCATTGGTACTAAATTAACCTGCGATATTCCGAATGTGAATAGCCTCAACATCGTACTTAAACTCACCGCTTGCCAAGGTAAACCCGTGGCGAAGATTTCCGATGAACCAGGTAAAAGTATGTGTCGTGATGACGCATATTTACAAGAATTAAAGCAGGCTTTTCATTTAGCAAGTTAAGCCATTATTTGTGCATATTCACAAATTTATCATTCCATCATGACGAAATAAGCCGACTAAGTTAGTGTTTTATTATACGCACTTTCCTATCGGCTTTTTTATGTACCTAGATACCCAACTTGCCCAACAAATCGTTGATCGCACTATGGCAATCATCGACACCAACATCAACGTTATGAATGATTGTGGCATCATAATCAGTAGCGGAGAATCAGAACGAATTGGGCAGTTGCACGATGGCGCCCTACTGGCAATCCAACATGGTGACACTACTGAAATTACTCAACAAACCAGTCAGAATTTAAAAGGCGTTAAACCGGGTATCAACCTAGTCTTAAAACATGATGACACTATTATTGGTGTGGTCGGCATCACAGGAAACCCTGATGAGATCCGCAACTATGCGGCTTTAGTCAAAATGACTTCAGAAATGATCATCGAGCGCTCACTCTTGATTGAACAATTGCAGTGGGATAAACGCCATATTGAAGAATTTATTTCTTCTTGGGTGAATAATGAATTAACCAAAGAAGCACTAGAAAGCTGGGCACAACGCTTGTCGATTGATATAGAACAGCCACGCGTTGCGGTGTTAATTGAAATCAGCGAGACCTCCAATCGCAACCAACTCGATACCATCAGAAAAATCGTGGAACTGCTTGAATATCCTGAGCGCAATAACCTAGTCGCCGTCGTTGCGATGAATCAAATCCTCGTTCTCAAACCATGTCAACAAGCAGCTAAATGCTGGGATTACACCATTGAAAGTAAGCGCATTGATCAGCTCATTCATACACTTCAACAACACGATATACACCAGCTTCATATTGCACTAGGTGAATACTTTCCATCGATCATGGACATGCCGCTATCGTTTCAAAGTGCACAACAAGTACTCGCACTAGGCAAACACTACCAACCGAAACAAACTAAGTATCTGTTTGAAGATCTCCGCATGCCAGTGCTACTGTCACCATTAAAAGAAAATTGGCAAGGTGCACAATTATGTAATGCTATTGTAAAACTCAAAAGCCAAGATCGCTCAGGTCAATTAATCAAAACCTTATACAGTTTATTTGAACATCAAGGCAACCTATCCCAATGCGCTAATAGCCTATATATCCATAGAAACACTCTACGCTATCGCTTAAATAAAATTGAAAGCATCACTCAAATATCACCACATAACTTCACCGGATTAGTCGAACTCTATATTGCTTGCCAGATCACACAATGTTCGAAAAATTAGTCAAATGAACAAAATCAGTACAATTTATCGGCATGTAATTTGGTTAATTGTCCAAAGTAATTTCTCTCGAATTTATCGATAATAAAGCATAGATAAATACTTTGAGGTCCTAGTATGAAAATCATTATTGCTCCTGATTCGTTTAAAGAAAGCTTAACCGCTAAGCAAGTTTGCCAAGCCATTGAAATCGGGTTGATGCGAGTTTGGAAAGACGCTGAGTATGTACATATCCCACTGGCGGATGGCGGTGAAGGGACTGTGCAATCTTTAGTCGATGCAACACAAGGTGAGATAATTGATTGCGTAGTCACTGGACCTCTAGGCCATAAAGTGGATGCTTTCTATGGTCGACTAGGTGGCGAATTAAGCCACACTGCTGTGATTGAAATGGCTGCGGCAAGTGGTTTACATCATGTACCAATTGCACAGCGTGATCCAAAAATCACCACCAGCTTTGGTACTGGTGAGCTGATCGCACACGCGCTAGAAAATGGCGCTAAGAAGTTGATCATTGGTTTAGGCGGCAGTGCCACTAATGATGGCGGTATCGGTATGTTAGAAGCGCTAGGGGTTAAATTTCTCGACAGCAATAGCCATGTGATTTCAGGTAATGGCATTGGTCTTACGCAAATTAAATCAATCAATATAGATAACCTACATCCTCAATTGTCCGATTGTGAGATTGTCATTGCCAGCGATGTGGATAATCCATTGTGTGGAGAGCATGGGGCGACGGAGACCTTTGGCAAACAAAAAGGCGCAACAGCAGAAGATACCACGTTACTCGATAACGCTTTAAGTGATTATGCAGATTTAATTGCCTCTCAACTTGATCGCCAGGTGAAAGACAAACCCGGAGCAGGTGCCGCTGGTGGGCTTGGGGCGGCGTTTTTAGGATTTACCTCTGCCACCTTAAAACCGGGGATCGCCATTGTATTAGAAACGCTATCGATTGAAGATCACCTACAAGATGCCGATCTTGTTATAACCGGTGAAGGTCGAATTGATTGGCAAAGCGCCCACGGCAAAACCCCAGTTGGGATTGCTCAAGCGGCAAAGAAATTTGATCTTCCAGTGATCGCACTAGCCGGTTGTGTCGGCGATAACTACCAAGCGGTTTACGATCATGGTATTGATGCGGTATTTGCTGCGATTCCAAGACCCTTTGATTTAGAAACCGCTTTTGCCGAAGCAGAAGTGAACATGGCTAACCTTGCCGAAAATGTCGCGAGAACATTAGCTATCGACTCTAGTCTCTAATCTCTACATTTAGGCACTCGGTTGATATGCCCCCTCAAAACTTTATTTGACAGAAATAGTTACAATCAAATTGATGCTTCAGTTCACAACATTTTACTGGTTGGACCTTTGTCTTATTGTGGTTTAATCATTAATAGCCTAAAAGTGTTAATAACTTGTTATATAAGGCGGAAATGATGACTGAACTCAACCAACAACCAACATCAACCACGCAATTTCCTCATGAAATGATTTTAAAATGGGCAGATGAGCGACCTAATGATGTGTATCTCACTCAGCCGATTAACCGTGAAGTTAAAGAATTCACTTTCTTTGAAGTGGCTGATCAAGCGTTGAGCCTAGTATCGGCATTAAGAGGTTTAGGGCTAGAGCCTAAAGATAAAGTCGCTTTGCTTTCGAAGAACTGTGCAGAATGGTTTATTTGTGATTTAGCCTTAATGCTAGGCGACTACATAAGCGTACCTATTTTTCCAACTGCTGGCAGTGACACCATAGAACATTGCCTGACCCACAGTGAAGCCAAAGCGATTATTGTAGGAAAACTCGATGATGATGTAGCCACGCTAGAAGTGTTAGGCAAACACCAACAACTCATCTCTATCTCTTTACCTTACGATAGTGCGCCAAACTGCCAATATGAATTCAATAGTTTAATTGATAGCCATCAACCTAGCACAGAACGCCCTCAGCACCACGATGATACTCTGATGTCTTTAGTTTACACTTCAGGTACCTCTGGTCTACCTAAAGGCGCAATGCTCACTTATGGTGGCTTTGCATGGTGTGCATCAAAAATTGTTGAGCATATTGGTTTACAAGAAAATGACCGATTATTCTCGTATTTACCACTCGCTCATATTACCGAACGCGTCTATGTTTTCGGTTCCTCAATATTAGGTGGTGTGCCAACCAGTTTTGCCGAAAGTATTGATACTTTTATTGACGATGTTAAAGCTCACAAGCCTACTCTGTTTATTTCTGTACCTCGCTTATGGACAGTTTTCCAACAACGTATTTTGGATAAAATGCCGCAGAAGAAACTTAATATCCTACTTGCAATCCCTTTCCTAAATAGCATTGTGAAGAAAAAAATCATCTCAGGTTTAGGACTAGAAAATGCTCGCGTTCTAGGTTGTGGCTCTGCACCGATTTCTCCATCACTATTGCACTGGTATCGGAGTGTTGGGATGAATATTACCGAAGCATGGGGCATGACAGAAACCTTCGCTTATAGCACCATCAACTATCCATACCGTGCCGATAAAATTGGAACAGTCGGCGCAGTCGGCCCAGGGGTTGATGTTCGTATTGCCGATGACCAAGAAATTATGGTGCGCGGTAAAGGTTTATTCGCTGGTTATTATAAAAATGATCAAGCGACACAAGAATCATTTGATGATGAAGGTTGGCTGCATACCGGTGATATCGGTAGCCTAGATGATGAAGGGTATTTATCGATTGAAGGGCGTAAAAAAGACACTTTCAAAACCGCCAAAGGTAAGTTCGTTTCACCTGTGCCTATTGAGAAAAAAATCTTTGAGCACTCTCGAGTCGAAATGATGTGCTTAATTGGCTTGGGCTTACCGGCACCAATTTTACTGGTTATTCCTCATTCATTTAAGAATTTTGATCGTGAGCGCTATGAGCGTAAAACTGTTAAGATCATCAATCAGATCAACGATGGTTTAGAGTCTCACGCCAAGATCAAAGGGGTTTTAATGATCAAAGAACCGTGGAGTATCGAAAATGGCATTCTAACGCCGACCCTTAAAATAAAGCGTCATATACTAGAGAAAAAATATCACGACGTTGGAGCCAGTTGGCCAAGTGATAAATTTATTGTTTGGGAAGAGTAAGTTTCGGGGTCTCGGGTCTCGGGTCTCGGGTCTCGGGTCTCGGGTCTCGGGTCTCGGGTCTCGGGTCTCGGGTCTCGGGTCTCGGGTCTCGGGTCTCGGGTCTCGGGTCTCGGGTTAAGTCTTTCCATCCTTTCGCTTACTGTCAATATCATATTATTCAAAATATGCTTATATTCATTCCCCTACTTGCTATACTCGACGCATCTTATTTTATAGTAGGTTTCTCCTAACATGACTCAAAACAACGATCCTCTACATGGAATCACACTTCAAAAATTACTCACCGAACTGGTTGATCATTACGGTTGGGATCAACTCAGTCAGATGGTAAACATTAACTGCTTCAAAAAAGATCCAAGCATTAAATCAAGCTTAAAGTTTTTGCGCCGCACACCTTGGGCAAGAGAAAAAGTTGAACAGATCTATATTGATTTAAAAGGATAGTTGCGAGTTACGAGCGCTTTTCGAGCCACTAACAGTGCCCCTTCCCGAACATCGAGTGCCACTAAGGCTTTTCCTAGAAACTAGGAACTAGCATCTAGGAACTTCTTCCAAACATAAAAAAACCCGCTATCAATAGCGGGTTTTTATTAAGCTTTAATCAGCGAAAAAGAATTACTTCTTCTCAGCTTCTTTACGTGCTTTAACGTCAGCAATTACTTGCTCTGCTACGTTTGCAGGACATGGTGCGTAGTGTGCGAACTCCATAGAGAACTGACCACGACCAGAAGTCATTGTACGTAGAGAACCGATGTAACCGAACATTTCTGAAAGCGGTACGTCAGCCTTGATGCGAACGCCTGTAACGCCAGCTTCTTGGTCTTTGATCATACCACGACGACGGTTAAGGTCACCGATTACATCACCAACGTGATCTTCTGGAGTGAACACGTCTACAGCCATGATAGGCTCAAGAAGTTGAGCACCAGCTTTAGGCATAGATTGACGGAATGCACCTTTCGCTGCAATTTCAAATGCTACTGCAGATGAATCGACTGCGTGGAAACCACCATCAAATAGTTCAACTTCAACGTCTAACGTTGGGAAGCCAGCGAGAACACCTTGGTCCATCATACCAGCAAAGCCTTTTTCGATTGCAGGCCAGAACTCTTTAGGTACGTTACCACCAACAACTGTTGATGTGAACTTGAAGCCAGAGTTTTGCTCACCAGGCTTGATACGGTAATCGATCTTACCGAATTGACCAGAACCACCAGACTGTTTCTTATGCGTGTAGCTATCTTCAATTTCTTTAGTGATAGTTTCACGGTAAGCAACCTGAGGTTGACCAACGATTAAGTCTACGCCGTAAGTACGCTTCAAGATATCTACTTTGATGTCTAAGTGAAGCTCACCCATACCTTTAAGGATGGTTTCGCCTGAATCTTCATCAGTTTCAACTTGGAAAGATGGATCTTCTGCAACCATTTTACCAATTGCAATACCCATTTTTTCAGAACCGCCTTTATCTTTAGGCTGTACAGCAATCGAGATTACTGGAGTTGGGAATACCATTGGTTCCAGAGTTACTGGATTCTTAGGATCACATAGAGTGTGACCAGTTTGCACGTTCTTCATACCAACGATAGCAATGATATCACCCGCTTGAGCGAAAGATAATTCTTTACGATCATCAGCTTGCATTTCAACCATACGACCAACACGTTCAGTTTTACCTGTGAACGAGTTCAAGATAGTGTCACCTTTGTTCAATTTACCAGAGTAAATACGAACAAAAGTTAGGGCACCAAAACGGTCATCCATGATTTTAAATGCTAACGCTTTGAAAGTTTCATCAGCAGAAACGATGGCATGGTTGCCAGTCTCGTTGCCTTCTTCATCCATAAGAGGTTGAGGATTAACTTCAGTTGGAGAAGGTAGGTAATCAACAACAGCATCAAGTACTAGTTGCATACCTTTGTTTTTAAATGCTGAACCACAGTATGTTGGGAAGAACGCTAGGTCACGAGTACCTTTACGGATACATGCTTTAACTTGCTCAATAGAAGGCTCTTCACCTTCCATGTAAGCCATCATTAACTCGTCGTCTTGCTCAACAGCCGTTTCGATTAGTTCTTCGCGATACTGTTCAACATCGTCAACCATGTCCGCAGGAATATCTTCAATGGTGTAGTTTTCTGGAAGACCAGTTTCGTCCCAGATGTAAGCTTGACGAGAAAGAACGTCTACAACGCCTTTAAAATCATCTTCGATACCGATTGGTAGAGTCATAATTAATGGAGTTGCCCCCAATACTTTCTTAACTTGATCTGCAACACGGTAAAAATCTGCACCCATACGGTCCAGCTTATTTACGAAAATAATACGTGCAACGCCAGATTCGTTCGCGTAGCGCCAGTTTGTTTCTGACTGAGGCTCAACACCACCAGAACCACAGAATACACCGATACCGCCATCTAGAACTTTAAGAGAACGATATACTTCTACGGTGAAGTCAACGTGCCCCGGAGTATCGATAACGTTGAAACGGTGATCTTTCCAGAAACAACTTACAGCTGCTGATTGGATTGTAATACCGCGCTCAGCTTCCTGTTCCATGAAGTCAGTCGTTGATTCGCCATCGTGCGTCTCACCACTTTTATGGATGGTACCTGTAAGCTTAAGAATACGCTCAGTTGTAGTCGTTTTACCCGCATCAACGTGGGCAAAAATACCAATGTTTCTGTATTTTGATAAGTCAGTCATTGTCTTACTCTATTAATAGGATATAAAGTTCGCGCAGAGTATAACACAATCTGTCAAGACTGATATCCCCTGTGTGCATTTGGATAAAAAATCTTTTTTGCTAGTTATACCCAAGTAACTTCAAGGTGCTAGGGTATATATTGATTATTTCGTCATTGGTCGATTAGCTTTTTCTCAAACTCTCGCTATTCTAATTATTTCACATTATTCTACTTTAAACACATTCAAGCAAAGGAAGCGCATGAGTCAGTGGTTTAAAAAATGGTTAATACGGATATTAATCTCTTTCTTCGTTTTTACCATCGTCATTACTTTGCCTCTAAAATTCATTAATCCATTCGTATGGAGCTGGAAAGTACAACGTGCTTGGTTTCCACCAGAACAATACCGTCATTACTCCCCTACTGATTGGGTAAATTTAGACAATATTTCTCCATATATGCAACTGGCCGTGATGGCTTCAGAAGATCAACGTTTTCCACAACACTACGGTATTGATTTTGTTTCAACTCAAAAAGCCATTGCAGATATGATTTCTGGTGAACGCTTTCGTGGTGCCAGTACTTTAACTCAACAAACCGTTAAAAACTTATACCTATGGCCAGGTAAAGATATCTTCCGCAAAGCACTGGAAGCCTACCTTAGTTTATTGATTGAGTTGGAATGGGGGAAATCTAGAGTTCTAGAGATTTATCTCAATATAGTCGAATTTGGCCCAGGCATTTTTGGTGTACAAGCTGCCAGCCTACATTATTATGGCATTCCAGCAAGCCAACTTTCTATGTCACAAGCGGCTCGATTAGCCGCAGTGCTTCCCAATCCCTATAAGTTTCATGTCCAAAGCCCAACGCCTTATGTCTGGCAGAGAGTCGATTGGATTGAAACTCAGATGAATCAATTAGGGTTGGGATATTTGAGGGGGATGGATTAACGAAGAGCGTCTATCGTGTCTCGGACGCTACGCTGCTCATTTATCGAAAGAACACATCGAGTACCGAGCAACGATAAGCGCAGCGTCCGAGCTTCGTTTTTACAACTCATCAAACGCATCTATCGCTTCTGATAACTTCTTCACGCCATGGATCTGCATGCCTGCAATTCCACCTTTTGGCATATTCGCGGCTGGCACGATCGCTTTTTTAAAGCCGTGTTTATACGCTTCCATTAAACGCTCTTGACCACTTGGCACTGGGCGAATTTCGCCGGCTAAACCGACTTCGCCAAACACCACCACATCTTTTGGTAGTGGGCGATCTTTAAAGCTAGATAGCAGAGCCATTAGTAATGCTAAGTCAGCACTAGTTTCTGCAACTTTCACCCCGCCGACGACGTTAACAAATACATCTTGATCCGCCATTTGCAAACCGCCATGTTTATGCAGTACCGCAAGTAGCATGGATAAACGGTTTTGATCAAGACCGACAGCCACGCGTCGTGGATTGGATAGTTGAGAATAATCCACCAGCGCTTGAATTTCGACCAACAACGGTCTAGTGCCTTCCCATACCACCATCACCGAACTGCCGGAGGTTTCTTCATCACCACGCGACAAAAAGATCGCCGAAGGATTACTCACCTCTTTTAACCCTTGGCCCGTCATGGCAAATACGCCTAATTCATTAACTGCACCAAAACGGTTTTTATGGCTACGCAAAGTTCTAAAACGACTATCCGCACTACCATCAAGTAATACCGAACAGTCAATAATATGCTCTAGTACTTTCGGCCCTGCTAAGGTGCCATCTTTAGTTACGTGACCGACTAAAAATACTGCGACATTATTTTGTTTAGCATAACGAGTTAAGGTAGTGGCCGATTCACGAACCTGAGAAACACTCCCCGGTGATGATTGAACATCGGCAACATGCATGACCTGAATGGAATCGATCACCATGATTTTCGGTTGTTCTTTTTCTGCTATCTGACAAATCTTATCGACATTGGTTTCCGACAGCATTTTCAAGTGCTCTTTTGGCAAACCAAAACGTGAAGCACGCATCGCCACTTGCTGTAGAGATTCTTCACCGGTGACATATAAGGTTGGCATTTGCACCGCTAAACGACACACGGTTTGTAATAATAAAGTACTTTTACCTGCGCCGGGATTCCCCCCAATCAACACCGCGGCACCGGGAACTATCCCGCCACCTAGTACTCGGTCAAACTCTTTAAAGCCTGTCGAAAAACGTGGGACTTCTTGCAAGTCAATTTCGGATAAGTTCTGAACTTGTGCATCCGACTGCGACCCCGCATAACCAGATAAACGTTCATTACGCGCCACTTGAGGCGAAGCCGCTAATCGAACTTCTGTAATTGTGTTCCATGCACCACAGGCATTACATTGCCCCTGCCAACGTGGAAAATCCGCACCACAGTCATTACAGACATATGCTCGTTTTGCTTTACTCGCCATGAAGAAAAGTACCTAAGTTAATTGAAGATATCGATTAATTGAATATAAATGAATATGCGTGGCTCGGTTTTACCCCGCCGTCATTCCGTACATGAGCCTAAGCGAAGAAGATACGGAACCTCCTACAACAAGTTGAGATTCAAATCGTGGAAGGAGATCCTGAACTGCGCTCCTACGTCGCTTTTCAGGATGACGATTTATTTTATCTATTGGGAAAACTCTTTCCCGATCCACTAGAAGTGAAACGCCCGAAACCCGAACAACGGGCTCTCGAGCGCAGCGAACTCGCAATACGCTTCTCGATTTGCTGTTACTACGGAATCGCTTTCCAACTCACACGTTTTTGCTGTACTAATGCCGCCGACAAAATACACAGCACCCCGCCAAGGCCAGCGTAACGGATCGCGGTTTTAGCTTGTTGCTCAACTTTAGGTTTCGCATGATAAGCCACCCCTAAACCGGCGGTTGCCATCATAACGAGATCGTTCGCGCCGTCGCCTACTGCAATCGTATTGTGTTGTTCGACGTCATATTCATCGGCAAGGGTTACTAAGATATCGGCTTTGGTTTCTGCTGAAACAATATCACCGAGAACTTTGCCGGTTAGCTTACCATCAACAATTTCTAAGGTATTTGATTGGGCGTAGTCTAACCCTAGTGTGTCTTTTAAGTAGTCTGAGAAATAGGTGAAACCACCTGAAGCTATCGCGGTTTTCCAGCCTAATTGTTTTAGGGTCGTCACAAGCTCTGCTAGATCTGGCATTAGAGGCAAATTCTCACGTACCTGAGCTAGAATCGATTCATCCGCGCCTTCTAATGCGCCAACTCGTTCTCTTAAACTTTCTTCAAAATCTAACTCACCTTGCATCGCTCGCTCAGTAACTTCAGATACTTGATCACCAACACCGGCTAGCTTGGCAATTTCGTCAATACATTCAATTTGAATTGCCGTGGAATCCATATCCATCACAATTAAGCCTGGTTTGGTTAATTCAGGCAGTACACTGATAGACGCGCAATCTAAACCCAGCCCATGAATAAATTCTATCATTTCAGGAATAAGCTCGCCGCCCATTAAAGCGACTTCATAATGCCCGACTTTCCATGAATCAAGCACAGGGTTAAAACGTCCAGTAAATACGTCAATTCGGTCAAAATAACCAATCGATAAATGCTCCCCAAAAATGATCCACTGAGCTTTTTGTTTATCTAAACTCGAATACAAATGAGATTCTGGTAATCGCTTCACCAACGACATACTTCGTTGAATTTTTAAACTGCGTTGCGGAATGTGGAAAGATGCTGACACGTCCATGTTTTTGCCTTTTTTATCCAAATAATTAGAATTTATGTCATTGCGGTATTAATATTACCCAAACAGCAATGGTCAAGTTTACCCTCAAGTAACTGGGTTTTATGCGTTGTATCACAATATTGCATAGCAACTTACCCTATTGCAATTTATTAACGCAAGTCTCAAACTAACAATTCACTTCTTTTCGTTAATTATTACGTTATAAAGGAAATTCTTGATGCAAACTTCGCTATTTTCTTGGCGTGTCTTTTTACGCTTTGTTGCGATCATCCTGCTAGGTGGAATGTTTGCTTATACTATCATTAATAGCTTTGTGATCAGCCGTGATAACGAACATATCCAAAGTCAGCAGCTTGAAACCCTAACCAATATTTTAATATCACAAGCCGCATTAACCGCAACTGACTTAATTGCGAATGATGACCAAGACCATTTACTCAAACTGGCCAACCAAATAGCCTCAGACGAATTAGTGTTTGATGCCACTATTTATAATGCCGAAGGGATCAAATTGGTTGCTAGCGATAAAGCAAAAGGGGTTAGAGAAATTCTTGGTTTAGATACACCGCTAAAAACGGCTTCTATCGGTCGAGAGCAATTAGTAAAACCAATTTTTCATGAAAATACGATCGTCGGGTTTATGCGTATTACCTTTGAAAAAGGCAAGGTTACAGCGATATCCGATCACCGCTATCGTAATAGTGATCACTTAATGTATATGATGCTGATATTAAGCTTTATTAGTGGCATTCTATTGTGCTTACTATTACTTTATAAGCCCAAAGATCAAGTGGAAAATATTTTACTTAAAGATTTATAGACGGGTCTCGGGTCTCGGGTCTCGGGTCTCGGGTCTAAAAAATCAAACCTCTTGATAGTCGACTATCAAGAGGTTTTTTAGTATTAGACAGAGATGAATGCTTACTTGTCGCCAAGTAATACAGAATCTAAAGCAATATGAATCATATCATTGAAGGTAGTCGCACGCTCATCGGAGGTAGTTTGCTCACCGTGTTTAATATGATCAGATACCGTACAAATCGCTACTGATTTTGCGCCGTATTCAGCTGCAACACCGTAGATACCAGCGGCTTCCATTTCTACACCTAAAATGCCGTACTTATCCATAACTTTGAACATATCTGGATCTGGTGTGTAGAATAAATCTGCAGAGAATAAGTTACCGACTTTCACGTCAATACCACGAGCTTTTGCCGCTTCTTCTGCATTTTTTACCATTTGATAGTCAGCAATTGCTGCAAAGTCGTGATCTTTAAAACGTAGACGGTTTACTTTTGAATCGGTACATGCGCCCATGCCAATCACAACATCACGCAATTTAATGCCGTCGCTTACTGCACCACAACTACCCACGCGGATGATCTTCTTCACACCGAAATCTTTAATTAGCTCAGTTACGTAGATAGAACAAGACGCAATACCCATACCGTGGCCCATTACAGACACTTTACGACCTTGGTAAGTCCCTGTGTAACCAAACATATTTCGTACATTACACACTTGAATTGCGTTATCTAAAAAGTTTTCTGCAATGTACTGCGCGCGAAGTGGATCACCCGGCATAAGTACTACGTCTGCAAAATCACCCATTTCAGCATTAATATGTGGAGTTGCCATGTTTGTATATCCTTTATATATATTTTTGTTTAATCGTTAATGAGGGGCGTAGCTCGTGCGCTATGCTTCTCGTAACTAGAGTGCTTTGCTTCTAGAACAAAGCACTCTGACAATTAATTTTTAGAAGTTTGTTTAATCGAATGCCGTTGCTATCGAGTTACGAGCATTCGAGCAACGAGATTCGTCTATAAAAACGACTTACCGTATTCCATATCAGACGTACCGAAGTATTCTGCTAGGCTTTGGCCTATATCGGCAAAAGTATCACGGCGACCTAGTGAACCTGCTTGGATTTTAGGGCCTGACACTAAGACCGGGATATGTTCGCGAGTATGGTCGCTTCCCGGCCACGTTGGATCGCAACCGTGGTCAGCGGTCAAAATCAGTACGTCATCTTCTTGCAGCATTGCTTGAATTTCAGGTAAGCGCTTGTCGAAGTACTCTAGTGCCGCCGCATAGCCTGCTACATCACGACGGTGGCCGTAAGATGAGTCGAAATCAACAAAGTTAGTAAACACAATAGTGTTATCACCCGCAGTCTTCACTTGCTCTAGTGTTGCATCAAACAATGCTTCTAAACCTGTTGCTTTTACTTTTTTCGTAATACCACAACCTGCGTAGATATCTGAAATCTTACCAATTGAGATCACTTCGCCATTTTTTTCATCAACCAGTTTTTGCAGCACGGTTGCTGATGGCGGCTCAACGGATAAATCACGACGATTACCAGTACGAGCAAATTCACCTGCTTTATTGCCGATAAATGGGCGAGCAATAACACGGCCAATATTATAAGGTTCAAGCTCTTCACGTACGATTTGACATAGCTCTAGTAAGTTGTCTAGGCCGTAGGTTTCTTCGTGGCAAGCGATTTGGAACACTGAATCGGCAGAGGTATAAAAGATAGGTTTTCCGCTCTTCATGTGCTCTTCGCCAAGCTCATCTAAAATCACCGTACCCGATGAATGACAGTTACCTAGATAACCTTTCAAGTTAGCGCGTTCAACAATCTTGTCGAGTAGCTCTTGAGGAAAACTATTTTTTTCATCGGTAAAGTACCCCCAATCAAACAGCACTGGCACACCAGCAATTTCCCAGTGCCCAGATGGTGTATCTTTACCTGAAGATAATTCCGCTGCGTGAGCATAAGCGCCAGTGATTTCGGCGTCTTCATCCAGCCCAATAGGGAAAGTTCCTGTTGATTCTTGAGCGGTTTTTCCTAAACCTAATTTCGATAAGTTAGGTAGACGTAAAGGACCACTGCGATTTTCATTATCCGCTAAACCTTTATTACATTGCTCAGCAATATGACCTAATGTATCGGCACCTACATCACCAAACTTATCAGCATCTTGCGTTGCGCCAACACCGAAAGAATCCAATACTAAAATAATCGCACGTTTCATAGTTGATACTCCTGCCAAACAGTGATCGTTATAGATCTTCTGCTCGAATTTGACGATAAATCTCTGGTGTCGGTTGATAAGTTTCATCAGACACCGTGATCGCTTGTTGTAATTCCTTAGCCGTTTGCTGCCATTGTGCTTCACTTCTTGCGTGAATCATCGCTAATGGGGTATTGCTATTGGCTTGCTCACCTAGGCGGATAAATTGGTCAAAGCCAACCGCGTAATCAATGCTATCCGATGCCACTTTACGGCCACCGCCCATTGATACCACCGCCATACCTATCGCACGAGTATCCATAGCGGTTACTGTACCCGCTTGCTCTGCGTAGACTGGCTTAACGATTTCAGCTTTAGGTAAATAAGCATCGTAGTTTTGTACAAAATCTTTCGGGCCACCAAGACCAGCTACCATTTTGCCAAAACATTCCGCTGCACGGCCGTTATCTAAAACCGCCTGTAATTTAATTCGAGCATCTTCAGTACTCTCAGCTAAATGGCCAAGCACCAACATTTCAGCACATAAGGTCATGGTCACTTCAAATAAGCGAGGGTTACGCACTTCACCACGAGAGTTTCTCTCTCCCGTTAAAAATTGCACCGCTTCTTTCACTTCTAAAGCGTTACCGGCTGACGACGCCAATACTTGGTTCATATCTGTAAGAATAGCAGTGGTCTTAGTGCCTGCGCCATTTGCCACCGCAACAATAGATTGAGCGAGCTCTTCTGAAGCTTCGTAAGTTGGCATAAATGCACCAGAACCGACTTTGACGTCCATAACTAGTGAATCTAAACCTGCTGCCAGCTTCTTAGATAAGATAGAAGCAGTAATCAGAGAGATATTATCAACCGTTGCTGTGATATCTCGCGTGGCATAAACACGTTTATCAGCGGGTGCTAAATCGCCCGTTTGACCAATAATCGCTACGCCAGCCTCTTTGGTTACATCACCGAAAACTTCATTGGAAGGCATGATGTTATAACCTGGGATTGATTCTAATTTATCCAGTGTCCCGCCAGTATGTCCTAGACCACGGCCAGAGATCATAGGGACAAAACCACCACAAGCGGCGATCATCGCACCTAACATTAATGAGGTCACATCTCCGACGCCTCCAGTTGAATGCTTATCGACGATTGGGCCTGGAAAGTTCATGTGTGACCAATCGATCACCATACCGGAATCTCGCATCGCACACGTTAATGCAATCCGTTCATCCATATTCATTTCATTGAAGAAAATGGTCATTGCGAATGCAGCAATTTGACCTTCTGAAATCGTGTCATCGGCAACGCCTTGAATGAAGAAGTTAATTTCTTCAGCCGTCAATACTTCACCATCACGCTTTTTTCGAATAATTTCTTGAGGAAGATACATAGCTATCACCCATTCATATACGAGAGGGAAAAGTAATAACTTTGGTTACTTTCGCAACCAAAGTTATTACTATCAATTAGGTAAGATTAGTAGCCGCCTTCCGCCGCTTTTTCACCTTTTCCTAACGTATTTAAAAGGTTGGCTAGTAGACTGGATGCACCAAAACGGTAATGCATGTTATCAGCCCAATCAGCGCCAAGGATCTCATCGGCCATCGCAAGATAAGCTTGAGCATCTTCAGCGGTACGTACGCCACCAGCAGGCTTAAAGCCAACGGTTTTCGCTACGCCCATATCGCGAATCACTTTCAGCATAATTTCTGCTGATTCTGGCGTTGCGTTAACGGGCACTTTACCGGTTGAAGTTTTGATGAAGTTAGCACCTGCTTCGATTGAAATTTCTGAAGCTCGTTTGATCAAAGCTTCTTCTTTAAGTTCACCGGTTTCGATGATCACTTTAAGTAATACATCGCCACATACGGCTTTACATTGCTTAACAAGATCAAAACCTGTTTTTTCATCACCAGCAATTAATGTACGGTATGGGAAAACTACATCCACTTCATCTGCGCCATAAGCAATAGCGGCTTTGGTTTCAGCAACTGCAATCTCAATATCATCGTTACCATGTGGGAAGTTAGTCACAGTTGCAATGCGGATCTCAGGCGTACCTTGTTCACGCAGCGTTTTCTTCGCAATTGGAATAAAACGTGGGTAAATACAGATGGCAGCAGTATTGCCAACCGGTGACTTTGCATTTTTACAAAGGGCAATCACTTTCTCATCGGTATCATCATCATTTAGTGTGGTGAGATCCATTAATTTTAGTGCACGTAAAGCTGCTGCTTGTAAATCGCTCATTTCTATCTCCGATATCAAAAAATTATTATGACAACTGTTGCTTTCACACTACTTCAAATATAAATAACTCATTTAAAGTGTAGTGTGATTCTCTGTACTCTCCTCAAAAACAATGTGTTTTAAAAGATCGTCAGAGCCAAGTTGTCAGAAATGAACGGACTTGGTTCCTTGAAGACTTAGCTCGTCAACTAATTAATTTAATTAGCATAGCTCGCTAATTGCAATCCCTGTCACCGCACAACCAATTCACCAGTAAAGCCGGAGTTTGGCTGCAAACACATCATGTGTTGTGAACATATCTCACTAACAAACTTATTGAATCCTTAATAAGCTCGATGAACAAAACTCAATGAACATACATTGTTAGTGTGAATTTACTGGTGATTATACTGATTTATTCCGTGAGGTCAGTCACTATCCTGAACGCAAACGGTTTGTATCTCAAAAAGCCTTAATATATACATAAAGGTTATGACTTTAATCTGTAATGCTAAAACGCAAAAAGCCGTAGCAAGTTCATGCTACGGCTTTACACTACATATTAATGGCGTCTATATAAAAACCTTAACTTACATTGCAGATAGCGTTAAGAAGAAACCTGCAATCGTTGCTGCCATTAAGTTAGATAACGTACCTGCAGCAATAGCCTTCATACCCATACTTGCAATCTCAGAACGACGGGCTGGTGCTAAACCACCTAAGCCACCTAGAAGAATCGCAATAGAAGAAAGGTTAGCAAAACCACATAGAGCAAATGAAATAATTGCTTTGGTCTTCTCAGACAAGGCAACTTGTGCACCTTCAGCTAAGTAAGGGGCAAAATTAGAGTAAGCAACAAATTCATTCAAAATAGTTTTTTGACCGATGAAAGTACCTGCAATAGTTGCTTCAGACCAAGGAACACCGATTAACCATGCTAATGGAGCAAATAAGTAACCAAGGATAAGTTCCATACTTAGTTCGGGCATACCGAACCAGTTACCTACCCCACTAAGGGCGCCATTCACTAATGCAATTAGACCAACGAAAGCCAATAGCATCGCACCTACATTTAATGCAAGTTGTAAACCAGATGATGCACCGTTTGCTGCTGCATCGATAACGTTAGCTGGTTTGTCTTCATCAGCTTGTTCGATATCGTCAAGTTGATCAATTGGCTCATCGGTTTCAGGCTTGATGATTTTTGCAAACAGTAGGCCACCAGGAGCTGCCATAAACGATGCTGCGATTAAGTATTCAAGAGGAACACCCATTGCTGCATAACCCGCCATTACACCACCAGCAACAGAAGCTAAACCACCACACATTACGGCAAATAACTCAGATTTAGTCATCTTAGGAACAAATGGACGAACCACTAATGGTGCTTCTGTTTGACCGACAAATATGTTAGCTGTTGCAGACATTGATTCTGCGCGAGAAGTACCCAGTGCCTTTTGTAATCCACCGCCTAATACCTTAATGACAAATTGCATAATGCCAACATAGTAAAGTACTGAAATAAGCGCAGAGAAGAAAATGATAGTTGGTAGTACTTTAAAAGCAAAAATAAAACCAATACCCGAAACAGAGAAGTTAACTAGGTTACCAAATAGGAACCCGATACCTTCATTACCAAAGTCTATTACATACTGAACGCCATTAGTCATAGCGTTTAATACATCTTTACCCCACGGCACATACAATACAAATGCGCCAAGTAGGAATTGGATGGCAAATGCGCCACCTACGGTTCTTAAATTAATTGCTTTGCGGTTGTCGGAAAGGAGTACTGCAATTGCAATCAGTACAAACATGCCGACAATGCTCATAACCAGGCTCATGGTATATGGCTTCCTTATTCTGAAGTGAGTTATTTAAAGTGGAGCTCGAAAAAGCGAAGGCGATTATACTCTGACAACAGGTAACAAAGTAATACCAAAATCACACTTATTCATGAAAATTAAATGAAAAACATAATATCACGTGACCTACATCACTAAACGTTTGACTTTTTTATATTGACAGAAAAGCAAACGGTTGCATTGTGTTCATCAAATTTATCACTAAATTTGAAATAACTGACAACTATTAAACCAAAGTTGCTTGGCAATCTCGGATTTTGGTTCTTTACGTAATACACATAATGAGTCAAATATGTCTAACAAGTGCACTGGATGGTTCGCTTTACCTTGATACCCAAAAACTGGCATATCAGGTGCATCGGTTTCAAGCACTAAACGGTTTAATGGTAATTGAGCAATTGCTTGACGAGTTTTATTTGCCCGTTGATAAGTAATTACCCCACCTACTCCAATATAGAAGCCTAATTTCACATATTCCAATGCCTGTTGATAACTTCCCGAAAAAGCGTGAATGACACCACCTTTTTGTGGAGGGTTATTACGCAATCGCGGTAAGATCTTATCGTGAGATTTACGAGAATGGATAATGAGAGGCAAGTTATGTTTAATCGCCAGTTGTAGTTGACCATCAAAGAGCTGGTATTGCTTTTGAATATTTTGCTCGGTTAACAGTGACGCATCGAGCATAAAATCTAATCCGCATTCCCCTATCGCGACACACTTAAGATCTCTTTTCGTTAACGCCTTATCAAGTTGCTCAAGCGAGGATTCACTCTGTTGGTCTAAAAGACGGTGTTGGCCTAAAAAACAGTTTTGCTCTAGACAACTGTGCTGATCTAAGAAATAAGGATGCAAGCCTAGGGAATAGTAAATCGAGGGGTATTGCGCTGACAGCGATTGTAAATGTTCCCAACCGGATTGCTGAGTCGCAGGAATGACAATTTTACACACCCCGGCCTCTTGTGCTTTAGATAACTCTTTATTGAGATCAGAAAAAACAGGAAAGTCGAAATGGCAATGGGTATCTATAAAGGTGTAATTAGGCATTAAAGTCATTTTTATCGGTCGGCTTTGTAGTATGCGTCGGATCAGGCCGATAAGCACAGCAACTACGTTTATGCTCTGGTGTTAAACCGAGCTCTTCACACCATGCGTCATAGCGTGCCAGCCAGTGTTTTAATTTTGCTAATAACATATCACCCTCGTGTTTCGTGTTTCGTGTTTCGTGTTTCGTGTTTCGTGTTTCGAAACAATTAAAGCAAAAGGGTTGACACTACGCCAACCCTTTTCATTATAACTTCAATATTGCTCACTAAGTGTGATTACCAATTAGTGTTCACGTGTCGCATGGAACTCAATATCTGGGAAACGTTCTTTGGCTAAGTTTAAGTTAACCATCGTTGGCGCAACGTAAGATAAGTTATCACCGCCATCCAACGCTAAGTTAGTTTGGTTCTTACGTTTGAACTCATCAAGTTTCTTCTCATCATCACACTCAACCCAACGGGCAGTTGCAACATTTACGCTTTCATAAATCGCTTCTACGTTATATTCCGATTTTAAACGCGCAACAACGACATCAAATTGAAGTACACCTACTGCACCAACAATCAGATCATTATTTTGCAATGGACGAAATACCTGTACTGCCCCTTCTTCAGAAAGTTGCACTAAACCTTTTAGCAATTGCTTTTGTTTTAGCGGATCACGTAAGCGAATTCGGCGGAACAATTCAGGCGCAAAGTTAGGAATACCAGCAAACTTCAATGCTTCACCTTGAGTAAAGGTATCACCAATTTGAATGGTACCGTGATTGTGTAAACCAATAATATCACCAGCATAAGCATGCTCAGCTCGAGCACGGTCACCAGCCATAAAGGTTACGGCATCAGAAATGTTAACCATTTTACCGGTACGAACATGATTCATTTTCATGCCTTGAGTATAAGTACCCGATACAATACGCATGAAAGCGATACGGTCACGGTGCTTAGGATCCATGTTTGCCTGAATCTTAAATACAAAGCCTGAAAATTTTTCTTCTTTCGCTTCTACGGTACGCTCATTCGCTTCACGATCAAGTGGCGCAGGGGCCCATTCGGTTAGGCCAGTTAACATATGATCGACCCCAAAGTTACCCAGAGCGGTACCGAAGAATACTGGTGTTAATTCACCTTTCAAGAAAAGTTCTTGATCAAATTCGTGAGCTGCACCAATCACTAGTTCTAGATCTTCACGCAATTGCTCAGCGACTTCTTCACCAATCGCCGAATCAAGTTCAGGATTATCGAGACCTTTAATAGTGCGAACTTCTTGAATGGTGTGACCTTGACCTGTAGCGTAAAGGATCGTTTCATCACGGTGAATGTGATACACGCCTTTAAATTCTTTACCGCTACCAATCGGCCAAGAAACCGGTGCACAAGCCATTTTTAATTCGCTTTCTACTTCATCGAGCAAATCCATTGGATCACGCGTATCACGGTCACATTTGTTCATAAAGGTAACAATTGGCGTATCACGTAAACGGGTTACTTCCATCAATTTACGAGTACGGTCTTCGACACCTTTAGCTGCATCGATAACCATCAAACAAGAATCCACTGCGGTTAGCGTACGGTAAGTATCTTCCGAGAAATCTTCGTGTCCTGGAGTATCCAGTAGGTTTACTAGACAGTCGTTGTATGGAAACTGCATGACAGAAGTGGTTACCGAAATGCCACGTTCCTTTTCCATTTCCATCCAGTCAGATTTGGCATGTTGGCTTGAACCACGACCTTTAACCGTACCAGCTTTTTGCAAAGCGTTTCCGAATAATAATACTTTTTCAGTGATGGTCGTTTTACCCGCATCCGGGTGAGAAATGATCGCAAACGTACGACGCTTACTAATTTCTGAAAGGAATGACATGAAGGAAACCTTATACTTTGTTCATACTCATACTGATAACGTCAATATGATAGATAATAGGATCACAAATGTGAGATGGGCGAATTATACGCAAAATTTGTGATAACTCTAGTTGAAAGCCTAAACTCATCACAGTTTCAGGCTTTTTAATAACGAGTTAAGCGAAGGGATTAAAATTATCATCCAAGATCAAATTCATGATGATGGCATCTTCTTTACCATTACTGCTCTTTGTTGAAGGATAGTAGTTGACGCGACGATCTATTTCATTAAAGCCAAGCGACTCGTATAAATGATACGCGCCACGATTACTTTCTCGAACTTCCAACCAAATACTCTCAGCATTGACGTTTTCGCTATGTTCGATTAAATGCTCAATCAATGCCCGTCCATAGCCTTTACCTTGCTGACGAGGATCCACCGCGATAGTCAGTAATGTCACTTCACCAACAATATTTTGGCTGTACAAATAACCGACCAATTGCTCATCGGCCCATAATGCAAATTGATACTTACTAGAATTGGCTGAATTTTGATGAGATAGATCGCGGATCATCGATTCCGACCAAGGGTGGCTATGAGCAATTTTCTCAATTTGCCACACGACATCTAGGTGCTCAGTTTGCAGCGGTGTAATACGAAGGTTATTAGTCATAAGAACAAATCTGTTGCCAAAGATCTCGTCGGTTTTGAGTATTACCATGAATCGCACTAAGCACGGGAGAATGCAGCGACTTCACAGAGTCCCATTGGGGCAAATCATCATTACTTGAGATTGAATCATCACATCCGGCAAACCACACCCAATTGAGATTATGCTGTTGTAATTGAGCGAATTGCCCGGGAGTTAAATGCAAGGCTTGTTCTGGCTGTAACTTCATACTGGCTAACACTTTAATAAACAGCGTAGCATCTTCACCTTGCGGACAAGTTTCTGCCACCAGCAATAAAGCGCAGTCATTTGGCAAGCTAATACCGGGAGATTGATAACCTTCTAACTTATCTGGATGGGCCACTTCAAAGGTTGAAATTCCCATTTCCTTTAAATAGCTTTGTTGGCGTAATTCTGGTTGATGTAGCACTGAATTGGAATCGTCAAACATGATATTACTAACCTTGGAACTCAGGGCTATATTCTACCAAGCCAGACTTACCTTCTAAAGCGCCATCATCTAATGCGATAACCTGAAATGCACCCGGGGTAAATTCCGGCATTTGATTATAAATAGAAACTAAACCAAACAATTCAGCATTTTTAAAACCAAAGCGTGAATAGTAGTTAGGTTCACCCAGTACCACACAAGCGGAATAACCAAATTCAAGTAACGAGTCAAACCCCGAGCGGATTAACTGCTCTGCAATACCTTGGCCGCGATGAGATTCTTTTATCGCAACTGGTGCTAAAGCTTGCCAACCATAGTCTTCACCATCGACCGTCACTGGCGTAAATAGAGCATGGCCAATCACTTCGCCTTCATCACTACAAGCGACTAATGAAAGCGTAAAGCGGCTGTTTTCACGTAAAGCGCGAACGAGCTTAGCTTCTGCTGGCGTTGGAAAGGCCGCTTTCAGTAATGCATCTATCGTTAAAATATCAGCCGGAACTTCGGTACGAATTTGCATGGTGACTCTCATTATGATTATGAAAATAGGGAGTGAATTCTATACCGAATCACGCCATCATTCTCACTTTTCTCACATCAATTGTGGGCAAACTCAAAAAGCAGACATTTATATCCAAAGAACTTCTATAGTCAGGCACTTCTACACTCAAGAACGTCAAGATTAGAGTTTAGGCTACCGCAGTTTGTGAGGGCTGTTCCATTAGGCCTTGCTGAACAAAGCTCGCTAATTTCTGCATCGTTTGAGTGACCGGTTTAGGCAGTGAATCTAAATCTAAGCTATCCATTAAATTCTTCACTTCTAGCCCAAGTTCGGTATCCCCTTCAATTTTTAGACGTCGTTGGAAGAATAAGGTATCAGGATCTTCTTTGCGACCCGCAATCAAAACCATATCGTTCAAGCAACCTGAAAAACTGACGTCTTGCTGTTGAGGTTTATCTGACACAATCAAATTGCCATCATCAAAGCTGATCATCCAACTTAAACCGATATCGCTAATCGACACCTTTAGCCAACGTTCTTGCAAAAACTCAAAATCACCATCTTCTAGCGCTTCATGAAAAACACGCTTTAGCCCTTCTAATAGCACTTTATTGTGAATGGATTGCGGAATGAGTTTGCTAGGAATAGCGAATAATGACGCGGCATTAGCCACAGTTTGAGTACGAAAATGTGAGAACATAATACCTCCATGATAAAGAGTCTTACTTTACATGGCTACTCTTCGGCGAACCTGTGTTGAATCAAAAAAGCTCACATTTTTATAAAAAAACCACTTTATAGGTAGAGGTATCGAACTGAAACCTGCCTTACATCAATTCCCACAGTGATAGATCCCATAAAATGACGCCCATTCTACAATTTACAAGGGATAGAAGGATGGAACTACTTTGCCCTGCGGGTAATTTACCGGCACTCAAAACGGCCATCGATTGTGGTGCGGATGCCGTTTACATTGGATTTAAAGATGACACCAACGCTCGTCACTTTGCCGGCCTTAATTTTAACGGTAAGAAGCTAGATAAAGCGGTTCAATACGTACACGATCATAATAAAAAAATTCATGTTGCGTTAAACACATTTGCTCACCCAAGTGGCTTTGAACGCTGGACCAATGCGGTCGATCAAGCGGTCGATATTGGGGTCGATGCTCTGATCATCGCGGATATTGCTTTACTAGACTACGCCTCAAATAAATATCCAGACATAGAATTGCACTTATCGGTTCAAGCCTCAGCGACCAACAGCGCAGCGGTTAATTTCTACGCCAACAACTTTAATGTTAAACGTGTAGTACTGCCTCGCGTGCTTTCAATACATCAAGTAAAACAACTCTCACGTAATATTCCACAAGGCGTTGAGCTTGAAGTGTTTGCGTTTGGCAGCCTATGCATTATGGCGGAAGGCCGTTGCTACTTATCCTCGTATCTGACCGGCGAATCACCAAACACGGTCGGCGCTTGCTCGCCTGCCAAATATGTTCGCTGGCAAGAAACCCAAGATGGCTTAGAGTCTCGCCTTAATGACATTCTTATTGACCGATATGGCGAAGGTGAAAATGCAGGCTACCCAACCCTTTGCAAAGGCCGATTTGATATCAATATTACTGGCGAAGATCAGCGTTATCACGTGTTAGAAGAGCCAACCAGTCTTAATACATTATCCATGTTGCCTGAGCTTTTTGCTGCCAATGTCGCTTCTGTGAAAATTGAAGGTCGTCAACGTAGTCCAGCTTATGTGGAACAAGTCACTCGCACTTGGCGCGCCGCTATCGACCGCTACCTTGCGAACCCTGAAGCGTATCAAGTTGAACCTCAATGGAATGCCGCCTTGGCCAATGTATCCGAAGGCACACAAACCACACTCGGTGCTTACCATCGTAAATGGCAGTAGATAGGACAAGACAATGACTCAAGCAAAAAACTTACAGTACTCACTTGGCCCTATTCTTTATTTTTGGCCAAAAGCCGATGTAGAACGCTTTTACCAACAAGCGAAAAATAGCCAAGCCGATATTATCTACCTAGGCGAAGCTGTATGTTCGAAACGTCGTGAGATGAAACCGGCACAGTGGTTTGATATCGCCAAAGACTTAGCTCTATCTGGTAAACAAGTAGTATTGTCTACCATGGCGTTATTAGAAGCGCCAAGTGAAGTCAATGTCATGAAGAAATACATCGATAACGGTGATTTTACGATTGAAGCTAACGATGTGTCTGGCATTCAACTGGCATATGAAGCGAAAGTGCCTTTCGTGGTCGGGGCTGCGATCAATACTTATAATGCTCACACGCTTAAAGTCTTTGCCAAGCAAGGTATGATTCGCTGGTGTATGCCGGTGGAATTATCTCGCGACTGGTTACGCCATACTTTAGAGCAATGCGATGAAATTGGTATTCGTGACCAATTTGAAGTGGAAGTGTTCAGCTACGGATACTTACCTTTAGCCTACTCTGCTCGCTGCTTTACTGCTCGCGCTGAAGATAAGGCCAAAGATGATTGTGAGACTTGCTGCATTAAATACCCAACCGGTATTCAAGTTAGCAGCCAAGAAGGCCAAGAGGTGTTCAACTTAAATGGCATCCAAACTCAATCTGGCTATTGTTATAACCTAGGCAATGATCTGCAAAGTATGCAAGGATTGGTTGATGTAGTACGTTTAAGTCCTCTAGGTATTGAAACTTTAACAACTTTATCTGATTTTAAAGCCAATGAAGATAATCAAAAGCGCATTATTACCAATAGTAAACAATGTAACGGCTACTGGCATCAATTGGCAGGATTAGTTCAAAACTAACACCTCCCCCCCTTACAGCCGTTATATACTCAAAGTAATTGAAGTTGCAGCGAGGCGGCAAGTGAATGAACGCCGTCAACAAAGCTGCAACTTCAAGTACGAAGAGTATTAAGCACTCAGTTTTGGTGCTTGATAAGTTTGTAGCGGATGATTATTCGATTCTTGCGGTGGTGTTGACTCATCTTCTTGAGCTTCATTCGCCTTACTGCCTTGATCTTGGTTATCTTTTTGAGTCTCCTCAGCGCGTTCAGCTTGAATAGACTTAAAGATACGACCTAATTCTAAGAAAGCGTAGCGGTGCTCAGAAAACTCATAGACGTTTAACGCAATCGACAGCTTATAAAGTGCAATCGCATTAGAGTAATCACCTTTATACTGATAATTCTTCGCTAAATAGAAATACGCTTCTGTCAGTTTTTTCGCCAACTCAACATTATTTTGTGTGGTCATGGCTACCGACTCTAAGACTTCATGCTCACTTAATTCACCTAGTGTCATGCCAACAAGATCCCAGCCCCATTGCTCATCTTTTTGTTGATAGCGTTGTTTTAGATCGGCTGTCGCTTGCTCCACATTATCTTCACGCTGAATGTAGTACAGCCACAGTGCGCGATACGGATCAGAAGTATCTTTCTCGTAGTTACTAGTCATATCTTGCAGCGCCAGAGAATGACGTCCTGCATAATACAAAGCTATCGCACGATTACGCTCAGCATATTGATTATTTGGATCCAGCTCTAGACTTGAATCAAACGCATCAAAGGCAGAGTCATAATCACTCATTTGGGTAAAATATACTCCGAGAACATTAAAAACTTCCGATTGTGCAGGATTGAGTTTTAGAGAACGCTCGTAATCTAGGCGTGCTAAATCAGCTAAACCAACGCTATCTAAAAAACGACCACGTTCAGCAAACATTTGAGCTCGTACATTTTGGCTCACATCTTTGCGGGTTAGTAATTGGTTTAAGCGAGCGATCTGAACTTCTTGTTGAATAGAAGGCTGCAATGGAATCGCCATCGGCGGATATACCCATGAATTTGAAGAGTTACCTTGGTTTGCACAACCCATTAAAAAGAAGGCAGCAATAAGGCTAAACCATTTAACATATTTCACGAATAACGTGCTCCTCTGCAGTATAACTGTTCTCGTATATTCGGATATCACTTTAGTGACATGGTGTTCGTCACCAATATACACGTTGTTTCTCCTAGTCACCACTTCTTATAAAGTAGAACAGGAATGAAGTATACTCATATTAAAGAACCAATTAAGTTCAAATAATCTTTTAAATGAGCATAAAAAAGAGGAGCCGAAGCCCCTCTCTTTCTCAGCGTCTAAATTAAGACAACTTACTCAGCTGATGGTTCAGCTGGTGCCTCAGTTGTTTCTACCGCTTCTTTCATACTTAGACGAACACGGCCTTGGCGGTCAATCTCAAGTACTTTAACTTGAACTTCTTGGCCTTCAGATAGGTAGTCAGATACTTTCTCGATACGCTTGTCAGCAATTTGAGAAATGTGTACCAGACCATCTTTACCAGGAAGAATCGTTACAAATGCACCGAAGTCAGCAAGACGAGCCACTTTACCTGAGTAAATACGGCCCACTTCTACTTCTGCAGTGATTTCTTCGATACGACGAATCGCTTCTTTTGCCGCTTCACCTTCAGTCGCAGCAATCTTGATTGTACCGTCATCATCGATTTCAATTGTTGTGCCAGTTTCTTCCGTTAGAGCACGGATAACTGCACCACCTTTACCGATAACGTCTTTGATCTTCTCAGCAGAGATTTTCATAGTGTGGATACGTGGAGCAAATTCAGAGATCTCTTCGCGAGCACCAGAAATCGCTTCGTCCATCACTTTAAGAATGTGCTTACGTGCGCCTTGTGCTTGGTTAAGCGCAATTTGCATGATTTCTTTAGTGATACCTTCGATTTTGATATCCATTTGAAGTGCTGTGATACCGTCGTTAGTACCCGCTACTTTAAAGTCCATATCACCAAGGTGATCTTCGTCGCCTAGGATGTCAGAAAGAACAACAAAGTCGTCGCCTTCTTTAACTAGCCCCATCGCGATCCCCGCAACAGAAGACTTAATTGGTACACCAGCATCCATAAGCGCAAGAGAAGTACCACATACAGAAGCCATTGAAGATGAACCGTTTGATTCAGTGATTTCCGATACTACACGAACCGTGTATGGGAATTCTTCAACAGAAGGCATAACCGCAGCAATACCACGTTTTGCTAATTTACCGTGACCAATTTCACGACGCTTAGGAGAACCAACGAAACCAGTTTCACCTACACAATATGGAGGGAAGTTGTAATGTAGAAGGAAGTTATCTTTCTTCTCACCTAGTAAGCTATCGATGATTTGCGCGTCACGTTGTGTACCAAGCGTTGCAGTTACAAGCGCTTGAGTTTCACCACGTGTAAATAATGAAGAACCGTGAGTACGTGGAAGAACGCCAGTACGTACATCAAGTGCACGAACCATGTCTTTTTCACGACCGTCGATACGTGGGTTACCTGCAATAATGCGGCTACGTACTACGTTTTTCTCTAAATCGTGGAAAATCGCGTGAATTTCTTTTGGATTTAATTCTTCGTTTTCAGCTAAAAGCTTTTCTTTTACTTCGTCGCTAAGTTGATGGATACGATCATAACGCGCCATCTTCTCAGTAATTTGGTAAGCTTCGATCAGTTGAGCTTCTGCTAACTCAGCAATTTTGTTCTTAAGCTCTGTATTTTCAGCTGGAGCAGTCCAATCCCAAGCAGGAGTAGCAACTTCAGCAGCAAATTCGTTGATTGCAGAAATAACGGTTTGTTGTTGGTCGTGACCATAAACCACAGCCGCTAGCATTTCTTCTTCAGTTAGGTTGTCTGCTTCTGATTCAACCATTAATACTGCACTTTCCGTACCAGCAACCACAAGGTCAAGCTTAGATTCTTTAAGCTCAGTTTCGCTTGGGTTAAGTACTAACTCACCATTGATGTGACCAACACGTGCAGAGCCGATTGGACCATTAAATGGAACACCAGAAATTGCTAGTGCTGCAGACGTACCAATCATAGTGATGATGTCTGGAGAGATATTTGGATTTGCAGAAACAACCGTTGCAATTACCTGAACTTCGTTTTTGAATGCATCAGGGAAAAGTGGACGGATTGGACGGTCAATCAGACGTGCAGTTAGTGTTTCGCTTTCAGAAGGACGGCCTTCACGCTTGAAGAAACCACCAGGGATTTTACCTGCAGCGTATGTACGCTCTTGGTAGTTTACTGTTAGAGGGAAGAAGTCTTGACCTTCAACCGCTTCTTTTTTCGCAACAACAGATACGAATACAGAAGTGTCATCCATACTTGCCATTACAGCAGCAGTTGCTTGGCGAGCCATTACGCCAGTTTCTAGAGTAACGGTATGGTTACCGTACTGGAATTTTTTTACGATTGCTTTCACGTAAAGATCCTTAATTAAATAATTTCAAAGTATATCAATACTCAGTGACTACTTTACCAATCGCGACTAATAGCAGATTTTTCAAATGGTAGCTCGCTCAATAGTGAAAAGGCGGTACAAGAAAAGGCTGTTATTAGTCGCGACCTTCATGGTCGACATCGGTGACTGTAAAGTGAATCAACAGAGGTTTATTTTAAGTTAGGCATGACGAACACGTTAACTAAAACAAACGAGTCGTAGTATAAACCACTTAGGGAGAAATGTCTTATTTCAGCGCGAGATAATATCGTGGTTAGATAAATTACACGCACAAAAAAGGAGCCGGAGCTCCTTTTTTTCAGTATCTGTTTAATTTATCTTTGCTTGTTGAGCAAGCAGCCATAGATAAAACAAATGCTTTCTAATCTTGGTATTAAACCAAACGACGAATTAACGACGTAGGCCAAGACGCTTGATTAGAGCGAAGTAACGATCTAGATCTTTACCTTTTAGGTAATCTAAAAGTTTACGACGACGAGAAACCATACGTAGTAGACCGCGACGGCTGTGGTGATCGTGTTTGTGATCAGCGAAGTGACCTTGTAGGTGGTTGATAGAAGCAGTAAGTAGTGCTACTTGTACTTCTGGTGAACCTGTATCGCCTTCAGCTTGTGCGTATTCTGCAACGATTGCTGCTTTAGTTTCTGCATTCAGAGACATAATGCTCTCCTAATAAGAGTGAGTGTATAAATGTGTCAGCCAATCTCTGATTCAGCCGACACGCGAAGCGCGGATTATAGGGGAATAAAATCGTAAAAGCAAAGAGTTTCACCTCTAAAAAATATTACGAGGTTCGACTTTCGGGCGCTGCGTGGCTCGATCCGTAATTCGAGAAGCGTAGCGCCCGAGTAACGAGACTCGATCTCTTAGAAACTAGAAACTCTTTTAAACTCTTTACCTAAACACCACCAACCTTTTCGGCGCGACACGTCCATCATCATCGATATTCGCCACACCAATAAAGGTACGCTCTGTCCCCATAGTCATACGAACCACACCTTCCGTCGGTGCGCCAGAAATTTGCACCGGTTGGCCATGTTGGGCTAATTCAGCTAACTCTGGAATCATATTCACTTCAGGGAGATCTTCTACCGCGGTATCCATAGGTAATAACAATGGATCAAGCAATTCACGAGGCTCAATCTCTTGATCACGCGCTTGCTCTAATAAGGCTTCAAGTTGCTCAAGTGTCACCATTTTCTCATAAGGATAACGCGCAACTCCAGTTCGACGAAGATAAGTCACATGAGCACCACAACCTAGCATTTCACCTAAGTCATCAACGATAGTACGAATATAAGTGCCTTTAGAGCAATGTACTTCCATCTCCACTTCATGACCCTCAAAGCGAATCAAGGTGATCTCAAATACAGTGATTTTGCGAGATTCACGTGGAACTTCGATGCCTTGACGAGCATATTCATACAAAGGCTTACCTTGATATTTTAATGCTGAAAACATCGATGGGATCTGGTCAGTCGTACCACGGAACTTGGCAATGCAACGCTCAAGTAAACCACGATCGATTTTCACTTCGCGAGTTTGTACTACTTCGCCATCAGAGTCAGAAGTATCGGTACGCTCACCTAGCTTGGCAATCACACGATAACGCTTATCTGAATCCAATAAGAATTGAGAAAACTTAGTCGCTTCTCCTAGGCAAATTGGCAGCATACCGGTTGCTAAAGGATCGAGCGCACCAGTATGCCCGGCTTTTTCAGCAAAATAGATGCGCTTCACTTTTTGCAACGCATCATTTGAGCTAATACTGGTTGGTTTATCTAGTAATAAAACGCCATCAATAGGACGACCACGACGTCTACGAGCCATTACTCTTCTCCTTCGTCCTCACGGCCAGCATCTTTCTTACGTTTGTTATCTTTGCTAATCACTTCACTTACAAGGTTAGACATACGCATACCTTCAACGAGAGTGTTGTCATAAGTAAAACGAACCTCTGGCGTTAAACGTAAACGAATACGCTTACCAAGTGCCATACGAACGGCAACTTCGTGCTCTTTTAACGCTTCCAGGCTAGATTCTGGCGTTTGATCACCAACACATAGAAAGGTTACAAATACTTTGGCATAAGCTAGGTCTCGCGATACTTCTACATCAGAAATGGTCACCATGCCAATGCGTGAATCACGTACATCACGTTGTAGGATAGAAGCTAATTCTTTTTGTAGCTGTTGTGCAACACGTTGTGCACGGCTAAATTCTTTTGACATATCTTTTCTCACATCTGTTCACTCAAATTTTGAGTGTTTCTACAGAAAGAATGGGGAGCACATAATGCTCCCCATGGTGTATTAAACAACCGTTCGTCATATACCTTTGAAAGGTAACGAAACTTGATTAATCAAGAGTACGTTTAATCTCAACGATTTCAAATACTTCGATTTGGTCACCAGCACGAACATCATTATAGTTCTTAACGCCGATACCACACTCGTAACCATTACGAACTTCTTGTACGTCATCTTTAAAGCGACGTAGTGATTCAAGCTCACCTTCGTAAATAACTACGTTTTCACGAAGTACGCGGATTGGATTGCTACGCTTGATAACACCTTCAGTAACCATACAACCTGCGATAGCGCCAAGTTTTGGTGACTTGAAGACATCACGAACTTCTGCAAGACCAATGATCTCTTGCTTAAATTCAGGAGCAAGCATACCACCCATCGCTTGTTTCACTTCATCAATCAATTGGTAGATGATTGAGTAGTAACGTAAATCTAGGTTTTCGTTTTCAACGGTACGACGAGCTGAAGCATCAGCACGAACGTTAAAGCCAAGGATGATAGCGTTAGATGCGGCTGCAAGTACGGCATCCGTTTCAGTAATACCACCAACACCAGAACCTACGATGTTCACTTTCACTTCTTCAGTTGAAAGTTTACGTAATGAATCAGCGATAGCTTCAACAGAACCTTGAACGTCTGCTTTCAGTACTACGTTAAGCTCAGCAACTTCACCCGCTTCCATGTTAGAGAACATATTTTCAAGTTTCGATTTTTGCTGACGAGCAAGTTTTACATCACGGAATTTACCTTGACGATAGTTTGCAACTTCACGGGCTTTACGCTCATCACGAACTACAGTCGCTTCATCACCAGAAGCCGGTACACCTGATAAACCAAGAATCTCAGCAGGAATAGAAGGACCCGCTTCAGTGATCTCTTGACCATTCTCATCACGCATCGCACGGATACGTCCATATTCTTGACCACAAAGTACAATATCGCCTTTACGTAGAGTACCGGCTTGAACCAATACAGTTGCAACTGGACCACGACCTTTATCAAGACGAGATTCAACAACCACACCCGAAGCCATACCATCGGTTACCGCTTTAAGTTCTAAAACTTCAGCTTGTAACAAGATAGCTTCTAGTAGGCCATCAATGTTTGTACCTGCTTTAGCTGAGATATGGACGAACATGTTTTCGCCGCCCCACTCTTCAGGAATAACGTCGTATTGAGCTAGCTCGTTTTTAACGTTATCTGGGTTGGCATCTTCTTTATCGATTTTGTTAACAGCAATAATTAAAGGAACATCTGCCGCTTTTGCGTGCTGAATCGCTTCAATTGTTTGTGGCATAACACCATCGTCTGCTGCAACAACAAGAACAACGATATCTGTCGCTTGAGCACCACGAGCACGCATTGAAGTAAATGCGGCGTGTCCTGGAGTATCCAAGAATGTGATCATGCCATTGTCAGTTTCAACGTGGTAAGCACCAATGTGCTGAGTAATACCACCCGCTTCACCTGATGCAACACGGCTACGACGAATGTAATCAAGCGTCGATGTTTTACCGTGGTCAACGTGACCCATGATAGTAACCACTGGCGCACGAGGGGTTGCTTCTGTTGTGTTATCACGATCAGATAGAATCGCTTCTTCTAATTCGTTTTCTTTACGAAGCACTACCTTATGACCCATCTCTTCCGCAACTAGCGCTGCCGTTTCTTGGTCGATCACTTGGTTGATAGTCGCCATTGCGCCCATCTTCATCATGGTTTTGATGACTTCAGTCCCTTTCACTGACATTTTATTTGCCAGCTCAGAAACAACGATCGTTTCGCCAATCACAACTTCTGCTTTTGCAACAGTGGCATTTTTATCAAAGCCTTGTTGCATAGAAGTTGGTTTCGCCAATTTACCTTTACGATTACGTCCACCACGAGCATTGCGACCACCAAAACGGTCATCTTCTTTTTTCGCTGGCTTTTTCTTCTTACGACGACTTGCTTCACTACGACGGTCAGCTTCATCTTCTGCTGCGCGCGCATGTTTATTTGTCGTTACGTGATAATCAGAGTTTTCAGATTCTTTTTTCTTCTTCTCTTCTTCCGACCAACGAGCTTCGTTTTCTTCTGCTAACTTACGTGCTTCTTCAACCAATTTTTGTGCTTCTTGTTCTGCTTTACGTTGAGCTTCTTCTTCCTGACGACGCTTCAATGCTTCTGCTTCTTTCTTAGCAGCGTCATGTTGAGCTTTGTCTTCAGGAGAACGTTTTGCGGCTGCTTTTGCTTCTTCAGCTTTCGCTTTTTCCGCAGCTTCACGTTTCGCGGCATCTGCAGCTTCACGCTTTGCTTTTGCTTCGGCGTCAGCTTTTGCTTTTGCTTCAGCTTCTAATTTTGCTTTTTCCTCTGCTTCACGCTTGGCCGCTTCTGCTGCTTCACGTGCTGCGAGTTCTTCCGCTTCGCGTTGAGCTTCTTCATCAACCGCAGAACGCTTCACGTAAGTACGCTTTTTACGTACTTCAACTTGTACTTCTTTGCTCTTACCGCCACCAGCAGACACACTTAATGTGCTTTTAGTTTTACGTTGCAAAGTTAGGCGAGTCGGTTCTGAGTCACTTGTTGAACCGTTGCCTTTTTTTAGATGAGCAAGAAGTTGTTGCTTCTCATCATCAGTAACACTGTCTGTACTGGTTTTTTTCATACCAGCATCAGCAAGTTGTTCTACTAAGTGCTCAACTGGAGTACCAATCTCTTCACTTAGTGCTTTCACTGTCAGTTCTGTCATACTGCTTTCTCCTTGCTGAAAATTATTCTTCGTCGCCAAACCAGCAAATGTTACGTGCGGCCATAATTAATTCGCCTGCACGCTCTTCACTTAGACCTTCGATGCCTTCTAACTCATCAGTGCCTTGGTCCGCTAAATCTTCTAAAGTCACTACCCCTTTAGCCGCGAGTTTAAACGCCATTTCGCGCTCTAAGCCGTCTAAAGCAAGTAGGTCTTCAGCAGGCTCTAAACCTTCAAATGATTCTTCTTGAGCAAGCGCTAATGTAGTCAGTGCATTTTTCGCACGGCCACGTAACTCTTCAACTAACTCTTCTTCAAGCCCATCAATTTCAAGTAATTCGTTCACTGGAACGTAAGCGATTTCTTCAAGAGTAGAGAAACCTTCTTCAACCAGTAATTCGGCAAAATCTTGCTCAATATCTAAATGCTTCATAAAGCCTTCGATAGCAGCAACTGATTCTTCTTGGTGTTTACTATTCAACTCAGCTACTGTCATGACATTTAATTCCCAACCAGTAAGCTGAGAAGCCAGACGTACATTTTGACCGCTACGGCCAATCGCTTGAGCTAGGTTATCTGCTTCAACCGCAATATCCATTGAATGTGAGTCTTCATCAACAATGATTGAAGCCACATCAGCAGGAGCCATTGCATTAATCACGAATTGCGCTGGGTTATCATCCCAAAGAACGATGTCGATACGCTCACCACCAAGCTCGCCAGATACGGCTTGTACACGTGCGCCACGCATACCAACACAAGCACCAACTGGGTCAATACGACGGTCGTTAGTTTTAACTGCAATCTTAGCGCGAGAACCAGGATCGCGAGCAGCCGCTTTTAATTCAATCAGTTCTTCACCAATTTCTGGCACTTCAATGCGGAAAAGTTCAATCAGCATTTCAGGTTTAGAACGAGTTAAGAATAGTTGGAAACCACGCGCTTCAGGTTTAACTGCATATAAAAGACCACGAATACGGTCACCTGCACGCAAGTTTTCACGTGGCAGTTGATCTTCACGTAAGATCACTGATTCCGCATTATTACCGAGATCAACGATAACTGCATCACGCGTTGCTTTCTTCACAACACCCGTTACTAGCTCGCCTTCATTATCGATGAATTGTTCAACGATTTGAGCTCGCTCAGCTTCACGTACTTTTTGTACAATAACTTGCTTAGCAGTTTGAGTCGTAATACGGTCAAAGGTTACTGACTCCATATCATCTTCAATGTAACCACCAAGTTCAATCTCTTCGTCATCGTATTTCGCCGCTTCAATTGAAATCTCTTTGGTTGGGAATTCAACGTCTTCAACGACTAACCAACGACGGAATGTTTCAAAATCCCCCGTTTTACGGTCGATTTCGACACGTACTTCAATTTCGTGTGGGCTTTTCTTTTTTGTTGCCGTAGCTAAAGCAATTTCTAATGCTTCAAAAATACGCTCACGGGGAACAGCTTTTTCATTCGAAACCGCTTCAACAACCGCTAAAATTTCTTTGTTCATTGTTATCGCCTCTTCAGACTTAAAATTTTGGTATCAAGTTAGCTTTAGAAATATTACTTAAAGCAAATTGTTCTTCGTTGCCATCTAGGGTAATGGTGACAATTTCACCCTCAATAGCGGTAATCACGCCTTTCCACTTACGGCGGTTATTGACCGCCATTTTCAATACCAAGTTAACATCGTGACCAATGAATTGTTGGTAGTGAGCAGGTTTGAACAGTGGACGTTCTAAGCCTGGCGAGGAAACTTCTAAGTTGTATGCAACTGTAATTGGATCTTCAACATCCATCACCGCACTTACTTGGCGGCTAACTTCTGCACAATCATCAACATTGATGCCATTTTCATGATCAATAAAAATACGCAATGTGGAGTGTTCACCCGCTCGGATAAATTCCAAGCCGATTAATTCATAACCAGAAGCGGCCACTGGCGCTTCCAATAATTCGGTTAATTGTTTTTCTAAACCAGTCATACTCTCTCCGGAAATGAAGCCTTCTCCACATTTTGTTGCTTTAACAAATAAAAAAGCCAACAAAACCAAGAAGCTAAGCTTAAAGCCGATCGTCCAGAAACAAAAAAAGGGCTTAAAGCCCAATTCAAACACCATGCATTATCTGCATAATTTATAATTTGATCGGTCTATTTTGACCAATCAAGTTATGCAGATAATAAAAAACCCCGATAAGTCGGGGTTTTTTATTGCTGGACCCTGATATTACCAAGCATATATTCTATGCTTAGTTGTATTAAAAGTCAGACTTTTAATACGGAAACTTATAACAGCATATCCTATAAAGGATTGGTTGCGGGGGCCGGATTTGAACCAACGACCTTCGGGTTATGAGCCCGACGAGCTACCAAGCTGCTCCACCCCGCGTCCGATTTTGCTTTCTATCTGAGCGCATTATACTCGCCACAATAGACATTACAAGTTTTACAAAAAAATGGTGCCGAGAGGGGGACTTGAACCCCCACACCATAAGGCACTAGCACCTCATGCTAGCGTGTCTACCAATTTCACCATCTCGGCAATATTCTTATTAAGAATAACTGTTACCAGAGTAACAATTACTGAGGAATTTCGTCACCGCTCTTAGGCGCTGGAATTTCATCAGTAACAACTTGTTCTTTATCAGTCTTCTGCTCAACACTTAACTGTGGTGCAGCAAACTTAGATTCATGCTTCGCCGTTGACATATGACCAAGAACCAAACTAATAATAAAGAAAATTGTTGCAAAAATCGCTGTTGAACGGGTAAGGAAATTACCTGAGCCACCAGAGCCAAATACTGTATTTGATGCTCCAGCCCCGAAAGAGGCTCCCATGTCTGCGCCTTTACCTTGCTGAATCAACACTAGGCCAATTACACCAAGCGCAACCAGTAGATAAATCACAAGTAGAACTGTTAACATTTTTCCACCTATGTTCTAAATTTCTGAGCTATTGCTTTTGTTCAAAACAATAGCGCACCTCCCTAATGAGGCGCAGTGATACTAACTAAAGCGACACTAACTGACAAGTGAAAATTGCCAAAAAAGTATAACTTGCGGTTCAAACGATTAAAAAAGGGACAAAACAACAATAAACAGACCAGTTGCGATTCCCCACCCGCCTTAATCTGTTTTAGCAATTCTCTTTTACTTTTTCAGCAATCGCATTCGCCGAAGATTCAACTAGATTAGCATCTTCACCTTCAACCATTACTCGGATCAGTGGCTCAGTACCTGATTTACGTAATAATACTCGACCTTTATCACCTAATTTAGACTCAACGTCTTTAACTGAATCTAATACTTCTTGATTCTGCAACGGATCAATATCACCTGAAAAACGTACATTCACTAAAACTTGTGGATATAAAGTCATACCTGATGCTAAGGCACTAAGTGATAATTTGCTGCCTACAATTGAAGCAAGCACTTGAAGCGCGGCAACAATTGCATCACCAGTTGTCACTTTATCAAGCAAAATTACATGGCCAGAGTTCTCTGCACCAATTTTCCAACCTTTTTCTAATAACTGTTCCATCACGTAGCGGTCGCCGACTTTTGAACGAACAAAAGGGATACCTAACTGTTTTAAGCCATTTTCCATGCCTAGGTTAGTCATCAAAGTACCGACTACCCCTCCTTTCAGCTCACCACGACGCAGTGCATCTCGAGCAATGATATAAGCAATCTGGTCACCATCGATTTTATTACCTAGTTCATCAACCATGATGATTCGGTCACCGTCACCATCAAATGCTAAACCTAGATCAGCTTTTTCATCAATAACACGTTGCTGTAGAGCACGAACATCTGTTGCACCAACTTGGTCATTGATATTCAAGCCATTTGGCTCACAACCCATAGCAATAACATCAGCGCCTAATTCAGTAAAGACATTTGGAGCAATGTGATAGGTCGCACCATGCGCACAATCGACAACAATTTTTAAACCTTTCAGGCTTAATTCGTTCGGGAAAGTACTCTTACAAAACTCAATATAACGACCAGCAGCATCGACCATACGCTTAGCTTTACCTAACATAGCTGATTCAACACATTCGATATCTTTTTCAAGTTCAGCTTCAATCGCCAATTCAATATCATCCGCTAACTTGGTGCCTTCCGATGAAAAGAACTTAATACCGTTATCGTAATAAGGGTTATGGGATGCCGAGATCACAATACCCGCTTCTGCACGAAATGTTTGTGTTAAATAAGCCACAGCAGGTGTTGGCATTGGGCCAGTTAAGATCGCCTTTAACCCAGCTGCAGCCAGACCCGCTTCTAATGCCGATTCCAGCATATAGCCAGAAATACGAGTATCTTTACCAATAATAACTTGCTTTGTACCTTGTTTCGCTAATACACGGCCCGCAGCCCAGCCTAGCTTTAATACAAAATCTGGAGTGATTGGATAGTTACCAACTTTGCCACGTACACCATCAGTACCAAAATATTTTCTCGTTGACATGATTTGTCCTTATTCTTCAAACGGCTTATTAATGGCAAATATGGAGAATCACCATTAAGTAAATTGAATTATTGATTAGTTTGGATCATTTCAAGAATACGCATGGCATCTTGAGTTTCTTGTACGTCATGGACTCGAATAATTTGAGCCCCTTGCTGAGCGGCGAGTGTTGCACATACCACGCTACCTATAACACATTCACTGGTTGGCTTATTAAGGGCCTTCGATACCATAGACTTTCTCGACATTCCGGCAAGAATCGGTAATTTATATTCATGAAAACGTTCAAGGTTTGCCAGTAAATGATAATTATGCGCCAAAGTTTTACCAAAACCAAAACCGGGATCAATAATTATATTTTCACGCTTAATTCCTGCCGTAACACACGCATCGATACGCTGAGTTAGAAAATCATCAACATCTTGTAATACGTCTTGATACTCAGGATTATCTTGCATGGTTTTAGGTTCACCTTGCATATGCATAATACACACAGGGACATTTGCCTTGGCAACCACATCTAGTGCGCCTGATAAGCTCAGAGAACGCACATCATTAATAATATCTGCACCACATTCGATGCTTTGCTTCATCACTTCCGATTTACTGGTATCAATAGAAATCCAAACATCTGATTTTTGACGAATCGCTTTCACCAGTGGAATAACACGATTTAATTCATCTTCTAACGATACGTCCTTTGCCCCAGGACGCGTTGACTCACCACCAATATCGATAATAGTCGCACCCGCCGCTATCATAGCGTCAACTTGTAAGAGAGCTTTATCAAGTTGATTAAACTTACCTCCATCCGAGAAAGAATCAGGCGTAGCATTTAAAATCCCCATAATTTGAGGACGGCTAAGATCAAGTTGTTTGTGATTGGAAATTAATTTCATAGTAAGAATATTACTCACAATTTGCTTAGGCGAGGTAGAAGGCCAAATAACCTCTGCAATACTTAAATTAGATGTAGGTTAATCGGGCATGGGATAGAAAGCAAAAAGCCCCGACTTTCATCAGGGCTTGAGTATGCTTATTAAAACTTATGAATCTTTATTTTTTGATTCATTGTCGTCTTTTGATTGTTCAGAATCAGGCTTAGTTTCACCTTTAGCGTCTGGTGTCTTAGCAGTCGGCTCTGCAGGTTTCACTTCGCTGTCAGTCCAGCCTTGTGGAGCACGAATTGTTTCTGCACGATTCATCAAGTCATCAATCTGACCAGCATCAATCGTTTCATATTTCATCAATGCATCTTTCATTGCATGCATGATATCCATATTATCTTCTAAGATTTTCTTCGCACGCTCATAATTACGATCAATTAACGCTCGAACTTCTTGGTCAATCAAACGAACCGTATCATCAGACATATGCTTAGTTTGTGTAACAGATCGACCTAGGAATACTTCACCTTCATCTTCTGCATAAAGCAAAGGACCAAGTTTTTCAGAGAAACCCCATTGAGTCACCATCTTGCGAGCAATATCTGTCGCACGTTCAATATCGTTAGAAGCACCTGTCGATACTTTTTCTGAGCCATAAATAAGCTCTTCAGCCAAACGACCACCATAAAGGCTAGAAATCATCGACTCTAAATGCTGGCGAGACATACTTACACGATCTTGTTCAGGTAAGTACATGGTCACACCTAATGCACGGCCACGTGGAATAATTGATACTTTATAAACCGGGTCGTGTTCAGGAACTAAGCGACCAACAATCGCATGGCCTGCTTCATGGTACGCGGTCGAAGCTTTGGTTTCTTCAGTCAGTACCATTGAACGACGCTCTGCTCCCATCATAATTTTATCTTTGGCAAGCTCGAACTCAACCATAGAAACATTACGCTTGTTACCACGCGCAGCAAATAATGCAGCTTCGTTAACTAGGTTTGCAAGATCGGCACCAGAGAAGCCAGGCGTACCACGTGCAATCAGTGACGGCTCAACATTTTCAGCTAGCGGCACTTTACGCATGTGTACTTTTAAAATTTGCTCACGACCACGAACGTCAGGTAAACCAACCACAACTTGGCGGTCAAAACGGCCTGGGCGAAGTAATGCAGGGTCTAGTACGTCAGGGCGGTTAGTTGCCGCAATCACGATAATACCTTCGTTTCCTTCAAAACCATCCATTTCAACCAGCATTTGGTTTAATGTTTGTTCACGTTCATCATGACCGCCACCCACACCCGCGCCACGTTGGCGACCTACGGCATCGATTTCATCAATAAAGATGATACAAGGTGAGGCTTTTTTCGCTTGCTCGAACATGTCACGTACACGAGATGCACCAACACCAACAAACATTTCTACGAAATCAGAACCAGAAATAGTAAAGAATGGTACTTTCGCTTCACCAGCAATTGCTTTCGCCAATAAAGTTTTACCTGTACCTGGAGGACCAACCATCAATACGCCTGTTGGAATTTTACCACCAAGCTTTTGGAAACGACTCGGATCGCGTAAATAATCAACCAACTCTTTTACGTCTTCTTTAGCTTCATCACAACCAGCAACGTCTGCAAAAGTCGTCTTAATTTGCTCTTCACCCATCATGCGAGCTTTACTCTTACCAAACGACATCGCTCCTTTGCCACCGCCGCCTTGCATTTGTCGCATGAAGAAAATCCACACCCCGATCAATAAGATCATAGGGAACCAAGAAATGAAGATAGTACCTAATAGGCTTTGTTGCTCAGGTGGAGTACCCGATACTTTCACATTTTGGTTAATAAGATCGTCGAGAAGCTTATCATCATAAACCGGCATATAAGTTACATTGCGAGAATTATCAGTTCGAACAAAGGTAATTTCTCTATCCTTGAACTTTGCCTCACGAACTTGGCCTTGACCAACGTCTTTTACAAAGGATGTGTAATCAATCGCTTTTCCGTTACTGTCCCCAGGCCCAAAGCTCTGGAAAACTGACATCAAAACTACGGCGATTACTAGCCATAAAATTAAATTTTTTGCCATGTCACTCAAGGTGTCAGCCTCTCGGTCACTATTAATTAAAAGTAGATTACTACAGTTTATATCCTGTAGCTACGATATATACCTCACGAGAACGCGCACGTGAAGAGTCTGGTTTACGAATTTTTACAGCTTTAAACATTTCTCGTACATCTTTGACGTACTGATCAAAGCCTTCGCCTTGGAATACCTTAACCACAAAACTACCATCTGGAGCTAGAACTTGTCGACACATATCCAACGCTAATTCAACTAAATACATAGCTCTTGGTTGGTCTACCGCAAGATTCCCACTCATATTGGGAGCCATGTCAGACATTACTACATCCACCATATCAGGTTGAATCCGTTCTAGTAAGGCATCTAACACGGCATCTTCACGAAAATCCCCCTGAAGAAAGCTAACGCCAACGATCGAATCCATAGATAAAATGTCACAAGCTATTACTTGCCCATCATCGCCTACAATTTCAGCTGCATATTGAGACCAGCCGCCAGGTGCAGCGCCTAAATCTACGACTGTCATTCCAGGTTTTAAGAGTTTATCTTTCTCTTGGATCTCTTCAATTTTGAAAATAGCACGTGAACGGTAGCCCCTCTTTTGGGCTTCCGCTACATATTTATCATCAAAATGCTCTTGTAACCAACGACCAGAACTGGCCGAATGTTTTTTCTTACTCATTTTATTCCTACTGATTATTCAACACTTCCCACACAGTGTGATAGGAAGCTTCAGCTACTGCAGAAAACATCACAAGAGCCGTTGCGATTAATAAAAACTATTACGGAAAATATAGTCTTCCACAATAGATGGCGCTAAAATAGATGTTTTCAACCCTTATACTATAAAAAAATGGCCGCACAATGAACCTAAGCACCAAACAAAAGCAGCATTTGAAAGGACTAGCTCACAATTTAAAACCTGTCGTGCTAATGGGCGCAAATGGATTGACTGAAGCTGTTCTTGCGGAAATTGAGCTTGCACTTGACCATCACGAGCTGATTAAAGTCAAAGTCGCTTCTGAAGACCGTGAAACCAAGTCACTAATTATAGACGCTATTGTTCGTGAAACTAAAGCAGAAAAAGTACAAACCATTGGTAAAGTTTTGGTTTTATTCCGTCAAAGCGAACAGCGTAAAATTGAGATCCCACGTAAGTAATCACTTACTTGCAACTTTCAATTTATATCAAATAAAAGATCGCCTAGCGCGATCTTTTTTATGTTGCGAGATCCGAGAACGCGTCGAGTGGCGAGTAAACCACTGATGCGCTGCATATGATACATCAACTAAAGCACGTTTGAGCTTTTCGTTACTCGAGCAAAGCGTCCCCGCACCTCACTTCCATCTTAAACAAAAAAGCCGCATCAACTGCGGCTTTTTAATCAAACAATTACCCTGGATACTTAAATATAATCCACTTGGGTAATTTCGAAGTCTTTATCCCCACCTGGAGTTGAAATAACCACTTCATCACCTTCCATTTTACCAATTAAACCACGAGCAATTGGAGAGCTTACTGAAATTTTACCTGCTTTGATATCGGCTTCATCGTCACCGACAATTGTATATTTCACTTCTTTGTCAGTATCAATATCAAGTAAGGTTACCGTTGTACCAAAAATAACTTTTCCAGTATTATCCATTTTAGATACATCAATTACTTGAGCAACAGACAACTTATACTCAATATCGCGAATCTGAGCTTCACAAATGCCTTGTTCTTCACGAGCAGCATGGTATTCAGCATTTTCTTTTAAATCACCTAATTCGCGCGCTTCGGCAATGGCTGCCGAGATTAATGGGCGGCGCTTTAATAATGCTTCTAATTCTGTACGTAGTAATTGCTCACCACACACAGTCATTGGGACTTTATCCATTTTAAACCTCACTCCGACTTCAACTCCAAAGAGCGAACCTCAGACAAAAAATACCCACTCAACTTGATGCTGAGTAGGTGCCGTTAGAATATTTAATTGACAACTAGTGTAATTAAACTTGGTTATTTCGTCACTATAAAAATAAGATTTCAATCACATTTCATTGAAAATACAAGTGCTTTTGAAGCTTTAAATTTTTCTAAAACACAACCACTTTAAGTTAATTTCGCGGCAAAAATCTAAAAAAAACAAATTTGAGATCCCAATCACAAAATCCAACCAAGCGACATAACCCACTAAATACAATAGCTAAATTAAAACTAAAAAAACAAAATCAATATGAAAGGTGTGATTTTTAGGTATTTTGAGATCATTTGACTATCTTGAATGGGAACTTACACGGTATAAAACATGCAGTCATTATTTATGTCAGCTATCAATATATGCACTATATATTAGTTGGATAAAAGAAAGCCTATGTATTCAGTAACAAATCTGTCTACAAACAAAGTGATAGAGTAGTCATTAAGCTACCAACTTTAATCATTAAACTATTAGGATTAATACAATGAAAAAAACATTACTAGCTTTAGCAGTGGCCGCTGCTTCAGTATCAACTGTAGCTTCTGCAGCAACTATCTACAAAGATGACACTTCTACTTTAAACATGGGTGGCCGTGTTGAAGTTCGTGCTAACTTCTCTGATGCTAATAAATCTGTTGATGATAATGGTGTTCGTGATGGCAAAGATGACGACATCTATAAAGATGCATCACGTGTACGTTTTAACTTAGGTGGCGAACAAAAACTAAATGATGATATCTCTTTCATTGGTTTCACTGAGTGGGAAATCACCGAAAACAGCGATCCAGAAGGAGATGATGCGCAAATTAACACTCGTTATATGTATGGTGGTGTGCAGTCTCAAAAATTTGGTAGTTTAACTTACGGTCATCAAGATAATGCTTTTACTTACCTAACGAACTTCACCGATATAGCAGAAGTATTCAGTGGTTACATCAATGAATATAACGTTGCAACGTCTGACCGTGCTAACAACGTTCTACGTTACGCTTTTAACACTGAAAAACTGACAATCCAAGCAAGTGTTCAAGGTGACTCTGACTCAGATGGCACTGCTGTCACTCAAAATGCAGATGGTTTTGGCGTTATCGGTGCATATAAACTGACTGACACTTTAGAGCTTGGTTTAGGTTATGCACAAACTGATGCTAACAATGCAGGTGACGATCGTATCAGCACTGGTGATAACAACACTTACACGGCAGCGGTTCGCTATACTAATAATGGAATCTTATTAGCAGCAACATATGAAGGCGGTAAAATTGCTCGTTCTTCTGCTGATGAGTCTGATTTCGATGCCGCTGATGCTTACGCTGGCTACACCTTTGGTGACAACAACGTAAACATGACATATAGCTACTTCAATGCTGATGAAAATAGCTACGATGACTTAAATCTAAATTTTGTTGCTGTTGAGTACGCTCGCTACTTCGGTAATGCGACGGTATATGGTGCATACCAATTTAACCTACTATCTGACAGTGATGCTGCAAGTGAAAACCAAACTGAAGATCAATTCCAAGTTGGTTTCCGCTACGCATTCTAATTTGATGGCTTAAGCCGTTAAATTTGTGTAAAACGACAAACGCCCACTTAGCTTAAGTGGGCGTTTTTGTTTATACTTTGTTCTCCTCCACTTCATGGATTGAACTATGCGTTTCACCTCTGTTATTGTCTTAGCGACTTCTTTTTTATTCTCAGTTTCAAGCTACGCTGCGCCGCCTATCAAACCACATTTCCTAAGTAACGATATTCTGCCATCAGAGGCTCGAGTGGGCTTAATCGCTAAATCACCAAGCTCGACATTTTTGAGACAGAACAGTGATCAGCTATTTCCACCAGCCAGTACATTAAAGTTAATAACCGCACTGGCCGCTAAAATCGAACTGGGTGATGATTTTCGTTACTCAACACAATTAGAGCAACATGATAAAGATCTAGTAATACGCTTTTCTGGCGATCCGAGTTTAACTTCCGCCGACATTAGTCAGCTGTTAAAAAGTGCAAACATCTCAACAATTAACGGCGATCTTATCCTAGATAACGGTGCTTTTACTGGTTATGAAAAAGCAGTCGGTTGGCCGTGGGATATTTTGGGGGTTTGTTACAGTACCCCTTCCAGCGCAATTACTTTAAATGGTAACTGTGTGATGGCATCCATTTATACTAATGCTGATGGCAGTACTCGTGTGTTCACGCCAAAGCATCAGCCTGTTAATGTGAGCACGGCAGCAACTGCAATTACCCGTAAACAACAAAAAGAGCAGTACTGTGATTTAGAACTGACGACCACTCCAACTAACCATTACCGTTTATCAGGCTGCTTAGTGAAACGAGAACAGCCATTACCTCTGAACTTTGCCATACAAAACGTCTTTTTATATGCCTCAGAAACCTTGCATCAAATCTTAGATAAACAAGGGATAAAGCTTAAAGGCAGTATTAAATTAGCTACAACTATCAGGGCTAAAGAAGAACAGGCCCAAAATACAAAGGTACTGGCTAAGCATCTCTCTGTACCATTACCTGTTCTACTAGAGCACATGCTAAAAGACTCCGATAATCTATACGCCAACAACCTAACCAAAACCCTAGGTGAACATTACTTTAATCAAGCTGGCTCCTTTGCTAATGGCACCGAAGCAATTAAACAGATTTTAAAGAAACAGGCCAAAATCGATTTATCGAATGCAGTTTTAGAGGATGGTTCAGGGCTTTCTCGTAACAATCGAGTGACTCCAAATCAACTGTACTCAGTATTAAAGTTCATTAAAGTCAATGATAATAAACTAGACTTCATTCGCTTAATGCCAATCGCCGGTATAGACGGTACATTAAAATACCGCTCTAGCATGAGAAAAGCGCCAATAAAGGGCAACATAGTCGCGAAAAGTGGTTCTTTATTTGCCACTCACAATATGGCAGGTTTTGTACTTAATGACCAAAGCGAACCATCGACTATATTTGTACAATTAGTGACGGATTATCACCCGAAAAACAACACTGACACTATTCCACCACTAACCCAATTTGAGCAAGCGTTTTATCAGAATTTGATTAAGGCGACAAAGGAAAAGTAGCGGTACTCGTAGCTAGGACGCTTTGCTACTCGTGACTCGAAAAAGAAGAGTGGATACGAGTTACGGAGACATTACGCTCGGGAGCCGAGAAGACTAGTGAGTGATGAGTGAACAATTTAAAATCATCACATTCACATCAATGGCATTTATTTAATGTCTCGAACTTTCCGTATTGACCTCGAGTGACAAGAAGCAAAGCGCTCGAGCCCAGAGAAACGCAAATAAACAAAAACCCACTTTAGCTTCACAACTAAAGTGGGTTTATTTTTATTACTTATTAACGCTTATTTATTAACGTTTGCTTATTACGCCAAAGACCCTTTCACTTTTGCATGTAACTCTTGTACAGATGTCACATCCGAGCGGTTGTCTTCTTTGTGTGCCATACAGCTTGCAAACGCTGCATTCAAGGTCGTCGTATAGTTAACTTTCTCTTGAAGCGCGCCGCGACGTAGTACTTTTGAATCTTCAATAGCCTGACGACCGGCTGCCGTATTCACGATGTAGCTGTATTCATTGTTCTTAATACGGTCAAGAATATGAGGACGACCTTCATGTACTTTATTCACCAAGCGAGGGTTAATTCCCGCTTCGCCTAGCACGACTGCGGTACCGTGTGTTGCATCTAATTGATAGCCTAGTTTAATTAGCTGAGAAGCCAACTCTACAACACGCTCTTTGTCTTCTTTACGAACAGAAAGTAATGCACGGCCACCTTCAGGGTAAACATTACCAATGCCCAGTTCCGCTTTCGCAAACGCTTGAGCAAAGGTTTTACCTACGCCCATCACTTCACCGGTTGAGCGCATTTCTGGGCCTAACAGTGGATCTACACCTAGGAACTTGTTAAATGGTAATACAACCTCTTTAACTGAGTAATAAGGTGGAATGATTTCTTTAGTGAAACCTTGTGATGCTAAAGATTGGCCAGCCATTACGCGTGCTGCAATTTTAGCTAAAGGTGCGCCTGTTGCTTTCGAGACAAATGGAACTGTACGTGCTGCACGAGGGTTTACTTCGATTAGGTATACCTTGCCATCTTTAACCGCAAACTGAGTATTCATCAGGCCACGTACACCAAGCTCAAACGCAAGCTTTTCAACTTGCTCACGCATTACGTCTTGGATTTCCTGGCTTAAGGTATAAGCAGGTAATGAACATGCTGAGTCACCAGAGTGAACACCCGCTTGCTCAATATGTTCCATGATACCGCCAATCACCACTTGCTCACCGTCACAAATCGCATCAACGTCAACTTCAACAGCATCATCTAAGAATAGATCGAGAAGAACTGGAGATTCATTTGAAACACTTACTGCTTCATTAAAATAACGACGTAAATCTTGCTCGTCATATACGATTTCCATCGCACGACCACCAAGAACATATGAAGGACGAACCACTAACGGATAACCAATTTCACGTGATTTTTCAATCGCTTGTTCCATCGTAGTTACAGTGGCATTTTCAGGTTGTAATAAATTTAAACGCTCAACCGCTGTTTGGAAACGCTCACGGTCTTCTGCACGGTCAATCGCATCTGGACTAGTACCAATAATTGGCACGCCAGCCGCTTCTAATGCACGAGCCAGTTTCAGAGGCGTTTGACCACCGTATTGAACGATCACGCCTTTTGGCTTCTCGATACGTACGATTTCAAGCACATCTTCCAATGTTACTGGTTCGAAGTATAAGCGGTCAGAGGTATCGTAATCGGTAGAAACCGTTTCAGGGTTACAGTTCACCATGATGGTTTCATAACCGTCTTCACGTAATGCCAGTGATGCATGTACACAACAGTAGTCAAATTCGATACCTTGGCCGATACGGTTTGGACCACCGCCCAATACCATGATTTTATCTTTGTCTGAAGGATTCGCTTCACACTCTTCATCGTATGATGAGTACATGTAAGCCGTATCAGAAGAAAACTCAGCGGCACAAGTATCAACACGCTTATAAACAGGATGAATATCGAATTCCTCACGAGCACGGCGAATTTCGCTTTCTGCTACGCCAAGTAGTTTCGCTAAACGTGCATCACCGAAGCCTTTGCGCTTCATTTTACGTAATACATCTTCGTTTAGACCAGCGTAACCGCCTGCTTTCACTTCTTCTTCCAATTTCACTAGCTCTTCGATTTGAACTAGGAACCAACGGTCAACATTGGTTAGATTGAATACGCCATCCACAGACATTCCAGCACGGAATGCATCCGCAATGTACCAAATACGGTCACAACCCGCTTCTTTCAATTCTTGGCGGATCTTAGTCAATGCATCAGGTGCATCTAAATCGACCATTTCATCAAAACCATCACGACCAACTTCTAGGCCACGTAATGCTTTTTGTAGTGATTCTTGTTGGTTACGACCAATCGCCATTACTTCACCAACCGACTTCATTTGAGTGGTTAGACGGTCATTGGCACCGGCAAATTTCTCAAAGTTAAAACGAGGGATCTTAGTCACAACGTAGTCGATAGTTGGTTCAAATGACGCAGGGGTTGCACCACCTGTGATGTCATTCATTAACTCATCAAGCGTATAACCAATCGCCAGTTTTGCTGCAATTTTTGCAATCGGGAAACCTGTTGCTTTAGAAGCTAGAGCAGATGAGCGAGATACACGAGGGTTCATCTCGATGATAACCATACGGCCATCTTTCGGGTTGATACCAAACTGTACGTTTGAACCACCTGTTTCAACACCAATTTCACGCAATACCGCTAAAGAAGCGTTACGCATTAATTGGTATTCTTTATCTGTCAGTGTTTGAGCAGGCGCAACAGTAATCGAGTCACCGGTGTGAATGCCCATTGCATCGAAGTTTTCAATCGCACATACGATGATACAGTTATCCGCTTTGTCGCGAACCACTTCCATCTCGTATTCTTTCCAGCCAATCAATGATTCATCAATAAGAAGTTCATTCGTTGGTGAAAGGTCTAAACCGCGACGACAAATTTCTTCAAATTCTTCTTTGTTATACGCGATACCACCACCAGTCCCCCCCATCGTAAATGAAGGACGGATGATACAAGGGAAACCAACCATATCGAGAACTTTGTAAGCTTCTTCCATTGATTTCGCCGTATCGGCACGTGGACACTCAAGACCAATTGACTTCATCGCTTGGTCAAAACGAGAACGGTCTTCGGCTTTATCAATTGCATCGGCAGTCGCGCCAATCATTTCCACGCCGAATTCTTCCAGTACGCCGTGTTTTTCTAAATCTAACGCACAATTCAGAGCCGTTTGACCACCCATGGTAGGCAGTACTGCATCTGGGCGCTCTTTAGCAATAATGTTACGAACCACTTCCCAGTGAATGGGTTCGATGTAAGTGGCATCCGCCATTTCTGGGTCAGTCATGATGGTGGCAGGGTTAGAGTTCACTAGGATAACTCGGTAACCTTCTTCACGCAGTGCTTTACATGCTTGAGCACCAGAGTAGTCAAATTCACAAGCCTGACCGATAACAATTGGGCCAGCACCTAAAATCAGTACGCTTTTTATGTCAGTACGTTTTGGCATTTTCTACAACTCCCAATTATTTCTTATGTTCTTTGATTAATTCAATGAAGTGGTCAAACAATGGCGCCGCATCGTGTGGACCTGGACTTGCTTCTGGGTGCCCCTGAAAGCTAAATGCTGGCTTATCCGTACGGTGAATCCCCTGTAGTGAACCATCAAATAATGACTTATGAGTCGCACGTAGGTTTTCAGGTAATGTTTCTTCATCCGCGGCAAAACCGTGGTTCTGTGAAGTAATCAAGACAACGTTACGATCAAGATCTTTTACTGGATGGTTAGCACCATGGTGGCCAAACTTCATCTTAATGGTTTGAGCGCCAGAAGCTAAGGCTAAGATCTGGTGACCAAGACAGATACCAAAGATAGGTAAGCCTTTATCAAGGAAAGTTTTGGTTGCTTCAATAGCATAAGAACAAGGTTCTGGATCGCCAGGTCCATTTGATAAGAACACGCCATCTGGATTTAACGCTAATACTTCTTCCGCTGAAGTTTCTGCAGGAACGACAGTTAAGCGACAACCACGGTCAACGAGCATACGTAAAATATTACGTTTCGCACCAAAATCGTAAGCCACAACATGGTAAGGTAATTCAGTGTCAGATTTGGCTTCTGGTAGTCCATCAGTTAAAGTCCACGAACCTTGTTTCCAAGAATAAGACTCTTTGGTAGAAACCACTTTGGCCAAATCCATACCTTTAAGACCTGGAAATTCTTTGGCTTTCGCTAATGCCAGTGCTTCATCTAAATTACTCTCTTTTAGAGAAGAGCAAGCTACGATACAACCATTTTGCGCCCCCTTTTCACGTAAAACACGAGTTAATTTACGTGTATCAATATCAGCAATACCGACGATATTTTGTGATTTTAAGTATTCTGAAAGGGTTTGTTCACTGCGGAAGTTTGAAGCTATAAGAGGAAGATCACGGATAACTAAGCCTTGAGCATGAATTGAAGAGGACTCTTCATCTTCTGAGTTAGTACCGGTATTGCCAATGTGAGGATAAGTTAGAGTAACGATTTGCTGTGAATAGGAAGGATCAGTGAGAATTTCTTGATACCCCGTCATCGAGGTATTAAAAACAACTTCTCCAACGGCGGACCCATCTGCTCCAATGGATTGACCGCGGAACACTGTCCCATCTTCTAGGACTAACAGTGCGGAATTACTCAAGATAACCTCCAGAATAAATATGCAAAATAAATGTATAAGCTCTCGCTCTTATCTTTCTAAATAACCATATTTATGGAATTTAGGTAAATTGGCGCTATTCTAGAGATGGTAGCTAAATGTGTCAATAGTGTTAGAAAAAGAAATCTACAATAAAAGACAACTTACACCATTTATTTAACTAAAGGCCCAAAAACAACAATCTACCTACCTATTAGTAAAATTAACCACACATACAGATGTAAAAACCTTTTCTTAGTACTATTTTTTATCAAAAAAAACTTAAGTAGCTACATTTTGTCAAAAATAACAAAAATAACTGTTATTTTTAGGCGTCAAATAAAAATAAACACCATAGAACACAATAAAGACAATAAAACAATTTCACGTAATCGTTTCTTTACTTAAGCTAAAATACCCAAAAAGCCGCTCATTATCTGAACGGCTTTTCGTTAAAAATAACACTTTTGATATATTTCATTTATTCGAAACTGAATATATACCCAAGTTAATTGGGTATAAATCGTTACAGCTCATTTAGCCCCAATACATCTTGCATGGTGTAAAAGCCCGATGGTTGTGTTTCTAACCAAACGGCCGCTTTAATTGCGCCATTGGCAAAAGTCATGCGATCAGTGGCTTTATGGGTGATCTCTACTCGTTCACCAATATCTGCGAACATTGCAGTATGTTCACCGATAATATCCCCTGCACGGATAGTTGCAAAACCAATTTCATCTTTGGTTCTTTCACCGGTAATCCCTTCACGAGCATAAACGGCCACATCACTGAGTTTGTTCCCCATCGCACCAGCAATTGCTTCGCCCATACCTAAAGCAGTACCCGATGGTGCATCTACTTTATGACGATGATGAGCTTCAATAACTTCAATATCGCAGTAATCTCCCATTACTTTAGCTGCTTTCTCTAAAAGCTTGAACATCAGGTTCACACCAACACTATAATTGGGTGCCATCACGATAGAGATTTCCTGAGCGGCTTGATCAATAAACTGCTTCTCTTCCTCAGAGAAACCGGTTGTGCCAATGACAATTTTTTTGCCATGTGATTTACAAAGTTCGATATTAGCTAACGTACTGCTAGGAGCTGTAAAATCAACAATCACATCAAACTGCGAAATAACCTTTGATAAATCATCTACCAATGCAACGGAAAATTGCCCTTCACCACAAAGCTCACCAATATCAACACCGACTAATGATGACTCAGGTCTTTCCGAACCGGCTCCTACTCGAGCGTTTGGATTTAAGTGGGTAGCTTTTACTAAGTTGCGGCCCATTCGACCTGCTGCGCCTGCAATTGCAATACGAACCATTGCATCTCTCTCCTTTGATGATTTTGTTATTGGGAATGTAGCTTTTTTAACAAAGAATGGGAAGAAGTGTTTTTTCGTTACTCGTGTCTAGGGCGCTTCGCTTCTCGTGGCTCGAGAACGGAAAAAGAAGGTTGCGAGTAGCATGTTAAGTGTTGCGTGTGAAAACAACAACGTTCTCGGATAATATTTTCCTAGCAACTAGGAACGAGAAGCGTAGTGATCCTAGCAGCGCAGCGATCCCTACCTAACAAAAAACGGGCCCCAAATGGGACCCGTTTACTTTGAGAACGCAGCGTGCGTTACTTCTTAGCCAGCTTCTCTTTGATACGAGCTGACTTACCAGAACGCTCACGTAGGTAGTACAACTTGGCACGACGTACTGCACCACGACGCTTAACTTCAATGCTATCAACCATTGGAGAGTGAGTTTGGAAAGCACGCTCAACACCTTCACCGTTCGAGATTTTACGAACTGTGAATGCTGAGTGAAGACCACGGTTACGCTTAGCGATAACAACGCCTTCGAATGCCTGTAGACGCTCACGGTCGCCTTCTTTAACTTTAACCTGAACTACAACAGTGTCACCTGGTGCAAATGCAGGGATGTCTTGTTTCATTTGCTCTTCTTCAAGAGCCTTGATGATATTACTCATGTGTCTATTTCCTAGATTAAACTGATACTAAATTTATTAGGCTAGTTGCTTCTATCTTTTTTCAAAGACCGCTGTTCACGAATGAACTGCGCCAGCAATTGTTCCTGTTCGTCAGTCAGAGCTAGGTTTTCCAGAAGCTCTGGTCTTCTAAGCCAAGTACGGCCTAGCGATTGTTTTAACCGCCAGCGACGAATGTCCTCATGATTCCCAGAAGTCAGTACGCTTGGCACCGTTTTCTGGTTTAACACTTCAGGACGTGTGTAGTGCGGACAATCCAACAAGCCATTAGCAAAAGAGTCTTCTTCTGCCGACGCAAAATCTCCAAGCACCCCCGGAACAAACCGAGAAACTGAATCAATTAACGTCATGGCTGGGATTTCCCCACCCGTCATTACAAAATCCCCTATCGACCATTCTTCATCAACATAAGATTCAATAATGCGCTCATCTACTCCTTCGTAGCGGCCGCAAATCAGAATCAAGTTCTCATTGGTTGCCAACTCTTCAACTCCTTGCTGGTCGAGTTTACGACCTTGGGGAGATAAGTAGATTACTTTCGCCTTACCCGGTGAAGCTTGCTTGGCTGCATTAATGGCATCGCTCAAAGGCTGAACCATCATCAACATGCCAGGGCCACCACCGTAAGGTCTATCATCAACAGTGCGATGCTTATCATGAGTGAAATCACGAGGGTTCCATGACTCTAATGATAAAAGACCTTTTTTAACCGCTTGACCAGTAACACCATAATCAGATACGGCTCGGAACATGTCGGGAAACAGGCTAATTATGCCAATCCACATTGTGTTTCTCGCTTATCTAGTTAGGTGTCTAGAATCCAGGATCCCAGTCAACTTCGATCCGTTGAGCTGTGCGATCAACATTTTTGATCACTTGCTCTTCAAGGAACGGAATTAATCGTTCCTTTTGGCCAAAAGCATCTTTTAAGTTCGCTTTTACTACTAGAACATCATTTGAGCCCGTTTCCATCAAATCAGTCACTTCACCTAAGTGATAGCCTTGAGTTGTGTAAACTTGCATACCAAACAACTCACGCCAGTAGAATTCTGCTTCTGACAGTTCAGGTAGTGCGATTGGATCAATCAAGATTTCAACGTTAGCGTACAATTGTGCGTCTTCGCGAATATCGATGCCTTCAAGCTTACAAACATAACCATTATTATGGCGTTTCCAGCTTTCAACTTTATATTGAACCAATTGACCCTTTTGTTTAATAAACCAAGGGCTGTACTCAAAAATACTTTCAGCGTTGTCGGTATAGGAAAAAACTTTAAGCCAACCACGAATGCCGTAAGAAGAACCAAGCTTACCTACAACGATTTTTTCGTTTTGTTGTTCACTCATTGTTTTTACCTTCAACCTTTACAACTACTAATGTGCTAATAATTAAGCCGCTTTTTGAGCGTCTTTAACTAGTTTAGCAACACGGTCAGATACAGATGCGCCTTGACCAACCCAGTGGTTAACGCGATCTAGGTCTAAACGTAGACCTTCTTCTTGACCTTGAGCTGTAGGGTTAAAGAAACCTACGTTTTCAATGTAGCGACCAGTTGCTGCACAACGGCTGTCAGCTACAACGATTTGATAAAATGGACGCTTTTTAGCGCCGTGACGTGCCAAACGAATGGTTACCATGTCGTCCTCTTTTGCTTTCTCAATAATTAAATTAGCCCCAAACCTTGTTTTTTCACTCACAATGTGAGGATAAAAACGACTTGGGGCCTCGTGCCAAAATAAAGCCCCCGAATTTTACTCTTATTCAGAGTCAATGCAAGGGCTTTAAGTATCTTTATGTTTAAGTTTTCATCAAAAACATAGTGTGACAGAGTTAACACTTCATGTCACGAAACGCATTTGGATGAAATTGAATTAACGACCGAAGCCGCCCATTCCTCCCATACCACCGCCGCCCATCATGCCTTGCATGTTGCGCATCATGCCTTTCATTCCACCTTTCTGCATTTTTTTCATCATTTTCTGCATTTGGGTAAATTGTTTTAGCATACGGTTAACGTCTTGAACTTGAGTGCCTGAACCGGCAGCGATACGTTTTTTACGTGAACCTTTAATCAGTTCAGGATGTTCGCGCTCTTTCATGGTCATCGAATTAATCATCGCTTCCATTTGCGTGAACATTTTATCATCAACTTGATCTTTAACATTAGCAGGTAAATTCCCCATGCCTGGCAGTTTGTTCATCATGCCTGCCATGCCGCCCATGTTTTTCATCTGGCCAAGTTGTTCACGGAAATCTTCTAAGTCAAAGCCTTTCTTCTGCTTGAACTTCTTCGCCATTTTTTCAGCTTTGGCTTTATCTACATTCTTCTCTAGATCTTCAATAAGAGACAGAACATCGCCCATACCTAAAATTCGCGAAGCAACACGATCTGGGTGGAAAGCTTCTAATGCATCAGTTTTTTCACCAACACCTAAAAACTTAATTGGCTTTCCTGTGATATGCCGAACCGACAATGCAGCACCACCACGCGCATCACCATCCACTTTAGTTAGGATGACACCGGTTAACGGTAGTGCATCACCAAAAGCTTTTGCGGTGTTCGCCGCATCTTGACCTGTCATGGCATCAACCACAAACAGCGTTTCTACCGGTTTGATCGCTTGATGAAGGTCTTTGATTTCAGACATCATTTCTTCATCAACCGCTAAACGACCCGCGGTATCCAGAATCATAACGTCATAGAATTTTTTCTTCGCGTGATCGATAGCGGCATTAGCAATATCGATCGGATTTTGATCAGCACTTGATGGAAAAAAATCCGTCCCGACTTCGGTTGCTAAGGTTTCAAGCTGTTTGATCGCCGCTGGACGATAAACGTCAGCAGACACCACCAGCACTTTTTTCTTATCACGCTCGGTTAATAATTTCGATAATTTACCAACACTGGTGGTTTTACCCGCACCTTGTAAACCGGCCATTAAAATCACAGCTGGAGGCTGAGCAGCAAGATTTAGCGCTTCGTTCGATTCGCCCATCACTGACTCAAGTTCAGCTTGAACGATCTTGATGAACTCTTGGCCTGGTGTTAACGATTTAGAAACCTCAATACCAACGGCACGCTCTTTTACTTGTTTTACGAAATCACGAACAACAGGAAGGGCAACATCCGCTTCAAGTAACGCCATACGTACTTCGCGTAAAGTATCTTTGATGTTATCTTCTGTTAAGCGCCCTTTACCACTGATATTTTTCAGCGTACCGGACAGTCTTTCGGTTAAATTATCAAACATGATTCTGCCTAATTAAACATAAGTTTTATTGAAAAAGCGGAATGAAGACACTGAAGATTCAGGGATATTTCAGCTTTTTACTCTAATTAAGTTGGGCCATTTGGCCTTTGAATAAGGGTAGTATAACGATGCAAGCTCGATGTTTCACTGACTTTCCTATTCTTGGCTATTTTTTCTTCTGTGAGATGAATAATTCTCCCGTTTAAAATGATAGTATCCTCGTTAGGTGTGACTATATACCCACACCCCCCATAAGAGTTATAATCACCTATCTGATGGATTTTTTTAATGAGTAATATGGAAAACTTGCTTTCAATCATTGCTGTTATTTTATATTTCGCGGCGACTTGCATGATCGTCCCGGGGCTAGTGCACCGCTCTGGCATCAGAATTAAGCTGGTATTTAGTTTAGCTATTCTTGCCATCGCCACTCACGGTTGGTTAATTAGCGATCTCATTTTAAACCCTAATGGGCAAAACATGAGTATTCTCAATGTCGCTTCTTTAATTGGTTTTATTATCTGTTTAGTACTCACGGTTTCGATGTGGAAAACACGCCTTTGGTTTTTATTACCAGTTGTTTATAGCTTTGCTGCGATTAACCTGTGCGCTGCCAACTTTCTACCAAGCACCTTCATTACTCACTTTGAAGGAAAAGTTGAATTACTGATTCATATCACCATTGCGCTATTTGCTTATTCAACCCTTGCCATCGGAGCTCTATTTGCTCTGCAGTTGGCATGGCTTGATCATCAACTGAAAAGCAAAAAATCATTGCTCATTAACCCTAACCTCCCTCCTTTAATGATGGTGGAAAGGCATCTTTTCAAGGTCATACTAATTGGTACGGTTTTATTAACGGCAACACTTGTTACTGGAGCCATCTACACCGAAGGTATGTTCTCTTCAGCCAATGCTCATAAAAGTGTTCTATCCTTTATTGCTTGGGTTTTATACTGCATTTTATTATGGGGGCATTACCAACAAGGCTGGCGAGGCAAAAGAGTACTTTGGTTATCCATTAGCGGTACGAGCCTACTCACACTAGCTTACTTCGGTAGCCGCTTTGTTAGAGAAGTAATTTTAAACTAATTATTACCTCAAGATGCTGAAACTCGCATCTTGAGGTTACTTGAGTATAATTGCCCCATCTATTGACAGGGTAATAAGATTTCGTCATAACTGCTAACTTCAAATTATCGCGTAGATGGTTTGTATCTAATTATAATAATCAAAGGAAAACCTAAGTTTGGGTGAAATATCGACGGGGCTGTTGTTTGCCCTACTTGCAATACTTATCCTCATTTCAGCTTATTTCTCTAGCTCAGAAACTGGCATGATGTCTCTAAACCGTTACCGTTTGCGGCATCTTGCTAATCAAGGGCACAAAGGGGCTAAGCGAGTTGAGTCACTCCTTGAACGCCCAGATCGCTTAATCGGTCTTATCTTAATTGGTAACAACCTAGTTAACATTCTTGCCTCTGCGATTGCCACCATCATAGGGATGCGTTTATACGGCGATTATGGGGTAGCAATTGCCACAGGTGTACTCACCTTAGTCATTCTTGTGTTTGCTGAAATTACACCAAAAACATTAGCAGCGCTTTACCCTGAACGAGTTTCATATTCAAGTAGTATTTTATTACGCATATTAATGAAGGTGTTGTCACCACTTGTTATTCTCGTCAACTTCATCACTAATGGCTTATTACGTTTATTAGGCGTAAGAGCGGAAGATTCAACAGGCGATCCTTTAAGTTCCGAAGAGCTCCGCACCGTAGTAAATGAGGCAGGTAGCCTTATCCCTCGTCGTCACCAAGACATGTTGATCTCAATTTTAGATTTAGAGCATGTCACGGTAAACGATATTATGGTACCTCGTAACGAAATCACCGGCATCGACATTAATGATGACTGGAAGTCGATTGTTCGTCAGTTGACTCACTCAGCTCATGGCCGAGTTGTATTATACCGTGATCAGATTGATGAAGTGGTTGGCATGTTGCGTTTGCGTAAAGCCTACCGCTTAATGCTTGAAAAAAATGAATTTAATAAAGAAACATTACTGCGTTCTGCCGATGAAGTATATTTCATTCCAGAAGCAACACCGCTTAACGTTCAACTATTAAAGTTCCAACGCAATAAAGAACGCATTGGCATGATTGTCGATGAATACGGCGATATTATTGGTTTAATTACCTTAGAAGATATTCTTGAAGAGATCGTTGGTGAGTTTACTACCTCTATGTCTCCAAGCCTTGCCGATGAAATCACGCCACAAAGCGATGGCAGTTACCTGATTGAAGGCAGTGCTAATATCCGTGATATCAATAAAGGTTTGAATTGGAAACTACCAACCGATGGCCCAAGAACATTAAACGGTTTGGTTTTAGAACATTTAGAGGATATTCCTGAAAGCTACCTCAGTATTGAAGTGGCGAACCATAAGATGGAATTAATTGAAATCGCCGAGAACAAGATCAAGTTAGTGAAGGTCTACCCTTCGAAGAAAAAACCTAAAAAAGTACGTTAGCGGAGATCGAGCCTCGGACGCCCTGCTTCTCGCTGCTCGATCTATATGGAAGTAATATTATTTAAAAGGGCCCTTAGCTTGTTATAAGCTAAGGGCCCTTCTATTTGTAACAGCTTATTCGAGATATGAGCAACGAAGCGACGAAACTCGCATACATTACTAGTCTACTTTTAGCTCTTGTAACATGCTTTCAGGTAGTGCTAGTTCATCATTTTTATTGACTTGAATGCCCGCGGCAATGATGTTTTTAGCAATCTCTTGTGCTTCAGTTAATGAATGCATTGAGTAAGTGCCACATTGGTACTCATTCAATTCAGGGATTTTATTCTGGTCTTCTACCTTCAGTACATCATTCATCGCTGCAAGCCAAGCATCTGCTACTTGTTGTTCAGTCGGAGTACCAATCAAACTCATATAGAAACCTGTGCGACAACCCATTGGTGAAATATCGATAATTTCCACTTCACTACTGTTTAAGTTAGCACGCATAAAGCCGGCATATAAATGCTCTAAAGTATGAATCCCTTTCTCAGATAAAATATCTTTATTCGGGATACAAAAACGTAAATCAAATACCGTAATGGTATCGCCTTTTGGGGTTTGCATTGTCTTGGCAACACGAACTGCAGGTGCGCTCATACGAGTGTGATCGACGGTGAAGCTATCTAATAAAGGCATTACTTATTCTCCTAATTCTTTGCAACACAATTGGTTCCATTAAAAAAACCAACTGCGGTTATCTTCCAGTTCAGCTTGGCACTTTTTCAACTGCCAGCCATAATTTTTTGCGGTTTGCTCTACTCGACGAGCGACCTTCATTAGTGAAGGCTTGTTCTGATATGTCTTTCGTTTAAAACCACCACGACCGTCATGGTACGCAAGGTATTGGTTGTAAGCATCCCACTTAGAAATGCCTAGACGCTTTTGCGAACCATCCATGTACCAGCCAATAAACATAATGGCATCGCCAAAATCATCTCTTGAAGACCAAGAATTCACTTCATCTTGATATTCGGACCACACAGGGTCTTGGGCTTGTGCATAACCATACGCACTACTCATTCGCCCCCAAGGAATAAAACCTAAAAAGTAATAACGAGGCGGCTTAGCATCACCAACAAAAGAGCTTTCTTGTTTCATAAATGCCATGGAAATCTGAATAGGCACGACATATTCATCATTCATCTCTAAAGCATCTTCATACCAACTGGGGTATTGGCGAAAAATATCACATATATTATCTTGATTATCAGGCGGCGGCGTTGCACAACCAAACAATAGGAGACTAATACCAAGCTTTACGCTAGCGGATACTCTTCTTCCCCAAATCATATTATGACTGACTTAAATAAGAAAAGTAGTCGGCAAGAAAGTCATCAAAGCTTAATTGGTCAGCATTTTCGACTTCTTGCTGAGCCTGACGAGAGCGTACTACTTCCGCTTCCATCATCTGCTGATTATAGACTTGGTATTGATGCACTAATAATTCATCGCGATATTGCTCACCAAGTTGGCAACCGACTTTACCAATACCACCCGCTTGACGAATGTTATTAAGTAAACGACCAGAAATGGTTAACTCAGGATCCTCGATCCATGAACTTAACGTCTGGCACACCGATTGGTAATCATTTCCACCATGTGCTTTATCCATTTCAACCGCAATTTCTTGTAACTGAGCAAACATTAACTTACCCCAATGAACGAGAGTATTCGGCGCTTGGTCACAGCATAGTTTAAATTCTAATCCTGGTTTACGCCCTTCCAATATGACATTATTCCAATTACTACGCCAACACTCCAAATCGCCCTCTTTCATCGGCGCAGATTCTTTTAAACCACACCAAGTCACGAATAAATCTAAAAACAGCACTTGCTCTTTATCCACCCCAACAGGGCTGAATGGGTTAACGTCTAGTGAGCGAACTTCAATATATTCGACTCCACCACGTTTTAACGCTTCCGATGGTTTCTCTCCATCTTTGGCAACACGCTTAGGTCGAATTGGCGCATAAAGTTCATTTTCGATTTGCAAAACATTGCTGTTCAGTTGACGGTGTTCACCATCGACTTTCACACCGAGCTTAGCAAATCGCTCTGAAGGTTTATGCATCGCCGAGTTAAGCCCATCAAGATACTCTTGCAAGCTATTGAAACCAATATGCAAATCACTTTGAGCGCTATTGGTATAGCCTAGATCGCTCAAACGTAATGCTGTCGCATAAGGTAAATATAGCGTCTTGCCAATCTTTTCAAAATCTAGCCCAATTTCTCGGCCTTGTAAGAATGAAGGACATAATGCCGGTGAAGCACCAAATAGATATGGAATGATCCAGCCATAACGGTAGTAATTACGAATTAAGGCGAAGTAGTCTTCTGATTTAGTATCCGATCTCTGCTGTTCGTTTTGTTCACCATATAAGCTATCCCAATAACTTTCTGGGAAAGAAAAGTTAAAGTGCACGCCAGAAATAATTTGCATCAAACTACCATAGCGGTGCTTCAAGCCTTGGCGATACAAATTTTTCATTCGGCCAACATTCGATGCACCATACTCTGCGAGTGGGATCTTATCTTCATCACTCACAAAACAAGGCATCGACATCGGCCACAACTTCTCATCACCCATTTTCGTCATGGTGAAGTGATGAACATCTTTCAATTGATGTAGTAATACATCGACATCATGAGAAACTGGTGTAATGAATTCGAGTAAAGATTCAGAAAAGTCGGTGGTAATCCATTGGTTGGTTAACGCCGAACCTAAAGTTTGAGGATGAGGCGTTAAGGCAAGGTGATCATTAAGATCATAACGTAACGCTTCACGCTCAATTCCGCGTCCAAATTGCTTAAACGTGTTTGGGTTGCTAGCAACTTGCTCAAGGCGTGCAGAAAAGTCGGTCAAAATAGCACTCACTTATTGTGGTTTGCGATCCGAGTAGGATAATCATTCTGGAAGATAATTGCCATCAGGAAAACCTGACATCAAAGAAAATAAAGGCCCGTTATCGATAAAGTGAATTAACATCAATAACGGGGCAATCATAACTTATGGGCGTTAATGCTTAACTTCAAGGTTTTGGATAGGAATTGCTAATTTTTTCAATTCAGGAGTTAGCTTTTTAGCATCTCCTACCACAATAATTTGAAAATCTTGTGGCTGGAACCAAGTAGCAGCGGCTTTATTGAGTGTCGACTTATCAACAGTTTTTACTATTTCTGCTTTTTTATCAATAAAATCATCACTCAATGAATAGTCTAAGATTGAATATAACAAGCTGGCTTTCTGCCCTGGGGTCTCATATTTCAAGGCATCTTGTTGACCAACAGCTAAACGCATAAACGCAAGTTCATCATCGGTCATGCCGTCTTGACTGTAGCGTTTCAACTCTTTCAATAGCTCTTGAATAGAGGCAGCGGTAGAGTCTGCTCTCACTTGTGCACTATATAACACTAAACCGGTTTCTTTGGTTCCATAAACTGCGCCACCTGCGCCATAGGTAAAGCCTTTGTCTTCACGCAAGTTTTGGTTGATTCGGCTATTAAAATTACCGCCTAAATTATAGTTGGCTAACTGGGTTAAATACATCTCCCCTGTCGCATCATAAGGCATACCAATACGCGCTAATCGAACAACACTTTGTGGCGAGTTCGGTTTATCCACTAAATAAATAGATTGCTTAGTAGGTGGTTTAATCTTACCGACCGTTGGCATTGTTACTTTTTCACCAGACAACTTATTTAAAAAGTTCAATGCTTGTGATGCTTGTGATTGATCAATCGCGCCAACAACCACCGCTTTCGCCTCTACCGGCGTGTAATGGCTACGATAAAATTGCTGTACATCTTTTAAGGTTAAGTTCTTAAGTGAATCGACACTACCATCGGCATTGCGGCTAAATAAGCTCCCTTTGTACAGCACTTGTTTGGTTGCTTGTGAGGCAAGCCATGATGGCTGTTGGTGTGAATAAATTAACCCCTGAATAGTTTGATTCTTCACACGCTCAAAATCTTGCTGATTAAAGGCAGGTTTGAATAGCATTTCATCGGCAATTTTTAAGGTCGCATCCAGATTTTTAGTCAATGAGGTAATCACAACACTCGACTGATAACCACCGGCAGAAAAACTCACACTACTACCGAGCTTGTCTAACTCTTGTTGCAGTTGTTCACTAGTGTTCTCCGTAGTGCCCTCTTGCAGCATCGCGGCAGTTAAATCGGCTAAGCCTTCTTTACCCGGTGGAACATAGCGACTACCAGCTGGAAAAGACACTTGAATAGCGACCGTTGGCGTTTCTGTGGTAGTGGTGCCAAGGACTTGAATACCATTGTCTAAATTAAAGCGGTATAACTCAGGCATAGTGCCAGAAACGGCTTGGCCGACTTCTGGTACTTGCGAGCGGTCAAAGTTGTCTTTCGGCTGACGAATATCAAGTTGATCATCGGTAATTTTTGGATAGTCAGGTAGATCGCGCTTCGGTGGCGTAAAGTTTGGCTTTTGCACCTCTAACTGAGTTTGCTTTTTCGGCACGACACTGAGCACCACTTTGTGCTTACCATCGACGAATTGCTGATAAGCTTGTTGAACAGATTCTGGCGTCACGCTTCGGATCTGATCCAGTTCCGTTTGTAATCGATCTGGCTGGTTATAAAAAGTCTGATTAGCAGCAAGTTGTGAAACTTTACCGCTGACGCTTTGCAGAGCATAGATAGTGCCCGCTTCGGCTTGACCCGTAATCGCATCCAGTTGCTCTTGCTTAACGCCTTCCGTTTTCACTTGCTCTAGCGCTTTATTTAATGCTTGATAGATAGGCGTGAGATTACCTTTATCTCCAGAATCCCCCATCGCATACACATATAAAGTACAAGATAACTCGGCGCAATCTTGGAACGCCCCAGCATCTATAGCAACTTGGTTTTTCACTAAGTTTTGGTACAAGATACTATTTTTACCATCACCTAGAATGGCCGCCAACGCATCAATCGACGCTTCTGACTCTGCACCACGATATTCGGTTGGAAATGCCATCATAACCATTGGCTGGCGAATTCGGTCTTCTAGGGTAATAAAGCGATCATTGGGTAAGCTCACTGGCTGCTTATCAGCATCAGTCACTTCTGGTCCTTTAGGAATAGAACCAAAATACTTATTTACCCACGCAAGAGTCTGCGCTTCATCAATATCACCACCGATAGTTAATACAGCATTATTTGGGCCATACCAACGTAAAAAGAACGCTTTTAAATCATTTACATCAACACGATCTAGGTCTTCAACATACCCTATGGTTTGCCATGAATAAGGATGATTTTTCGGGTACAGTGCTTCGCCTATTCTTTCATACACTAGGCCATAAGGGCGGTTATCATAATTTTGACCGCGCTCGTTTTTCACCGTATCTCGCTGAATTTCGAATTTACGTTGTGATACGGCATTGACTAAAAAGCCCATACGATCTGATTCTAACCACAGCATTTTTTCTAACTGGTTAGATGGTACAGTTTCAAAGTAGTTGGTGCGGTCTCGGTTGGTAGTACCATTTAAAGTACCGCCAGCTTCCGTGACAATCTTAAAGTGTTGCTGATCACCAACATGCTCTGAACCTTGAAACATCATATGCTCAAAAAAATGCGCAAAGCCGGAGCGGCCAATTTTTTCACGTGCAGAACCAACATGATAGGTAACATCAACATGGACAAGTGGATCAGAATGGTCAGGAGAAAGGATAACCGTTAGGCCATTATCTAATTGATATTTTGAATACGGGATGGATGCTTTATCAGGATCAGCTGATTGAGATTCAATAAGGTGGACACCTTGTGGCAAGGGTGATGTTTTATTCTCCCATAGAGAACAGCCAGACAAGGTAAGCAGAGTCAAAACCAGTAGCCAGTTTTTCATTTATATCAATCCCTTAAAAAATCATCGCAAGAAAAGCATAACGCACGCCTTTACCCAGCATAATCGCTATAAAGCATACCCATGGATTCATTCTGAGCCAACCTGCAGCGGCACACAATGGGTCACCAATCACAGGTAGCCAACTCATTAATAATACCCAATAACCATAACGCTCAATCAAACGCTCTAATTGTTGACCACGTTTTTGCTTCAATGTTCTATTTGGCAGTAATAAGCCTAAATAATAATTGGTCATCCCTCCCAGTGTATTGCCTATGGTTGCCACCATCATCACACTATAGAGGGAGATATTCTCTAATCTGAGCGCAGCATATAAAGTTACTTCCGAACTACCCGGCAGCAACGTAGCACTTAAAAAGCCAGAGCTAAATAAAAACCATAGCGGGTGCCCTGCAAGTAAGTCTTGCAGGGCTAAATAAAAACCTGGCAACTAAAAGCCTAAGACTGCATATTCAATAAGATTTTGCCACGAGCTCGACCCGTTTCAATTTTTTGATGTGCAGTCACTACGTCTTGATAATTTATGACTTGCTCAATTTCAACCTTGATCATACCTGCGCTGATCAATTTCACTAATTCTTCAAGCTGAGTAGCATCCGGCTCAACTAGCATCCCCATTCCAATAATACCCCTTTGAGAAGCGTGCTCACAAACGCTCGATGCTGTAATCGTTGGTACTGTGATCACTCGACTTCCTGGATGTAAATGGTTCATCGCTTGTATCGCTGTATCGCCCCCCACTAAATCAATCAATACATCGATATGACCGATATCTTTAAGACAATCTGCATTTGCGTAATCCAGCCCAATAGCACCTAAAGAATGAATATATTCCAAGTTATCGGCACTGCATGTCGCATAAACGGTAGTTTTAGCAGCAACTGCAATTTGCACTGCAATATGACCGACACCGCCAGCCCCCGCTAAGATAACCACGGTTTCGCCCGATTGAATCTTAGCCTTCTCTAATGCTTGCGCTGCAGTTTGACCGGCTAGAGGAATTGCTGCTGCTGCTTTTAAAGAAACATCTTCAGGTATTAAAGCCAGCTCACTTTCAGGCACACATACATATTGGCTATAACCACCGCCACGTAGTGGAAAGCCGATAAAGCCAGTAACCATATCATTCAGGTTAAATTTACGACAGCCTTCGCTCTGCTTTAACACAACACCAGCGATGTCATAACCTGGAGTCCACGGTAGGTTATTTTTATTATGCTGAGCCGCCCAACCTAGCCCTGCTCGCGTTTTTACATCGATAGGGTTTACACCAGCATACGAAACCTTAACTAATACCTCACCTTCTTTTGGTGAAGGAATATCACTATCTAAAATTTCAAGTTGCTCTGGAGCACCGAATTGAGAAATTACAATCTTTGCATTTGAAGGCATGGGTTGTTGTCCTTTACGTTATGCCATCATTGATGACATCCACATTATTTTTGCTTAACTGAAGTTATACCAAGCTGATCCAGTTAACAAACTGACATTGGTATACGCATATTATATAGGGCTTGCATCGAGTAGCTTTGGTTAATTAGATGTAAATTACCCTACTATTCATTCGACTAAAAGCAACTTAATGTGTCTTTAGTGCAAAATGCAAAAAAGCCCCACACAAATGTGCAGGGCTTCAAAATATGGCGCGCTCGGAAGGATTCGAACCTTCGACCGCCTGGTTCGTAGCCAGGTACTCTATCCAGCTGAGCTACGAGCGCGCAGTATTTTCAATGATTCACAACATTCAATGTTTTGAATGATGGCGCGCTCGGAAGGATTCGAACCTTCGACCGCCTGGTTCGTAGCCAGGTACTCTATCCAGCTGAGCTACGAGCGCGCAAAGAATTTTAAATTGTTCTACTTTTCAGTAGTTAAATCAAATGATGGCGCGCTCGGAAGGATTCGAACCTTCGACCGCCTGGTTCGTAGCCAGGTACTCTATCCAGCTGAGCTACGAGCGCGCAATGATTTGATCTCTAAAAGAGCATGTTGGGAAGATGTTTTAGTTGCTAAGCCAAAATTTTCATCAACGAACAAATGGCGGTGAGGGAGGGATTCGAACCCTCGATGCGGCTACAAACCGCATACTCCCTTAGCAGGGGAGCGCCTTCGGCCTCTCGGCCACCTCACCACTTTTTTGTTCTTCTCAGAATGGCGCGCTCGGAAGGATTCGAACCTTCGACCGCCTGGTTCGTAGCCAGGTACTCTATCCAGCTGAGCTACGAGCGCGCAATAATCTGATTCTCTATATTTAGAGAGTTTCCTAACTTAACATTCAGTTGCTAACCTAAATGGTTATAGAAACAATGCAAGAATGGCGGTGAGGGAGGGATTCGAACCCTCGATGCGGCTACAAACCGCATACTCCCTTAGCAGGGGAGCGCCTTCGGCCTCTCGGCCACCTCACCGTCTTGCGGAGGCACATATTACGTTTTACCCAAAATATGTCAAACACTTTCTTGGCAAAAAAACCGAAAAACTGTTCAATAGGATAGTATTCAATCAAATCCGATAAAATATGACCTATTTCTTGTTTTTTAACGATACTTATAAAAAACAAAGGTCAGCAATACTGACCTTATCGGATACAACGCAAATTAAAAATTACCAGATGGTGCAGAAGCCGTACCTTTTTCTGCTTGAATTCGCATATAAATCTCTTCACGGTGAACAGATACTTCTTTTGGTGCATTCACGCCAATACGTACCTGATTCCCCTTCACACCAAGAACGGTCACGGTGACTTCATCACCAATCATCAAAGTTTCACCAACCCGGCGAGTCAAAATTAGCATTGTCTACTCCTTGAGTAATCTCTATTTATTATTTCAATCATGCCATTATCCATGAAAAGTCATAGCTAGGTAAATAAACTTCATGAGAAAACATGTTTTTTAAGTAATTTGATGTCAATGGTTGTCAAATGCCTCACTCTAGCAAGTTAAGAATACGTAAACCTATATTGACGATCATTCCATTTACACAATCAATTAAAATTAATGGCTTAGCGACCATTAAATCGCAATTTTATGATCCCACCGAAATTTTAATTCAGTATATATCTAAGTGTAACCTATTTAAGCTACCGTAGTTATGTTTCTGTGTTGTTATAAAACAATAAAAAGGCGACGTATTATCGTCGCCTTACATTTATGTCCAAGTCACTAGGGTATATAACTTGTTTATAGATTAAAGCTTTTCAGTGATCCAAGCTTCAGCAGCGCTCATCGCACCAGGCAGTGCAGCGGCATCTGTACCGCCCGCTTGTGCCATATCAGGACGGCCACCACCTTTACCACCAACTTGTTGAGCAACAAAGTTAACTAATTCACCCGCTTTAACTTGGCCAGTTAAATCTTTCGTCACACCAGCAATTAAACCAACTTTATCATCAGTTACATTACCTAATAAGATAATACCACTGCCAATTTGGTTTTTAAGCTCATCAACCATACCACGTAGTGCTTTGTTATCAGCATCATCTAGTTGGCTGATCAATACCTTAATGCCTGCAATTTCCTTGACTTGATTAATTAAGCTTGCGCCCGCTTGTGAAGCTAACTTGCCTTTAAGTTGTTGAATTTCTTTTTCTAACTGCTTCGCTTTAGCTTGGTTTTCAGAAATTGTCTGCTCATATTGACTATTTTTTGCTTCAATCGCATCCAGTGCGGCTTCTCCAGTTACCGCTTCAATACGACGAATACCCGCAGCAATACCACTTTCCGATGTAATTTTGAATAAACCAATATCACCGGTATGTGAAGCATGAATGCCACCACAAAGTTCGGTTGAAAAGTCTCCCATTGATAATACGCGCACTTCATCATCGTACTTCTCACCAAACAAGGCCATTGCGCCTTTTTGTTTAGCAGACTCAATATCCATGATATTGGTTTCAACAACATGGTTACGACGTACTTGTTGATTCACTAGACGCTCTACTTCACGCAATTCTGCCACAGTTACCGCTTCAAGGTGTGAGAAGTCAAAACGTAGGTTTTCTGATCGTACTAAAGAACCTTTTTGTGTCACGTGCTCGCCCAGCACTTTACGTAGTGCTGCATGTAACAAGTGAGTTGCTGAGTGGTTTAAAGTAATAGCACTGCGGCGCTCTGCATCAACTTGAGCAATAGCCTTATCCGATTTCGCCATCACACCTTCAAGTAATTTACCGTGATGCGCGATTGCATTCCCCAGTTTTTGAGTATCTTGAACTTCAAATAAACCTGAATCGGTTTTCAAGGTACCCGCATCACCACATTGGCCACCTGATTCTGCATAGAAAGGTGTCTCAGCCAAAATAATGATCGCTTCAGTACCTGCGCTGATACTATCAACCGCTTCACCTTCAACGAAAATCTCACTAATTGAGCTTTCGCCGGTTACGCCCGTATAACCACAGAAGTCTGTGTCTGCATCCGTTTTAATAGCTTTGTTGTAATCGGTACCAAATTGCCCCGCTTCACGCGCACGTTGACGCTGAGCTTCCATCGCTTTTTCAAAACCATCTTCATCAATTGATACATTACGTTCACGTGCGACATCATTCGTTAAATCTGCTGGAAAGCCGTAAGTATCGTAAAGTTTAAATACCGTTTCACCATCAAGCACTTTCTCACCTTGTTGTGAGTCCATTGCGTCAATCGCTTCATTTAAGATTGTCATACCACGGTCAAGAGTACGGGCAAAATTTTCTTCTTCGATACGCAATACTTTTTCAACCACAGGCTGCTGTTTTTTCAGCTCATCACCCGCGGTTCCCATGACTTCTGCCAATTGGCCCACTAGTTTGTAGAAGAAGGTACCTTGAGCGCCAAGCTTGTTACCGTGACGTACTGCACGACGAATAATACGGCGAAGTACATAACCACGACCTTCATTTGACGGCATTACGCCGTCAACGATCAAGAATGAACATGAACGAATATGATCCGCCACTACACGCAGTGATTGATTATCTAAATCTTCAGTACCGATCACTTCCGCTGCTGCTTTAATCAGCGTTTGGAATACGTCGATTTCATAGTTTGAGTGCACACCTTGCATAATGGCAGAGATACGTTCAATACCCATGCCAGTATCAACAGACGGCTTAGGAAGGGGTTCCATTGTACCGTCAGCATGGCGGTTAAATTGCATGAATACGTTATTCCAAATCTCGATAAAACGGTCACCGTCCTCTTCAGGTGTCCCCGGACGTCCCCCCCAAATATGTTCACCGTGATCATAGAAAATTTCGGTACAAGGACCACAAGGACCCGTGTCACCCATTTGCCAGAAATTATCTGACTCGTAAGCTTTACCGCCCTTCTTATCACCAATTCGTACGATTCGCTCCGCTGGAATACCAATGTCTTTATTCCAAATATCAAACGCTTCATCATCAGTTTCATAAACAGTAACCAATAATTTTTCTTTCGGAAGTTGCAATACTTCGGTTAAGAATTCCCACGCATAAGCAATCGCATCATGCTTGAAATAGTCACCAAAACTGAAGTTACCTAGCATTTCAAAAAAAGTGTGGTGACGCGCGGTGAAACCAACATTTTCTAAATCATTATGCTTACCACCAGCACGTACACAGCGTTGGGCGGTAGTCGCACGAGTATAGTTGCGTTTTTCAGCACCTAGAAAACAATCTTTAAATTGGTTCATCCCTGCATTGGTAAATAGCAAGGTTGGATCATTAGCAGGAACTAATGAAGAACTATCAACAATTTGGTGTCCTTTGCTTTCAAAGAACGATAGGAACGCGCGGCGTACCTCATCTGTGCTCATGTACATGCAATTCTTCCGGAAATATTCGAGGTATAATTGTCGGCTATTGTAATGGATGACGAGTCGTTAGTAAAACAAGTTACTGTAGGAGCTTATTGATTATTTGAGAGTATTACGTCGGTTTAAGCGATTAATCTTCATCCTCAAAACTCGATAAAGCATATTGTATTTGGTCAAAATCAAAGCCACGATATTGCAAAAAACGGATCTGTTTCGCGTAAGCTTTTTGGTCAATGGCTTTTTTTCCTTTAAACTTTTTTTGCGCGGTTTCTTTTGCTAATTCAAACCAATCTTGCGGCTCTTCATCAAACGCTTGTTCAATAATATGATCGGCAACTTGCTTCATTGATAACTCTTGTTGAATTCGACGCTTACCATGACCTTTGTAAACATGCTGTCTTACTTGGCTTTTTGCATAACGCAGGTCATCCATCCAACCATTAGAGATACAATACTCTAGTGCTTGATTAATTTCTTGATCTTCAAATTCTTTTACAGTTAGCTTTTGCTTTAATTCAAACTCTCCATGATCTCGTCGGCTAAGCAATTGCACGGCGACTTCTCGGGCAGAAAGTTTCATCTTTTTTCGGTACATGGAAACCATCTAAATTAAAAACTAGGGTCTTTGTAGCAAAGATATATAGCAAAAAGCCCTACGCAATTGGCAGGGCTCAATTTATATCTATGGTTAAATCGGTAAATTAAAACTCATCACCAGATTCAACTTCAGCAGCTTCTACTACTTCATCTTCAGCAACAACTGGTGCTAGTAGCATTTCACGAAGCTTAGTATCGATTTCTTGTGCAATCTCTGGATGTTCACGTAAGTAGTTACAAGAGTTTGCTTTACCTTGGCCAATTTTATCGCCTTGGTAGCTGTACCATGCGCCAGCTTTCTCAACCAGTTTGTTCTTCACACCTAGGTCGATTAGCTCACCTTCACGGTTAAAGCCTTTACCATAAAGAATTTGTGTTTCAGCTTGTTTAAACGGTGCCGCAATCTTGTTCTTAACCACTTTAATACGCGTTTCGTTACCGACTACTTCGTCACCATCTTTGATAGCACCTGTACGGCGAATATCAAGACGAACAGATGCGTAGAATTTCAGCGCGTTACCACCCGTTGTGGTTTCTGGTGAACCAAACATCACACCAATCTTCATACGGATTTGGTTGATGAATATACACATACAGTTAGATTGTTTTAGGTTACCAGTCAATTTACGCATTGCTTGAGAAAGCATACGCGCTTGAAGGCCCATGTGGCTATCGCCCATTTCTCCTTCAATTTCCGCTTTCGGTGTTAAAGCAGCAACCGAATCGACAACTAACACATCAATTGCACCAGAACGAGCTAACGCATCACAAATTTCAAGTGCTTGCTCGCCTGTATCAGGCTGAGAAACGAGTAACTCATCAATATTTACGCCTAATTTTTTCGCGTAAATTGGATCTAACGCGTGCTCCGCATCAACGAATGCACAGGTTTTTCCTGAACGTTGCGCTGCCGCAATTAATTCTAATGTTAATGTTGTTTTACCTGAACTTTCAGGACCGTATACTTCTACGATACGTCCCATGGGTAAACCACCCGCACCCAATGCGATATCCAAAGCAAGAGAACCTGTAGAAATAGTTTCTACGTCCATCGTGCGGTTGTCACCCAATTTCATAATTGAGCCTTTACCAAATTGTTTTTCGATTTGGCCAAGTGCCGCCGCTAGAGCTTTTTGTTTGTTCTCGTCCATTCTAATTCCACCTATCAGATGCGTTAAATTTGTTCTTGTAAAGATGGGTTCATTATACTGTTTGTTTGTACAGTGTCCACACCTGGGTATAATTTTTTTACTTTTAAATTTTTTTCAGCCAATTTATTCCGTTTTGTCTAACATATCTTCTAAGTGTTCTAATGCATGCCAGCAAGCTTGTAACCTCACTTCTTCACGGTTACCACTAAAATACATAGTTTCGATGTCGAGATCACCTTGTGAATTTGCCCACCCAAAGCAAACTGTACCAACTGGCTTTTCATCGCTACCACCAGAAGGTCCAGCTATACCACTGACGGATATTGCAAATGACCCTATTGAATATTGCAAAGCGCCAAGTGCCATCTCTTTTACTGTTTGTTCGCTAACTGCGCCATGCTCGAGCAAAGTCATCTCAGCAACACCCAACATTTCCATTTTAGCTTCATTACTGTAAGTGACAAATGCACGGTCAAACCAAGCTGAACTGCCTGACGCATCGGTGATTGCCGCCGCAATTCCACCACCGGTGCATGATTCAGCGGTCACTAATACTTGCGATTGTTGCTTTAGTTTAATGCCAACTCGTTTACTAAGAATATGTAATTCCGATAAATTCATGCTCTGCTCTCTTCTATTTGTCATTCATTTTTGTGACGTTACTTAACTTTTCGTTGTAATTCATTGTTAGAAATCACACCTAGATAATTTAACAACTCTTTCACAATAAATTTCACTCTATACTCAATCCGTTGTTATCTAGATTTACCTTATAACGAGAAAGGGAAGTGACCATGTTAAAGAAATTTGCTAAACAGACCTTAGTCGCCGTATCACTCGCGGTTTCAATCCCCGTTTTTGCAGCTAGCTATACGATAGGAACCGGTAGCCAGAGCGGTACATATTACCCACTTGGCGGCATTTTAGCCAAAATCTGGAGTGAGAATATTGATGATTTTGATATGCGCGCCGAAGTGACCGCTGCATCAGTTGAAAACACAATCAAGGTTGCAACAGGTAAACAACTAATTGGTATTGCGCAAGGTAACGTGGTTCTGCAAGCTAATGAGGGAGTAAAACCATTCCCTAGAAAGATGGATGTATCGGTTCTATTTGCACTTTATCCAAACGCGGTTCAGTTTATGGTACCAGCTAACTCTGATATCCACTCCATTGCCGACCTAAAAGGGAAGCGTATTTCTCTAGGCGCACCAGGTTCAGGTACGCGTGTTAGTGCGGTCAATATTTTAAGTACCCTAGGCATTAATGAAAGTGACGTAAAACCTCAATCACTTAACTACACTGCGACAACCAATGCGCTCGCTAATGGTCAAATTGATGCAGGCGTGATCGTAGGCAGTTTAGGTGTTGGTGCGATTACCGAATTAGCCCTGACTCGCGATATTCGTATTTTGTCTTTTAGCGAAGATGACATGAAAAAGATCGTTGCTGCCAATCCATCTTACCAACCATTAGAAGCACCGGCTGAAACTTATAAAAACGTACCAGCATTTACCACACCCGCGGTATGGAATGTCCTAGTCGTCAATAAGAAGATGCCAAAAGAGCAAGCCTATGAAATGACTAAAGTAGCATTTGATAACATGAACAAAATTCGCCAAGTGGTTGGAGTAACCAAGTTCACGACGCTTGAGAATATGAACAAACTATCAGGCATTGCGCTACACCCTGGTGCACAACAATACCTTGATGAACAAATGAAGAAATAACTTTCTTTATCCATTAAAGCGGCAATATGACTGTTGCCGCTTTCCCCTTAAACGTTTCAATAATGAATCTGGTTTTTTCATACGGAGTTTGAAATGACACAATCCAAACCGCTTAGCCAAACTGTTACTGATGGTTTTGTCTATTTTGCTGCGGCGGTCGCTGTTGGCTTATCTGTTTTTCAAGTATGGCAAGGTCTACAACCCACTTTATCCGCCCCTATTTTTCGACCTATCCATTTAGCTTGGATCTTAACTTTAGCTTTCTTACTCTACCCATTACTCAAACCAGAAAATAAGCCAATTGGGCTTTATTTATGCTCACGCCTGATTGATATTGTATTGATTGTGGCAACTTGCTGGGCCACTTATCAAATCAGTATTTTTGATTACGATGACATCGGTTTTTTATTGGATGGCTTACAGCCTATCGACCAACTTGCGGGCGTGATTTTAATCGTCGCACTATTAGAAGCGACTCGCCGCACCGTAGGCTTTGTCATGGTGTTTATTGCAGGGTTATTTTTAGCCTACGCTTTCTTTGGCGATGCCCTACCAGCTGGTGTTGCCAGTAAAGGTTTCTCACTTGAAGAAGTGATCCGTTTTCATATTTTCTCTACCAACGGTGTATTCGGTGCTCCACTCGCGATTGCCGCAGGGGTAGTGTTTATGTTTGTGTTATTTGGCGCATTTTTACAAGTAACTGGCGCTGGGCAATTTTTCATTGATGCCGCGTTTGCGATTGCAGGTAAATACCGTGGCGGTCCAGCCAAGGCAAGTGTTTTAGCTTCTGCTGCGCTAGGATCAATTTCTGGTTCAGCCATTGCCAACACTGTGACAACCGGCGCTTTAACCATTCCTATGATGAAAAAGCTCGGCTACAAACCAGAACAAGCGGCAGGCATAGAAGCCGCGGCGTCAACCGGAGGGCAAATAATGCCACCAGTAATGGGGGCCGGCGCTTTTGTGATGGCACAATTTACTGGCATTCCTTACAGCGACATTTTACTAGTGTCGATTGCTCCTGCGATTCTCTACTTTGCAAGCACCTTACTCTATGTGCATTTAATGGCTTGCAAACTTGGCCTACAAGGCATGAGCGTAACAGATAAAATCGGGGTGGTAATGAAAAATGGCTGGCATTTCTTAGTGCCATTGGTCTTCATTACGACCTTGTTATTGATGAGCTACTCGCCTGTATTGGTTGGTATTGCAGGATGTGCTGCGATTTTAGTGGCAGCGATGTTAAGAAAACATAGTCGTATTACTTTCTCTGTATTTTTACAAGGACTAAAAGAAGGCGCGATCTCGGCAGTACCGATTTCAATTGCCTGTGCCACTGCGGGTATTGTTGTTGGCGTAGTTGGTCAAACGGGAATAGGCTTGCAATTTACTCAATTCTTAATTGCATTATCTGGCGGCTACTTGTGGTCTGCACTAGGTTTAATTGCAATTGCTGCAGTGATCTTAGGTATGGGGCTTCCAGTCACCGCTGCCTATATCGTGTTGTCTGTGATGGCGGTACCGGCGCTCAATGATTTTGGTTTAGGGTTATTAACCGCACACATGATTGTGTTCTGGCTATCTCAAACCTCTAACGTCACTCCTCCTATTGCGTTAGCTGCTTTTGCGGGAGCAGGGATTGCAGGAGCTTCACCAATGAAGTCTGCCATTCAAGCATTTAAACTGGCACAAGGCTTCTTCATTATTCCAGCCATGATGGCTTTCTCCGGCTTAATTTGGCTTGATGGTGAACTGACTCACTTCTTTATTGGCGTGCTCACTACATTAGGTCTTATCTTTGCCTTTGCAGGTGGAATCGAGGGGCGCCTAGTTAAACCACTAAATGCAGTCGAGCGTAGTTTACTACTAATTCTTGCTCTAGGGATCTTATTTACGGGCGATATTTATCGCTTAATTTGTTTTGCTATTGTCGCGGTGATTATTCTACTTAATGCTAAACGAACAGAACCCGCATTAACTTAAATGAACGATTAAATCGACAATATTGAATTTAATCCCGTATTAAAAATGGCCCACTTCAATATGAACTGGGCCATTTTCATTGCTTTCTACTGGTATGAAAAATATCATGTCGGGCTATATACCCAAGTGACTTCAAGATGCAGAATTCAGAGCTATCATCCAGACCTTTAGGCAAGGAAGATTGGCGAAGGAATGTAAGCACCTTTCAAACCAATCTGACGCGGCCTATCTCTTATAAAAAGAAGAGGTTTGGATGAAGCTCCCGAAGGGCAAGTTAAAACAAGCTTTATGCTGCGTTAAATTGAACAGAGATAGAATAACTATGATCATGTTCAATTTGCCTTGCCTAAAGCTTGTTTTATTCTTGCTGAAACTCGCATCTTGAAGTTACTTGGGTATATTAATATTTTTCAACACAACCTCGGGTGGTAAGCGTGGCCAAATCAGAAACTCATACTCCAATGATGCAGCAGTACTTGCGTTTAAAAGCAGAAAATCCAGATATTTTACTGTTTTACCGTATGGGCGATTTCTATGAATTATTCTACGATGATGCCAAACGCGCTTCGCAGTTATTGGATATTTCATTAACTAAGCGTGGTGCTTCTGCTGGCGAACCGATTCCAATGGCTGGTGTTCCTTTTCACGCTGTCGAAGGCTACCTAGCCAAATTAGTTCAGCTTGGTGAATCAGTGGCCATTTGTGAACAAGTTGGCGACCCTGCCACCAGCAAAGGCCCAGTTGAGCGTAAGGTAGTCCGTATAGTCACTCCGGGAACGGTGACCGATGAAGCACTACTACCTGAGCGTATTGATAACCTAGTTGCCGCCATTTACCAGCAAGATGACAAATTTGGTTATGCCACGTTAGATATGACCTCTGGCCGCTTTCAATTGTGCGAACCCGAAACCCTAGAAGCGATGCAAGCAGAACTGCAACGAACCTCGCCAAAAGAGTTGTTATATCCAGAAGATTTACAAGCGATGTCTTTGCTTGAAAAATCAAAAGGTCAACGTCGCCGCCCGATTTGGGAATTTGAACTCAATACCGCTAAGCAACAGCTTAATATGCAATTTGGCACCAAAGACCTAGTTGGTTTTGGCGTTGAAAATGCCAAACTTGGTTTATGCGCTGCCGGATGTCTCATTCAGTATGTAAAAGATACTCAGCGTACCGCTTTACCACATATTCGTTCTTTAACGTTTGATCGCCAAGATGATTCAGTGATCTTAGATGCAGCTACTCGCCGTAACTTAGAAATCACCCACAATTTAGCCGGCGGCACCGATAATACGCTAGCGGAAGTACTCGATAAAACCGCCACGCCAATGGGTAGTCGCATGTTCAAACGTTGGTTGCATCAGCCAATGCGTAACAACGACATGCTGAATCAACGCCTTGATGCTATTAGTGAAATTAAAGACAACGCTTACTTTGCTGAACTGCACCCTAGTCTAAAAAGCATTGGCGATATTGAACGTATTTTAGCACGTTTAGCGCTACGTTCGGCTCGTCCACGTGATTTAGCTCGCTTACGTAATGCCATGCAACAATTGCCTGAATTAAGCAGTATTACGCAAAGCTTCCAGCACCATCACCTACAAAAACTGGCGAAAGCTTGCTTACCGATGGACGATATTTGTTCACTGCTTGAACGTGCTATCAAAGACAATCCACCAGTCGTGATCCGTGATGGCGGTGTATTGGCGGAAGGTTATCATGCAGAATTAGATGAACTACGTAACTTAGCCGATGGTGCAACTGAATACCTCGACAAGATGGAAGCAGAAGAACGCGAACGTCACGGTATCGATAGCTTAAAAGTTGGCTATAACAATGTGCATGGTTTCTTCATTCAAGTGAGTCGTGGGCAAAGCCACTTAGTACCGCCTCATTATGTTCGTCGCCAGACTTTAAAGAATGCTGAACGTTACATTATCCCTGAATTGAAAGAGCATGAAGATAAAGTGCTTAATTCAAAATCAAAGGCACTAGCATTAGAGAAACGTTTATGGGAAGAACTCTTTGATTTATTAATGCCGCATTTAGAGCGTTTGCAAGAACTGTCAGACTCTTTATCTCAATTAGACGTATTACAAAATCTCGCAGAACGTGCTGATTCACTCAACTACTGCCGTCCAACATTAAGCAATAACGCTGAACTACATATTGATGCTGGTCGCCATCCGGTGGTTGAACAAGTATTGGATGTGCCATTTATTGCCAACCCAGTAGAGCTAAATGAAAAGCGCCAAATGCTGATCATTACCGGTCCCAATATGGGGGGTAAATCGACTTATATGCGTCAAACTGCATTGATTGCTTTATTGGCGCATATTGGTAGCTATGTGCCAGCGGAAGCGGCGACCATAGGCTTGATTGATCGTATATTTACTCGAATTGGTGCACAAGATGATCTGGCATCTGGTCGTTCAACCTTCATGGTAGAAATGACCGAAACTGCCAATATCTTACATAACGCAACTAAAAACAGCTTAGTACTGATGGATGAAATTGGTCGTGGGACGAGTACTTATGATGGTCTGTCATTAGCGTGGGCCAGTGCCGATTGGCTAGCCACAAAAATTAATGCCATGACGTTATTTGCCACGCATTACTTTGAATTAACCGAACTGCCGAACCAAATCGCTCATCTTGCAAATGTACATTTAGATGCCATTGAACATGGTGATAGCATTGCCTTTATGCACGCCGTTCAAGAAGGTGCCGCAAGTAAATCTTATGGGCTTGCGGTAGCCAGTTTAGCTGGTGTGCCAAAATCAGTGATTAAACAAGCTAAAGCGAAACTACAACAATTAGAATCACTTGGTCACCAAAAAGCAGAACAAAGCAATTCAACTCAATCTACTGCCAATATGCACAATCAAACCGTTGAGCAGCAGTTAAGTTTAATTCCTGAAATCAGCGAAGTGGAACAAGCATTAACTTTAATTAATCCCGATGATATGAGCCCAAGGGAAGCATTGGATGCCTTATACCGTCTTAAAAACTTAATGTCCTAGAAACGAGTAAAAAACGGGATCTCGTAGCTCGGACAAGAAAACGCTTTATCGAGATACGAGCAACGCAGCGGCCGAGATACGAGCCACGAACATGCTCCTTCTAGGAACTAGGAACTAGGAACTAGGAACTAGGAACTAGGAACTAGGAACTAGGAACTAGGAACTAGGATGATATTAACTCAAAAAATAAAAAGGGAAACCATCATAGTTTCCCCTTTATTTTATCTGATCATCTTATAAATAAATGAATTATTCATATTCAGCATCGAATAATGATTCCATGCTCAAACCTTGCTTCATTAAGATATCTCTTAAGCGACGCAAGCCTTCGACTTGGATTTGACGAACCCGTTCACGAGTTAAATTAATCTCACGGCCAACCTCTTCCAAAGTTGATGGCTCATAGCCTAAAAGACCGAAGCGGCGTGCCAAGACTTCTTTTTGTTTCGGATTCAGTTCATCTAACCAATCAATCAACGACGACTTAATATCGTTATCTTGAGTCGAAACCTCAGGGTCTGAGTTATTAATATCAGGAATAATGTCCAACAGTGCTTTATCACCATCGCTGCCAATAGGTGTATCAACTGAGCTAACACGCTCATTCAAACGCAACATTTTGCTGACATCTTCCACAGGCTTATCGAGTTGGAAAGCAATTTCTTCTGCGGTTGGTTCATGATCTAGCTTTTGTGCCAACTCACGAGCAGTACGCAAATAGATATTCAGTTCTTTCACTACATGGATAGGCAACCTAATGGTGCGTGTTTGATTCATTAAAGCGCGTTCGATGGTCTGACGAATCCACCAAGTTGCATAAGTTGAAAAACGGAAACCACGTTCTGGATCAAATTTTTCAACTGCACGGATCAGACCTAAATTCCCTTCTTCAATCAGGTCAAGTAGTGCTAAACCACGACTGTTATAACGGCGAGAAATCTTAACGACCAAACGTAAGTTACTTTCGATCATACGCTTGCGTGCTGCTGCATCACCGCGAAGTGCTCGACGAGCATAAAGTACTTCTTCTTCTGCCGTTAAGAGTGGAGAAAAGCCAATTTCACTAAGATAGAGCTGAGTCGCATCAAGGCTTTTAGCCGAAACTTCATACTCTTCTTTGGCTTCTACTTTTTGTGAAACTGCTTCGGCTGCAAGAGCCTCAACATCAAATTCAGAATCATCGATGTCGTTTATTTTGGTTACTGCATTGCTGATACTCATAAGCGCCTCCCCTTGGCGAATAAAGTTTTAGCAAGACATAACAACTTAATATGTCATTATTGTAAGTCGGTGTATTTCAAAAGAGCTCTAGTCCAAGTAGCTTTCTGGATTCACTGGCTTACCTTTATATCGAATTTCGAAGTGTAGTCGAACACTATTGGTGCCCGTACTCCCCATCGATGCAATTTTCTGGCCAGTTTTTACAGACTGGCCTTCTGTTATCAATAAACTATCATTATGGGCATAAGCACTGAGATATTCATCATTATGTTTAATAATAATCAGATTCCCATAACCTCGAAGTGCATTACCAGCATATACCACAACACCTGCTGCGGTTGATACTACGTCTTGCCCTCGCTGCCCTACGATATCTATCCCTTTGTTACCTTGGTCACCAACCGAAAACTTGCTAATGACTCGTCCTTTTGTTGGCCACACCCAGCGTTTTACTTTGTCATTACTCGGTGTCGATTGTGTGACAGGTTTATTATTATTTTGTGTTACTTGGGATTCAACATACTCCTTTGACTTTGATTGCACAACTGGGGAAGTATTCTGTTTTTGTGCCACTTTAGTCGTAGAAGTGGAGGCTACTTGACTATCTCCAGCACCAGTACCATCAAATGCTGGTGGGATATAAACCGGACGCCACAAGTTTAATTTTTGACCAGGATGAATTATGTAAGGGGGCTTTAGATGGTTGAAGTTAATGATGTCATTAACATTTTTATCTGCGAGATAAGAAATCAAATATACCGAATCACCTTTTTCAACAACGTAGTAACTCCCCTTATAGCTACCACGCTCATTTTTAGCCGAGTTCAATGAACACGCTACTAAAAAAGTGAGAAAAAACAAAGCAATTAGCGCATTTCTTATCGACAGCAACCTGAGTACCTTTCGTTTATTAGGCTAAATCGCCCGAGATTAGAGGAACAAAACGCACGACTTCTACCAAAGTAGAAATACACTCCCCTGCTTTCTTTTCAATTTTTATCAATTCTTGATGTTCATCACCTATTGGCACCACAAGAACCCCCCCCTCAGCTAATTGTTCAACTAGCGCTTGCGGCAGGTGAGAAGCCGCTGCAGTGACAATAATCGCATCAAAAGGACTTTTCGATGGCCAACCTTTCCAGCCGTCACCATGCTTAGTTGAGACATTGTAAATATCTAAATGTTTCAAACGACGCTTGGCATCCCACTGTAATGACTTAATGCGTTCTATTGAATAAACATGATCAACCATTTTTGACAATACGGCGGTTTGGTAACCCGATCCTGTGCCAACTTCTAGTACTCTACTATTGTGTTTTAAATTCAATAGCTCGGTCATTCTTGCAACGATATAAGGCTGAGAGATTGTCTGACCAGCCCCAATAGGCAGCGCATTATTATCATACGCTTGATGACGCATCGCTTCAGATAAGAAATACTCACGAGGCAAACTTCTCATTATCTCTAGAAGTTGAGGATCTTTAATGCCTTTGTGTTGCAAAATAGAAACGAGTTGATCTGCTTTAATATTCTTCATTATTGCCTGTGATGTTTATTTTGGGCTAACCCAGTGTTTCATTTTATCTATCGCTTCATGTGCCGTAAGATCAACGCGTAATGGTGTAATCGACACTTCGCCTTTTTCTATGGCATAGAAATCAGTACCTTCACCCGCATCCGCTTCTTTTCCCGGAGGACCAAGCCAGTAGATATCAGCGCCACGTGGATCTTTTTGTTTAATCATATCTTCCGCATGATGACGTGCACCAAGTCGAGTCACTCGAGTCGCCCCAAGCTGATCGAGTGCTAAATCCGGTACATTAACGCTGATCAAATGATTAGCCGGAACCGGCTTCTTCACATGCTGTAAAACTAGATCTTTCGCAATTTGTGCCGCAGTATCAAAATGCGTTTGCCCCACCAACGAAATGGCTATCGATTGAACACCTAGAAAATGTCCTTCCATTGCTGCCGCAACGGTACCGGAATACAACACGTCATCACCTAGGTTTGCACCATGATTGATCCCAGAAACTACTAAATCGGGCATATCCGACTTTAATAATTCGTTTAAAGCAAAGTGGACACAATCGGTTGGAGTCCCTTGCACGGAATAGACATTTGGGCGGACTTGTGTCACTCGAAGCGGTGTTTCTAATGTTAATGAATTTGAAGCACCCGATCGATTACGATCCGGCGCCACAATGATGATCTCAGCGATCTCTGACAATACCTCGGCTAAGGTATTGATCCCCTTGGCATTCACACCATCATCGTTACTTAATAATATTTTCATTATTCTTCCTTGTTGAACCTGACACTAGTCTGCGTAAACGCGCTCTACTTCAACCGCATCAGCAACTTCTCTTAAAATCGAGGTAGCAAAGCATCCTGCTGGTAGAGAAAACGACACCACAACATCACAGCCATCAACTTGCCAATTCATGTTATCAGCTTTTAATCCCACCACACGACGATCATGACGCATACGATTACCACGGATAAGCTTCATCAAATCTTCTTCGGCATCTAGAAATTGATTTTCAAGTTGTTGTGCTAAGCCTTGAGTTGGAAGTGCATTATCTCCCGCTAATGCTGAAGTTAAAAATACGCTGCCTTGTTCAAGTTGAGATTGTAGTGATTCTAGCGTATCGGCTTCTATGGTCAGTAATTCGCCTTGAGCATTTTGAACTAAATCGCCTTCAACCAGTTGGTTAAACAAGCCATTTTCAATTCGATGGGACAAAATATGATTGAAGATCCAAGAACGTGCGGTCGACAGATACATGCTGCGCTTATTTTGATTGCGAGTGCGCACATTATCACGCCCCCAACGACGAGCTTCCGCCAAGTTATTACCATCACGACCAAAACGTTGTGAACCATAGTAGTTTGGCACGCCGCTTTGTTTAATTTTTTCCAGACGCTCAATCACATCATTAATATCCGTCACATCAACCAGACGAATCACGAACTGATTACCGACTAAATCACCCGGGCGCAGTTTTTTATTATGACGAGCGGTCTCAAGCACTTTAATACTTGGGTACTGTTGCTCTAAAGCTTTAGTATCAAAACTCATATCCGGCTTTGGTAAGTGAACGCTTAACCATTGTTCAGTCACGGCATGGCGATCTTTTAAACCTGCCCAGCCGACATTTTTCGATGGCACGCCGCACAATCTCGCGATTTCATTGGCAACGAAGGTCGTGTTTTCACCTTGCTTACGAATTCGCACCATCAAGTGTTCGCCATCACCAGAAAATTCAAAACCAAGATCTTCAATAACTTGAAAATCCTCCGCTTTAGATTTCAGTTTGGCTTGAGCTACAGGTTTACCCAGTAAGTATGCAAATAGCGCTAGAATATCAGTCATGAATTAAGATCTTTTTTATTTATAAAATTTATTGGCGAACGATTAACGCAACCGCTTCGCATGCAATGCCTTCTTTACGACCGATAAAACCCAATTTTTCGGTAGTGGTCGCTTTGACATTAATATTATCAATATCAGTTTCTAAATCAGCGGCGATGGCTTCGCGCATGCTTTGAATAAATGGCAGCATTTTCGGTGCTTGAGCGATGATAGTGACATCTGCATTGCCCAATACATAACCTTTCTGTTTAACAAAATGATACACTTCGCGTAGTAAAGATCGGCTATCTGCGCCTTTCCATTTATCGTCGGTATCTGGAAAATGCTTACCGATATCTCCAGCCGCAATCGCCCCTAGTAAAGCATCGGTTAGTGCATGTAGCGCAACATCGCCATCAGAGTGAGCAATTAAACCTTGTTCATAAGGAATGGCGACACCACCAATGATAACTGGGCCTTCACCACCAAATTTATGCACGTCAAAACCATGACCGATTCGAATCATTACATTACCTATTATTTATTTACGCTGAGATAGGAAAAATTCCGCTAGGGCCAAATCTTCAGGCTGGGTGACTTTAAGGTTATCGGAGCGACCTTGAACCAATAAAGGTTGGTAACCTGACAGCTCCATCGCGGAGGCTTCATCAGTAATAACCTTTTGATTGATTAATCCATCGACTAAAGCTGATTTTAGTTCAATCAGTGGAAAAAGCTGCGGTGTTAATGCGTGCCATAATTGATTACGATCGACGGTTTGATCAATGGTATTCAAGCCATTTTGCACACAAGAACGTTTCATCGTGTCACGTACTGGCGCGGCTAAAGTGCCACCGCGGTGCGCTTGCCGGCACTGATTAATTAATTTGTTGATATCGTCATGAGTTAAGCAAGGACGCGCTGCATCATGCACCATGACCCATGAATATTGGTCGACATGATTTTGAGATAGATATTCCAACCCGGAAAGTACGGAATCAACACGCTCTTCCCCACCAGCGACTCGGATAACATTGTCAGCTTTAGCTAAGCCAAGATCTGAGAAATATTCATCGCCGTCGCTCACCGCAATCACCACCAATTCGATTTGCGGATGTGATAATAAGTTTTCGACCGTATGTTCAAGAATGGTTTTATCATGTAAAAATAAGTACTGCTTAGGATGGTTGGTTTGCATACGTTTACCAACCCCGGCAGCTGGTACGACGACAGCAAACTGCTGTGGAAAGTCAGTCATGCTTAATTATCATCAGAGTTAAACGTGGTATTGGCTTCTGAATCATCACCAATAATTCGATAAAAAGTTTCACCATCTTTGATCATACCCAATTCATGACGAGCACGCTCTTCAATCGCATCTAGCCCTTGGCGTAAATCATCAATTTCGGCAAACATCAGGTGATTGCGCTTTTTCAAACTATTATTCACCTCTTGTTGCACTGCAATATCAGAATGAACCGCTTGGTAATCAAGAACGCCGTTCTTACCAAAAAATAAGTCATACTGCAGAATAACCAAGATGGCAATCAGTACTAAAGTAAATATCCGCATCATCTACTCGCTATAAAATTCTTACGCTAATGATACCTCATTCGAAGAATTGAAGCATAATAATACAGGTGAAAAGTTGGAAAGAAGATGAGAGCCGTAGTTCGTATCTCGGGCGCTACGCTGCTTGTTTCTCGGAAAAGCCAAAGCGATACTTTCGAGCCATGAGAAGTGAAACGGCCGAGTCCCGAGTAACGTTTCTGTCTTTTCCATTTCCGTAAACAAAAAAAATCCCCGCCGAAGCGAGGATTTCAAAGTATCAATCAAACTAATTCAATGATGAATTATTGACCTTTAACTTCTTTAAGACCGTTGAAAGGAGCTTTAGCACCTAGAGCTTCTTCGATACGGATAAGTTGGTTGTACTTAGCAACACGGTCAGAACGGCTCATAGAACCCGTTTTGATTTGGCCTGCAGCAGTACCTACCGCTAGGTCAGCGATAGTTGCATCTTCAGTTTCGCCAGAACGGTGAGAGATTACAGCTGTGTAACCTGCATCTTTAGCCATCTTGATTGCAGCTAGAGTCTCAGTTAGAGAACCGATTTGGTTGAATTTGATAAGGATAGAGTTAGCAACACCCATTTCGATACCTTTAGCAAGGATCTTAGTGTTAGTTACGAACAGGTCATCACCTACTAGTTGAAGTTTGTCACCTAGTAGTTCAGTTTGGTGCTTAAAGCCATCCCAATCTGATTCGTCAAGACCATCTTCGATAGAAACGATTGGGTATTGGTTAGCTAGGTCAGCTAGGTAGTGGTTGAACTCTTCAGAAGTGAAGATTTTACCTTCACCTTTCATGTTGTAGTTGCCCGCTTCTTTGTCGTAGAACTCAGATGCAGCACAGTCCATCGCTAGAGTAACGTCTTTACCAAGAACGTAGCCAGCTTGCTCAACCGCTTCTTTGATTGCAGCGAGTGCAGCAGCGTTTGATTCTAGGTTAGGAGCAAAACCACCTTCATCACCAACGGCAGTGCTTAGGCCTTTAGCTTTAAGTACTTTAGCTAGGTTGTGGAATACTTCTGCGCCGATACGTAGAGCTTCTTTGATTGTTTTCGCGCCAACTGGTTGAATCATGAATTCTTGGATATCAACGTTGTTGTCTGCGTGCTCACCACCGTTGATGATATTCATCATTGGTAGAGGCATAGAGAATACACCTGGAGTGCCGTTTAGTTCAGCGATGTGCTCAAATAAAGGCATGCCTTTTGATGCAGCAGCCGCTTTTGCGTTTGCTAGAGAAACAGCAAGAATGGCGTTTGCACCAAAGTTAGATTTGTTTTCAGTGCCGTCTAAATCGATCATTACTTGGTCGATTGTAGCTTGGTCTTTAGCGTCTTTGCCTACTAGAGCAGACGCGATTGGGCCGTTCACTGCTTCAATAGCTTTAAGAACACCTTTACCTAGGAAACGTGATTTGTCACCGTCACGTAATTCAAGCGCTTCACGAGAACCAGTTGATGCGCCAGATGGAGCAGCAGCCATACCTACAAAGCCACCTTCTAGGTGTACTTCCGCTTCTACTGTTGGGTTACCACGTGAATCGATGATTTCGCGACCTAGAACTTTAACGATCTTAGACATTGATGTTTCCTCTCGTTCAATTTAAATATAAATGTCAATTTAATGGGTAGTCGCGCAATTAAAGCCACTACCCGTATCCCTTTTACATCTTACTTTCAAATTATTTCCAATTAGACCTTTAGCTAATTAGATTCGTTGCCAAAGGCAATTATTCAAATTCACCGCGTTGGTTTTGACCAGCCGCTTTTACAAAACCTGCAAATAATGGATGACCATCACGAGGAGTTGATGTGAATTCAGGGTGGAACTGAGCAGCGACAAACCACGGGTGGTTCGGGTTTTCAACTACTTCCACTAATTTCTTATCAGCAGAAAGACCAGAGACTTTCAGACCTGCTTTCTCAATTTGAGGACGCAAGTTATTGTTCACTTCGTAACGGTGACGGTGACGCTCATGAATTTGAGCATTACCGTACAATTCGTACGCTTTCGTGCCTTTTTCTAGGTGACAAAGTTGAGAACCAAGGCGCATCGTGCCACCTAAATCTGATGCTTCAGTACGTTCTTCAACATTACCTTCTTTGTCTACCCATTCAGTGATTAAGCCAACCACAGGGAATTTCGTTTCTTTGTTAAACTCAGTTGAGTGTGCACCTTCCATACCCGCAACATTACGCGCATATTCAATAAGTGCCACTTGCATACCTAAGCAAATACCTAAATATGGAATTTTGTTTTCACGAGCATACTGAGCGGCAAGAATTTTACCTTCAACACCACGGTCACCAAAGCCACCAGGAACTAAAATCGCATCGATGCCTTCAAGTAACTCAACACCTTTAGATTCAAGATCTTGAGAATCAATATACTTAATGTTAACACTTAGACGATTTTTCAAGCCTGCATGTTTTAATGCCTCGTTAACCGATTTGTATGCATCTGGTAATTCAGTGTATTTACCAACCATACCGATAGTCACTTCACCGGTTGGATTTGCTTCTTCGTAAATCACTTGTTCCCATTCGGTCAAGTCGGCTTCAGGAGCACTAATACCAAAACGAGTACACACTAAGTCATCTAAGCCTTGCGCACGAATCAGTTGTGGGATCTTATAAATAGAATCCACATCTTTCATTGAGATCACGGCTTTTTCTTGCACATTACAGAATAGTGCAATTTTCTTACGTTCGTTAGCCGGAATGATACGATCACTACGACAAACTAAAATATCTGGTTGAATACCAATAGAAAGTAATTCTTTTACAGAGTGCTGGGTTGGCTTAGTTTTCACTTCACCTGCTGCTGCAAGGTAAGGAACTAAAGTTAAGTGCATGAATAATGCATTCTCACGACCAACTTCAACTGCTAACTGACGAATGGCTTCCATAAATGGTAGAGACTCAATATCACCTACCGTACCACCAATTTCAACGATCGCGATATCGTGACCTTCAGAGCCAGCAATAATGCGGTCTTTGATTGAATTTGTGATATGAGGAATAACCTGAATGGTTGCACCTAGATAGTCACCGCGACGTTCTTTACGTAGAACATCTTCGTAAACACGACCTGCCGTAAAGTTATTACGTTTACTCATCTTGGTACGAATAAAGCGTTCGTAGTGACCAAGATCGAGATCGGTTTCAGCGCCATCTTCAGTAACGAATACTTCACCATGTTGAATCGGGCTCATTGTGCCTGGATCCACGTTGATGTATGGATCTAGTTTCATCATGGTCACTTTAAGACCACGAGCTTCTAAAATCGCTGCAAGTGATGCTGCTGCAATACCTTTACCTAGAGAGGATACGACCCCACCAGTAACAAAAATGTAATTTGTCGTCATGCTTAACCTGAAATTGGTTGAATGAGGGAAATGGATTTCTTCTGGACGGGATGAAAATATACCAGAACCCCTTTTCCGCTACAACGTGAAATCTATCACACTCGATTAATTTATTTCTTGCTTCAAATCAATTTAGCTATCTCCGCAAGGGAAGCCTCGTATTACAGATAAATAATCTCTATATAAAACAATTAATAAGCATAAAAAGTATTGGTTATATTCTTTTTTCTGCTAATTTTACATTTTCCCACTGAATATCAAGTTCTTGTAAAGAGCAATCCATCAATTCTTTACCTTGTCCATAGATAATAGATTCTACCCCACGAAAACGGCGCTCAAATTTATGGTTTGCTTTAGCCAAAGCCACTTCAGGGTCTTTGCCTAGATGCCTAACTAAATTGACCGTCGCAAACATTAAGTCGCCAAGCTCTTCTTCAATGCGCAGCTCATTTTTATCAACTTGTAAGGCTTCTTCCATGACCTCATCGATTTCCTCGTGAACCTTATCAACGACAGGACCTAAGGTGCCCCAATCAAAGCCGTATTTAGCGCATTTTTGCTGTAATTTATTAGCTCGTGATAAAGCTGGTAATGCTTTTGGTATAGAGTCTAGAATACTTTCCTCTACTTTGCCTTGCTGTAATTTTTCGTTTTGCTTCTCTTGTTCCCAACGCGCATTCAGTTCATCTTCTGTCTCAATATTTTCATCTGCAAAAACATGAGGATGGCGACGTATGAGTTTCTCGTTCACCCCTTTCACCACATCTTCGAAATCAAATAGTTGTTGCTCGCTGGCCAACTGACTGTAGAAAATCACTTGAAACAACAAGTCACCTAGCTCTTCTTGTAGGTTTTTCCAATCTTGATTGAGGATCGCATCCGCCACTTCATAAGTTTCTTCGATGGTGTGAGGCACAATAGAATCAAAAGTTTGCTTTTTATCCCAAGGACAACCATTTTCAGGATCACGTAACTGTTGCATGATGGATTTGAGCTGTTCAATTGGTATTGTCATGACTTTCTCTTTATATTCTTTCTAGTAACAGTGAGATTCAGATAGTAAAACACCGCTTATAAGATTAAGCGGTGTTGATATTGGCACTGATTCGGTTATTTCAGACGCTTCACTCTTAATACATCTTTGAGCTGTTCAATCCGAGCGATAATCCGCGATAAGATTTCCACATTTTGCACTTCTAAATTAAAATCCATAATCGCTATCTGACGTTTGTAATCAGTACGGCCATTCATACTACTGACTTTCAACTTTTCATTGGCAAACAGTGCGGTAATATCTTTAAGTAGTCCACCGCGCTCTAGAGCTTCAATTCGAATCGTCAGAATGTACAAGCCAGTAAAGCCGCTTCCCCATACAGTTTCAATGATACGTTCTGGTGCATGATGCTTTAATTCTTCAAGTTGTTCACAGTCGCTACGATGCACTGAAATGCCTCGACCTTGAGTGATATAACCACAAATTTCATCACCAGGAATAGGCTGACAACAGCGAGCCAAGTGGTTCATAAGGTTATCGACCCCTTGTACCACCACCGCATCTTTACGAGGGCGGTTTTGTTGCGACACTTGTGATTCTTGCAGTTTGGCCAGTGCTTGCTGATCTTCTTCTTCGGCGGTTGGCTTGTTCACCAAGGCATTAATGTGATTGATAACTTGATTAATGCGTAAATCGCCACTGCCAACTCCAGCATATAGCTCATCAGGCGTATTCACGTTAAAACGTTTTAACGCGTACTGTTGCGCATCTTTTAGCGTCGCGCCAATTTTTTGCAGTTCCACCTCCAGGATATCTTTACCTGCTTCAAGGTTCTTCTCACGGCTTTGCTTTCTAAACCAAGCGTTAATTTTGGCGCGAGCACGGCCTGAATGGACAAATCCTAAATTAGGATTGAGCCAATCACGAGATGGATTCGGCTCTTTTTGAGTAATAATCTCAACTTGATCGCCCATCGCCAGTTTATGAGTAAACGGTACTATGCGTCCGCCTACTTTTGCACCAATACAACGATGACCGACTTCAGAGTGTATATGGTAGGCAAAATCCAGTGGCGTTGCGCCCATCGGTAGATCAACCACATCGCCGCGCGGTGTAAAGGCATACACACGGTCATCAAATACTTGGCTGCGTAGTTCATCTAGCATTTCGCCAGAATCCGCCATTTCTTCTTGCCAATCAATCAGCTTACGTAGCCAGGTGATCTTTTCATCGTAACCACTGCGGCCAGCCGAACTCCCTTCTTTATATTTCCAGTGCGCGGCAACCCCAAGCTCGGAATCTTCATGCATTTGCTTGGTACGAATTTGGATCTCAATAGTTTTGCCTTCAGGGCCAAGTACCACGGTATGAATCGATTGATATCCATTAGGTTTAGGATTAGCAACGTAATCGTCAAACTCACTAGGTAGGTGCTTATATTTAGTGTGTACCATGCCTAGGGCGGCGTAACAGTCTTGCAATTGATCGGCAATAATCCTCACCGCTCGCACGTCGAACAATTCATCAAATGCGAGATTCTTTTTCTGCATTTTTCGCCAAATACTATAAATGTGTTTTGGCCGGCCACTGACCTCAGCATTAATATTGGCCACTTTCATGTCTTTGGATAAATTGGTCACAAAATCATGAATATATTGCTCTCGAACGATTCGACGCTCAGACAACTGTTTGGCAATTTTTTTATAAATGTCAGATTGCTGATAACGAAAGGCGTAATCTTCAATTTCCCATTTAAGCTGACCGATACCTAATCGATTTGCCAGAGGAGCATAGATATTGGCACACTCTTTTGCCGCTGCTTGACGAATTTCATCTGGCTCATTTTTCACTTCACGTAAATTACAAATACGCTCAGCAAGTTTTATGACTACGCAGCGAAAATCATCGACCATCGCCAATAGCATACGGCGTACGTTATCCACTTGCTCTGAAGCTTCTGAGTCATCAAGACTAACGTTTAGCTGACCAATCGCGGCCATTTCTTCTACGCCATCAATCAGCTTTACGATTTCTTTGCCATACTTTTCAACTAAGGCTTCACGTTCAAATAATCCTGCCGTCACGATAGGAAAAAGCTGCGCAGCTAATAAAGTTGGTCGATCCATCGACAAGGTGATCAAAATTTCAATCATCTCTCGACCACGCCATAGTAGTAATGATTGCTCTGGATGATCTTTTAGTAAGCTTTCACACGCTTGATAGACTTGCGTCAATTTATTGCTAGTCTTGCCGTCTTGATTCAAGCTTGCAATCCAAGATTCCAGTTCAAACTCTTCGTTCTTGTTCAAATGTGCGCTTCTAACTGCGACCATTACACTATCCTGTTTATCTAATCTTTAAAGGTGATGCTAATGCATATCCGACAAAATATAGAGACTTTCTTCGTTCACTCATAAAGCCCCTTTTTCTTACTTATAAAAAATAGCTATTAAAATAATTTCAGTTTCGTCGGCTTTTTATTCTTAAGATTATTCTTATCTACTTTTTTGGCGACTTTTTCAAACAGCGCCATTGATTCTAAATGACTGGTATGTGGGAACATATCGATCATGCCTAACTTTTTCAGCTGATAACCTTGTTTTTGTAAACTATAGCTATCTCTGGCTAATGTCGCCGGGTTACACGAAACATAAAGCACACTTTTAGCGCCCAACTCCAACATTTTATCAATAATGCCGGATGCTCCTGCTCGGGCCGGATCGAGTAGCACTTTATCAAACGCCTTTTTAGCCCATGATGTTTGAGTGAAGTCTTGTTCTAAATCAGCTTGATAGAACTCTAGGTTATTTAGTTGATTAATTTGGGCGTTGGATCTTGCTCTATCTACCATAGCTTGAATACCTTCAACCCCAACAACCGATTGAGCTTGCTGAGCGAGCGCCAAACTAAAATTACCTAAACCACAGAATAAATCCAGTATGCGATCATTTTTAGTGACCTCTAACCATGAAATCGCCTGAGCAACCATTGCTTGGTTTACTGCTTGGTTTACTTGAATAAAGTCTGTCGGCAGAAAATCAATTTTGTTATCTGTCTCGATGCATTGTAGAGGCTCACCCGTCAAACAGTCTAGTTCACCACTGTTGCCTAACAAGTAAATTGTCACCTCATGTCGCTGAGCAAACGCCAATAAGCTTTGTTGTTCTTGTTCGGTTAATGACGCGGTGTGGCGTAATAACAAGGCTTTACGCTGTCCATCAAACACCACTTCAACATGCCCTAGCGATCTTGGGTTATCAAAGGCTTGCAGCATGGATTTTATTTCAGGCAGCAGTTCGTTTAATACAGGCTCTAAAACCGGACAATCCGTGACGTTTGCAATTTGTTTACTGGCTTTTTGTCTAAAGCCAAATTGTAATTGTTGCTGCTTACTATCAAACAGCATACTAATGCGTGCTCGGCGTCGATAACCCGTGCTCTTGGAACGGATAGTCTCCCCCATAACAAGATTAGGTTGACCGAATTTTGCCATTAAATGATGTAATGATGTGGCCTTATGCGTAATTTGATCATCATGATCCAAATGCTGCATATTACATCCACCACAAATTTTATAATGTGGACAAAAAGGCTCAACTCGCTGACTACTCGCCTGTTGTATGTTGATAATTTTTGCGCGTGAATATTTACTTTTCTCTTCAATTAGTTGAACCAGCACCTTTTCTTTTGGCAGTACACCTTCCACAAACATAGGTTTATTATTGTAATACGCAATACCGGCACCTTGATGATCGAGCTTATCAATAGTCACTGTTTGATGTTTTTGATTATTGGTTGTATTTTTCTTGGCTTGGTAAAAATTGACCATTGGTGCAAAGTATCCATAAATATATAAAGGTCATCATGCCTTTATCAGTAAATATATTATCGGGCTTAATTCGTGTTTATTCATAACAATGATTGTCGAACTGCGCCTAGTTGATTAAGCTAAGTGCATATTGGCAATAATCAGAGTTATTGCTATTTTCCCATATCCAGACAGGCTTGTAATTAAAGAATCATGACAAGGTATGGCTTGCGCGCCCGCGTAATTACATTAACGTTAGCACCGACGTTGATCATTGGCTTATTATTAAGCATATTTTTCACTTTAAATCGCTATAACGATCTTGAGACTCAGCTTATCACGTCTGGGACAGATATTATCGAGCCTTTAGCTATCGCTAGTGAATACGGCATGACTCAACAAAGCCGTGAGGCAGTACGCCGACTGATCAGCTATGCCCATCGTAAGCACTCTGATATTGTGCGTAGTATTGCGGTATTTGATATCCATCACGAACTATTCGTAACCTCGAATTTTCACCCTAATTTTCAGTCTCTCACTTTTGATAAAAGCAAACCGATCCCGCTGCTTAGCTCGATCACTCAATCTAAATCCAATCCGAATTTAATGATATTACGCTCACCTATCTTAGCTGAAGGTCAATTTACCACCCCAAGTGGTAAAGATATTTCACCCAACCAAGCTTTAGGTTATATCGCAATGGAACTCGATTTATCGTCATTGCGCTTACAGCAATATCAAGAAATTTTTTCAGCTTTAATCGTATTACTACTAGGTATGGGACTGTCGGGATTTTTTGCTTATCGACTCATGCGCGATGTTACCTTACCCATTTCCCACATGGTAAGCGTGGTTGACCGAATTCGTCGTGGTCATCTCAATGTACGAATTGAAGGCAAACTGCATGGTGAACTCGATACTTTAAAAAGTGGTATCAATGCCATGGCGATATCGCTGTCAGAATATCATGTTGAAATGCAACATAGTATTGACCAAGCCACCTCAGATTTACGTGAAACACTAGAGCAGCTAGAAATTCAAAACATTGAGCTTGATATTGCCAAGAAACGCGCCCAAGAAGCGGCCAGAGTGAAATCTGAATTCTTAGCCAATATGTCACACGAATTACGTACTCCATTAAATGGTGTGATTGGCTTTGCCAGACAAATGCTTAAAACTGATCTCACCGCAAACCAAATTGACTACCTACAAACGATTGAACGCTCTGCCCAAAACTTACTCTCTATCATCAATGACATCTTAGACTTTTCTAAATTAGAAGCAGGTAAGTTACTATTAGAAAACATTCCTTTCGATTTGCAAGAAACCTTAGATGAAGTAGTCAGTTTACAAGCCACCAGCGCTCATGAAAAAGGCTTAGAAATCACCTTGAATATTGATCCTAATATTCCTCAAGGCATGGTTGGCGACCCATTACGCATTCAACAAGTACTTACTAACCTAGTGGGTAATGCGATAAAATTCACTGAACGTGGCAACATAGATATTGTTGCCGAGTTACGCTCAAGCCAAGATAAAAATGTCGAAGTACAATTCATGGTGCGTGACACTGGTATTGGTATTTCAGAACGTCAGCAAGCACAGTTATTCCAAGCATTCAGCCAAGCTGATGCCAGCATTTCACGCCGTTATGGTGGTACTGGTTTAGGGTTAGTCATTACTCAAAATCTGGTGAGTCAGATGGGAGGGGAAATCAGCTTAACCAGTCGCTTACACCAAGGTTCAACATTTTGGTTTAGTGTTACTTTCCAAGCCACAAATATGCCTATTGCACCACAGATTGATATTTCTTCGCTACAAGGTAAGTCGGTTCTGTTAGTTGAATCGAACATGCCTTCTGCAGCAATTATTGAGCAGCAATTAACTCGCGCTGGCATGAAGGTTACTTATCAAGCGCAATTAGCAGATAACCCCGATAGATTTGATATTGTATTACTCAACTTACCAACAAATATCCAACACGACCAAAGTCACTTATTTTCGATGATCCAGCAAGGGTTAACCCTATCGCCACAACTAATCCTTGGACTACCAAGTACGGAATTAGCATTAGCTGAAAACTTAATCAAGCTCTACCCAATTCAATGTATCGCAAAACCAATCGTGCGCCGTAAGCTGATTCAACTTATGCTGCCAAACCAAGCAAAATCAACTTTATTGGCAGCGCCTCAACCACTAACAGCAGCCTTACCTCTTAAGGTGATGGCGGTCGATGATAACCCAGCAAACTTAAAACTAATCTGCGCTTTACTCGAAGAACAAGTAGAAGAGATTGTTACTTGTAGTAGCGGTTCACAGGCGGTTGAGCAAGCACAATTACAGAAGTTTGATGTAATATTGATGGATATCCAAATGCCAGATATGGATGGCGTAACCGCTTGTCAAAATATCAAAAAGACCGAGTTCAACCATCAAACTCCAGTGATAGCGGTCACCGCTCATGCGATTGACGGTGAAAGAGAACGTTTATTGCAAGCCGGCATGGATGACTACCTGTCTAAACCGATTGAAGAGCATGTACTGCATCAAGCGCTGGTCCATTGGAACCCTTATGCAGAGCAAGGCACCATTGAAAAGCTGGATTTAAAAGAAAACCAACTAGATAGCATCCCAACCGTCTCTACTAGTCAGCAGACAACGGTTTCTAGTATTGACTGGTCTACCGCCTTAAAACAAGCGGCTAACAAAGAAGCATTAGCCAAGGATATGCTGCAAATGTTAATTGAGTTTTTACCAGAAGTTGATCAATCGATAGAAAGAGCATTGATAGAACCCAATGAACAACAAAACCAACTACTTACCACCATACACAAACTACATGGCAGCTGCGCTTATAGTGGCATGCCTAAGCTACAAACACTTTGTGCAACCATTGAAACCGCGTTAAGAGCTGAACAAGATATCGCTGAAATAGAACCTGAGTTATTTGAGTTGCAAGATGAAATGGAAAAAGTAAAAGAAGATTCGAAGCAGTATCTTGTTGGATAAAGGTTAATACCCAACAATAAAAAAACCGAGCTCACTTCACAGTGCACAGTTCGGTTTTTATTATTTAATCTATAGCTCTAGGTAAATTGACTACTCGATAAATTAGCTACTAGGACTCTAAAATCACCGTCGCCATAGCGTAACGTTTTTCATCGGAAATCGATAAATGGATCTGGCTAACACCTTGCGCTTGAGCAATTTCTTTTGCTTTGCCATGCAGCGTTAACATTGGCTTACCCAATTCATCATTTTCAATTTCAAAATGTTGAAAACTCACACCACAAGCAATGCCAGTACCGAGTGCTTTAGATGCTGCTTCTTTGGCAGCAAAGCGTTTTGCTAAATAACGGCCTTGTTGCTTTAAACCATGAAAAATAGCCAGCTCAGTCGGATGAAGAACTCGCTCAGCAAAAGCTTGTCCAGAACGCTGCAAGCTTTTGTCGATACGTTCTATATCGGCAATATCAGTGCCTAATCCAACAATAGCCATTATCCACGACGCGCTTGCTGCATAATTGCTTTCATATCCGCAACCGCTTTATCCAAACCATCAAACAAAGCTCGGCCAATGATCGAGTGGCCAATATTTAATTCATAAATTTCAGGTAACGCAGCAATTGGCGCTACGTTATGATAAGTCAAACCATGACCAGCATTGACTTTAATGCCAATACTGTGTGCATAAGTAGCCCCCGTGGCAATACGTTTTAATTCAACTTGTTGATCGGCATCTGATTCAGCATCGGCATAATGCCCTGTATGTAGTTCGATATAAGGCGCACCACACGCTTTAGCTGCATCAATTTGATCGCGGGAAGCATCGATAAACAATGATACTTTAATACCTGCTTCAGTTAATTTTTGCGTTGCTGCTTTCACTTTGTCTAACTGGCCGGCGACATCCAAACCACCTTCAGTGGTTAACTCTTCCCGTTTTTCTGGCACTAAACATACATATTCAGGTTTAGTTTGAATCGCAATTTCAACCATTTCATCGGTAACCGCCATTTCAAGGTTCATACGAGTTTGAATTGTTTCACTTAAAATACGCACATCGCGATCTTTAATATGGCGGCGATCTTCACGTAGATGAACCGTAATTCCATTAGCACCTGCACGCTCTGCAATTTCTGCCGCATGCACAGGATCGGGATACTTAGTGCCACGGGCATTTCTGACGGTTGCGATGTGGTCAATATTGACACCCAAATAAATATCACTCATGGTTAACTCCTTGTCTTCGGGATGACTTTGTGCGGTGACAGTGCCATAAATAGCTCCCGACTTTTTAAAGGTTTACTGCCAAGGTACGGCTTTAATGCCATTCGAGTAAAACGCTTAGCAGCTTGTAATTGTTGTTTGGTTAGAAAACGGCGCTCACTGATCGCAATCAATTCATCCCCAAGAAAGGTTAAGTTATCCTTTCTTAGGCTCGCAATAAAGCCTTTTTGTTCTCGGTAACGGTAAGTCATGTTTTCAGACACAGGTTCGCCACTGCCGGCACAATGCAAGAAATCCACTCCATAGCCTAATGAAGACAGCAAGGCCAACTCAAAACGACGTAAAGCAGGTTCAGGGTTATCAGCTTGTGCCAATTCCGTCAAAGAAGCGAGATAATCATGAAATAATTCGGGATAGGCGGTTTCGCTTTCAATTACTCGACTAATCAATTCGTTGATGTACATCGCCGAATAAAGATTAATACCATTGAGAGGAATACCTAAACTGATCGGTTCGGCTTGCCTAAGCGTACGCATCGAGCCTTTACCAAACCATTTAAGTAATAGCGGTGTGAATGGTTGTAACACCCCTTTTAAATTAGAACGTTTACTACGAGCACCTTTGGCTAAAATGCTGACGCGACCGTACTCTTCACTAAACACATCTAAGATGAGACTCGTTTCAGTATAAGGACGGCGATGTAGGATAAAACAGCGTTGAAGTCCTAAAGCGTCAGACATAATTTTTCCGTAGCTTGAATCTCGAATGCTCGTTTCTCGAAGTTAGCATATCGAGAAACGAGTCTCGAGATTCCGATTAACGATTATAAATCATCAATATAGCCAAGAGAACGTAGGGCACGCTCATCATCAGCCCAACCAGATTTTACTTTCACCCAAGTTTCTAGATAAACTTTACGTTCAAATAACCCTTCCATATCTAAGCGTGCTTCACGGCCGATGGTTTTTATTTTCTCACCACCTTTACCGATCACCATTTTCTTCTGGCCTGTACGTTCAACCAAGATCAAGGCATTGATATGAAAACCATCAGTTTCTGGGTTGTAGTCGAAACGTTCAATTTCAACCGTCACTGAATAAGGCAGTTCTTCACCGGTAAAACGCATCAATTTTTCACGGATGATTTCCGATGCCATAAAGCGTTGTGAACGGTCTGTCACATACTCTTCTGGAAAATGGTGTACCGCTTGTGGTAAAGCTGCACGTACTCGCTCACGAATTGCATCAGTATTGCGGCCTTGTTTCGCTGAAATTGGAATAATATCGACAAAATCCATTTTCTCAGACAAGGTTTGCATGTGTGCCATCACTTCAGTGCGATCTTTTACATTATCGACCTTATTGATCAGTAATATGGTTGGAAAATTAGCAATACGCAACTTATTGAGTACCATTTCATCATCCGCGGTCCACTGAGTACCATCGACTAAGAATAGCACTAAGTTAACATCACTTAATGAGCTATTAGCCGCACGATTCATTAAACGGTTAATCGCGCGCTTTTCTTCGATATGTAATCCCGGTGTATCGACGTAGATAGCCTGATACGCACCTTCAGTATCTACCCCCATGATACGGTGACGGGTCGTCTGAGGTTTACGTGAGGTAATCGAAATCTTCTGACCAAGTAAATGGTTTAGCAGCGTTGATTTACCAACATTAGGGCGACCAACAATCGCGATAAAACCACAATGTTGTTCATTAGGGTCGACATCTTCCGCGGCAACTTGATTTGGCTGCGCTTCACCGGCAAAGTAAGCATCAAGATCGAACTCTTGTTCGTCTTGTGGAGCATTTTTATTTACCATTTACTAAGACTCCTAAAGCTAGCTCTGCAGCAGCTTGCTCCGCTTTGCGTCGGCTAGTACCTTTACCTACAATAGGCTCTGAAACACCAATAATATCGCATGAAACAGTGAATTCTTGGTTGTGAGCTTCACCTTTAATTTTCGCCACAGTATAAACAGGCAATGGTTTACGACGACCTTGCAAAAACTCTTGTAAACGAGTCTTAGGATCTTTTTGTGATACCCCCGGCTGAATTTCATCCAAACGAGTTTGATACCAAGCGAGAACGACTTTACGTACCACTTCAATATCACTATCAAGGTAACATGCACCAATGATAGCTTCGACGGCATCAGCTAGAATAGAATCACGACGGAAGCCGCCACTTTTCAATTCGCCTGGACCTAATTTTAAGTAGTCACCAAGCACAAATTCACGTCCTAGCTCCGCTAAAGTATGACCTCTAACTAAAGTTGCACGCATGCGGCTCATATCCCCTTCGTTAATATTAGGGAAACGATGATATAACTCATCAGCTATAACAAAACTTAAAATTGAATCGCCCAAAAACTCTAAGCGCTCATTGTGTTTGCTGTTCGCACTGCGGTGAGTCAGTGCGAGGTTTAAAAGATTGACATCATTAAATTGATAGCCAATCTTTTTTTGTAATTTAGGAATCTGAGAATTCATACTCTCTCAATTATATTAGTCCGCCGATACGATTAAATCGCACGCCGGAAGGGATCCAAGAAGGTAATACGCTGTCCGCATCACGTTCAAACTCAAAGCTAATCCAAATGGCGGTGGCTTTCCCCACAAAGTTTGCTTCTGGAACAAAGCCCCAGTAGCGACTATCAGCACTGTTATCACGGTTATCACCCATCATAAAGTACTCACCTTCTGGCACGACCCATTCATTGTGATACGGACGAGGCTGGTATGCTTGTACGTTATCGCGACGAACTGGACTGATTAAAATATTATGTTCCACTTCACCAAGCTTTTCTTTCGCTTGAATCAATGGAATGCCATCTTGATAAAATGGACTTTCTTTCGCATCAAACTGTGCCACAGGCTTACAAGTATCAGTGCCGACAGCTTGAACACAAATTTGCTTATCTTCAGTATAGCGGATAGTGTCGCCCGGTAGGCCAACCACACGCTTAATGTAATCGATATTTGGTTGTGGGGGATATTTGAATACCGCAATATCACCACGCTTAGGCTCACCAGTTTCAATCAATTTAGATTGAAATACTGGATCTTTAATACCGTATGAGAATTTTTCTACCAAAATGAAGTCACCAACTAATAACGTTGGCATCATAGAGCCTGATGGAATTTGAAATGGTTCGTAGATAAAGCTACGCAATACCAAAACAAAGGCAATCACTGGGAAAATCGACACGCTATTTTCTACCCACCAAGGTTGCGGGTGAATTTTCGCAGCCGCTTCCTTAGTGAGGGGTTCTGTTGTTTTAGTTTCAACATCAGCAACCGCTTGTTGGCGTTTTTTGCCCCAAACAAACTTTTCTAATACCCAAACCACGCCAGTCACTAATGTCACTAGCACTAAGATTAATGAAAATGTATTCGCCATCCGATTCGGCTTCCCTATGATATAATACTGATTGTACTAATATGTTTACTATAAATAACAAAAGTGAAAAGGCATTATCGCCCTTTCACTTTATATAGTCATTTACCTATGATATAGCCATTTGCTTGTGCTCACGGAAACGAACAACGTCATTACCGTGATTAATCTTTACCTACGTGCAAAATAGCTAAGAACGCTTCTTGCGGTAATTCAACATTACCGATTTGCTTCATGCGTTTCTTACCTTCTTTCTGCTTCTTCAATAGCTTTTTCTTACGGCTCACATCACCACCGTAACATTTCGCGATTACGTTTTTACGCAATTGTTTCACTGTTGAACGGGCAATGATGTGGTTACCAATTGCTGCTTGAATCGCGATATCAAACATTTGGCGAGGAATGAATTCTTTCATCTTCTCAACCAACTGACGACCACGCGTTTGTGATTGGTCTTTATGAGTAATGATCGCTAATGCATCAACGGTGTCGCCGTTAAGTAGTACATCTACACGTACCATGCTTGAGCTTTCATAACGGTGGAAGTTGTAATCAAGTGATGCATAACCACGTGACGTTGACTTCAAGCGGTCAAAGAAATCCAATACCACTTCTGCCATTGGTAAGTCATACGTCAATGCAACTTGATTACCGTGATAAACCATATCAACCTGAGTACCGCGTTTTTCAACACACAGCGTGATTACATTACCTAGGTAGTCTGAAGGTACTAAGATATTACAGCGAGCGATAGGTTCACGAATTTCTTCAATATCATTAATTGCTGGTAGCTTAGCTGGGCTATCAACGTAAATAATATCACCATTGGTCTTTTCTACTTCATACACTACCGTTGGTGCGGTAGTGATCAGATCTAGGTCATATTCACGCTCTAAACGTTCTTGAATAATCTCCATGTGTAGCATACCAAGGAAGCCACAACGGAAACCAAAGCCAAGTGCTGCTGAGCTTTCTGGCTCATAGAATAGTGAAGCATCGTTCAGACTTAATTTGCCTAATGCATCACGGAAATTCTCATAATCATCTGATGATACAGGGAACAAGCCAGCATAAACCTGAGGCTTCACTTTTTGGAAACCTGGTAAACCTTTCTCACAACCGCCTTTAGCATGAGTTAAGGTATCACCAACGGGTGCACCTAAGATATCTTTGATACCACACACTACCCAGCCTACTTCGCCAGTATTTAGCCCATCTGTATCAACTCGCTTAGGCGTGAAAATACCAATGCGATCCACCCCCCAAGTTTGGCCAGTGCTCATCACTTTAATTTTGTCGTTTTTCTTTAGTGAACCATTTTTAATTCGAACCAAAGAAACCACACCTAAGTAGTTATCAAACCATGAATCAATAATCAGTGCTTGTAACGGTGCTTCTGGGTCGCCTTCTGGTGCAGGAATGCATCGAACAATTTCTTCTAAAACTAAATCGACACCGATACCAGTTTTGGCAGAACAGCGAACCGCCTCCATCGCATCAATACCAACGATGTCTTCGATTTCTTCCGCAACACGCTCAGGATCAGCGGCTGGTAAGTCAATTTTATTTAAAATGGGAACCACTTCTAGGTCCATTTCAATCGCGGTATAGCAGTTTGCTAGTGTTTGAGCTTCTACACCTTGACCTGCATCGACAACCAATAATGCACCTTCACACGCAGCTAGAGAGCGAGAAACTTCATAAGAGAAGTCAACGTGTCCTGGGGTATCGATGAAGTTAAGTTGATAAGTTTCACCATCATTAGCTTTATAATCCAATGTCACGCTTTGCGCTTTAATCGTGATACCACGCTCGCGCTCAAGATCCATTGAATCAAGTACTTGAGCTGCCATTTCACGCTCGGTCAGCCCTCCACATACTTGAATTAAGCGATCAGAAAGAGTCGACTTACCGTGGTCGATATGGGCGATAATCGAAAAGTTACGAATGTGCTTCATAGGCTGGAGACAATACTCAAATAAATGGTGGATTGGATATGAAATCCCTTTTACTAGGTCAATTTCATTTTAGTGGCAGCGATTCTACCCAATTTCCTGCTGGGTAGCTATACCCAATATGCTTAGGAAAAAAACAACAAGAAAACCGAGTGGAAAATCTCAAATAATAGGTTGTCCTAAAACTCGAATCAAAGAGACTTCACTATCGACTTTTTTTTCTAACCATTGAGTCATGGGTTTTGCGAAATAGATGCCAAGACCACCACAGATGAAAAACATCAAAATGACAATACCTTCACCAAGGTTTAACCAAGGTCTTAAAACGAGCTGTGCAAACACACTACCCGTAATCATAGTTAGCAAAGGTAGTAAGTAAACAATAAGAGCTGAAAGTACTAAACTTTTTTCCGGTAAACCAATTTCAACTACTTGCCCATTTTGTAATACTTGGCTAGTCCGTAGTTTCCAAAAGTGCGCTTTACTACCTAATGCGTTCGACACCATACCCGTGCCGCAGCTTTTTTGTGATTTACAACTTTTGCAACTGGTTTGCTGTTCACAACTCAACTGCACGGTATTCATACCTTGCTCTTGTTCAATCGAAACAACGGTTGCTAAGGCGGTCATCATGGTGTGTTGCCTTTATTGGTAAATGTCACTGAATCTGCAATGCGCTTCGCGGTAAGTGGCGGAATATCACCAATCACCGAAATCTCACGGTTATCTTTGATAAAAGTTTGCAGCGTTCGACGGCCTTGACGATAAACCTGCGGTTTACTGTCGGATGTTTTGATTTCCGACACGTAGACAGAAAAATTGAACAGGCCATCACTGTAGAGCTGGCTTTCTACAACAGTATCCGTGATGGGCATACGGTAACGATTAAGGCTATTGGCTTCAAAACCATTTGGCACCCAATTAACCTGCCAATTAGCGTCTATATCTTGTGATTTTGGTAAGGTTAATACATCTGGTAATTTCGCAGAATTAAGCCCATCTAAAATCGTCGCAATATGATCACTCACCGCGTAAGAAATCGTTCGATATTGCTCTAGAACCTCACCATTACGCTCAACTAAATCTGCCCTTAATGGCAAGCTAGTGCGCTCATCAATCCAGACAATATAAGAGTAACGTTGACCATCTTTTGGTACTACTCGAACCACCTGACACGCGGTGCCGGCTTCACGAGAGCGTCCAATCTTCACAAAATCATAAATATTGCTCAGCTCTTTAATATTACTACCAATCAAAGGGATCAGGGGGGCAACCATGTTGCCTGAGCGGATAGAAAATGGATCGAGTCCAGGTTCAATATAACTGATCTCATCACCACGACGGATCACTTCTCGTACCGGGCCACTTAAATAAACCAGATGAGCCAAATTTTTGTTATTCTCAGTCGCATGACGATAAAGTAATGGTTCAATACTATTCTTGCGCACTAAGATATAAGACAACTCATAATTGAGGGTATTGCTAGCTTCACTCATTTTAAGCAATAAAGCCTCAGCGGAAGGCTTAACATCTTCGGCTGAGGCTGCTTGACTAAATAAGCTGAATAGCAACCAAGTACTAATCAGAATTTTTTTCATTTAAATACCGCTTCTATCGGATTAATCGTCACGAAAGACATATTATTCACTCATGTGATTCAAACGCAGTTGTAATTCATAATCTTGCATCAATTCATTAGCACGACGATGTTGTTCCATCGCTTTGGCTTCAGACGATTGTGAACGTACTGAATCACTAGTCAGGCTAACAGGCTCTGCTGAACCAGCAAAAGGTATTGTTTGTAAAACTGGAAGCTGATCAGAATCAGAGGCTAAATTAGCGTCTGAACCAGAGTATTGTTGAACCCCAAGAATCACAACTAATGAAACACACGCTGCGACACCGACTTGAGTCAAATTACTTAACCAAGCGGGCATTCTCGCACGAGCTTTCTCCGGCTTAGGTTGAGCTTCTAAAATTGGCGTAACTTTGTTTGAGGACAAGTCGTTTCTCGAAGACAAACTGTTATGAGCGGGTTCACCTTCTAGCGCTAAAGCAACTTTAGAAGCGATATCCCAACTTGGGTTACTTGGCGTTTCACCACGAAGCGTATCTCCGATCAAATGGTAGTGACTCCAAGATTGTAAAGATTTATCATCTTGCTCTATCTCAGAAATCAATGCTTGATCAATAAGCTCTCCATCCATTAGAGCTGAGATCTGCTGTTTATTGGTCATTTTACTCACCATTATTAGTCATTGTTATCGCTGAATCAGTGGTCTTATTTTCTTTTCCACTGCGTCGCGAGCTCGGAAAATCCGAGAACGAACCGTACCAACAGGACAATCCATCACCTCTGCAATCTCCTCATAACTCAAACCATCCAGTTCTCGTAAAGTCATTGCGGTTTTTAAATCTTCAGGTAAGGCTTCAATTGCATGAAAAACTACCCGCTTTAACTCTTCTGACAACGTTAAGTTCTCAGGGTTCGATATTTCTTTTAATGCACTTCCAGATTCGTAATATTCTGCATCTTCAGCATCGACATCACTGGCTGGAGGGCGGCGTGATTGAGCGACGATATGATTCTTCGCAGTGTTAACCGCGATACGATAAAGCCATGTATAAAAAGCACTTTCACCACGGAAATTGGGTAGCGCTCGGTAGGCTTTGATAAAGGCTTCTTGAGCCACGTCAGGCACATCGCCGGGGTTCTTAATATAGCGGGAAATCAAACTACAGACTTTATTTTGATACTTGGTGACCAAAAGGTTGAATGCTTGTTTGTCTCCGTTTTGAACCCGCTCAATTAAAACTTGATCAGTCAACTGCTCGCTCATTTCGAGCACCTACTCCTATTTGTTTTACTTTTTGTCTCAACGACATAAGCATTTCTTATTATACTTAAATGACCTTTGGGTTACTGTTCTTATAAGTAAACAGCCTTTGGTAGTCACTAGGGTATATTGTAGTATTGATGTATCACCGACCACTATTGTGACATGTGGCGTCGAGAAAAGTTCATTAAAGAACAACTTTTTCCATTTTAACCATAAAATGTGCTGTAATCGTCATCGAACTTTCTCATATTTTTCATGGAAAAGTAAAACAACACTTGAAACTCAGTTTAATATCTATGCATATTATATACTCAAGTGACTTTCTGGTGCGAGTTTCAGCACCAGAAAGTCACTTGAGTATAACGATTTATTTCAATGCTTCGTCAAGTGCGCGAGCAGTCTCATTGTGCGCCAGCTGAGTGAATACAAATAAGTATCGACCCCTATTTCTCGGTACTAGCTTAGGAAATGAAACGAACTTATGAACACAAATAGTGAACATCAATGTGATGTACTAGTCATTGGTAGTGGTGCTGCTGGTTTATCGTTAGCACTCAGAGTTGCCCCTCATGGCAAGGTAATTGTATTAAGCAAAGGTCCTCGAAATGAAGGCTCTACCTATTATGCTCAGGGTGGTATCGCAGCGGTATTCGATGAAGAAGATAGTGTCGAATCCCATATAAATGACACATTAATTGCTGGTGCAGGTATATGTGAAAAAGATGCGGTTAGCTTTATCACTGAAAACGCCAAAGAATGTGTGCAATGGTTGATTGATGGTGGTGTACCATTTGATCTTGATGAAAGTGATAAAAGTGAGCACCCTCGCCACCACTTAACGCGTGAGGGGGGCCATAGTCATCGTAGGATTCTACATGCTGCAGATGCCACCGGCATGGCAATGCAAACCAATCTACAAGATAACGTTAATAATCACCCCAACATCCATTTTTTAGAACGCTACAACGCTTTAGATTTGATTACCGAAGATCGTATTGGCGGCGACGCTAAAAAAGTCGTCGGCGCTTATATTTGGAACCGAAACCAAGAGCACGTGGAATCGGTTAGAGCGAAATTTGTAGTATTAGCAACCGGCGGCGCTTCAAAAGTTTATCAATATACTTCTAACCCAGATGTCTCTTCTGGTGATGGCATTGCTATGGCTTGGCGTTCAGGTTGTCGTGTTGCTAATTTAGAGTTCAATCAATTCCACCCTACTTGCTTATTTCACCCTGAAGCACGCAACTTCTTATTAACTGAAGCATTGCGTGGCGAAGGTGCCTATTTAAAACGCCCTGATGGCAGTCGCTTTATGCCTGATTTTGATGAAAGAGGTGAGCTCGCCCCACGCGATATAGTAGCTCGTGCAATTGACTATGAAATGAAACGTCTTGGTGCGGATTGCATGTACTTAGATATCAGTCATAAGCCTGCTGACTTTATTGAAAAGCATTTCCCAACTATCAATATGCGTTTGCTCGATTTGGGCATTGATATGACCAAAGAGCCAATTCCAATAGTTCCTGCAGCCCACTACACTTGTGGAGGTGTGATGGTTAATCAGCAAGGACAAACCGATTTAGCCAACTTGTATGCAGTAGGTGAAGTGACCTATACCGGTCTACATGGTGCTAACCGTCTGGCATCAAACTCATTATTAGAGTGCGTGGTTTATGCTTGGTCTGCTGCCAAAGACATTATCACAAACCTTGATAAAGTAAATCTGCCACCAACACTTCCATATTGGGATGAAAGTCAGGTAACCAACTCGGATGAAGAAGTGATCTTGCAGCATAACTGGCATGAATTACGTTTATTTATGTGGGATTACATGGGCATAGTACGAACCGATAAGCGCCTTGAGCGAGCTTTACGTCGTATACAGTTATTGCAACAAGAAACCCATGAATACTATAGCTACTTTAGAGTATCCAATAATTTACTGGAACTACGTAACTTATTACAAGTGGCTGAATTAATGGTTCGCTGTGCGATGGCACGTAAAGAAAGCCGTGGTTTACACTACACTTTGGATTATCCGGATCAGTTAGAAAATAGCGGCCCAACTATTCTAGAGCCTGAAACCTTTCGAACCAGTAATCCTTTGTTTTAATTAGCAAAGTAAATAACAAGCCTCTGGCCTCTCTTTTTCAAGAATAGAGGCCTATTTTTTATCTTGATTCTTAAGAGATAAAAGACAAATTGAAAGGTTACTTTCCCCTTCATCCAATACCACATTTAATTTCTTATATTCATCATTCTCAAATTGGTAACGCATTAACCGCAACACTTGTCCATTTTTTAAAAGCAATTGCAGACCAAATTCCGATAACTGCCGATCTATTCGTATTAAAGGATGAAATAATTCAGGTGGAGTAGCCTCGTGACCAAAACGAACAGTAAACTGATTGAGGAGAGAAAAAGATAAAATTATCAATAAGATTGAAGCGGTGAGCGGAAGAGTAGAAACAGATATCGCCCAAATAGATAGGCTGTTTAAGACAACAAACCCAATTTGAGCGATATAGGTGTGACGATAATAAAAAGCAGCCGTTGTATTATGGCGCTTAGCGCACTTTACTAAGATTGTGGGCAACGATTCGATCCACAAGTTTCGCGTGACCTAAATGCTCACTACGACCATGCCCCATAATCCAAGTAAACAGATCGGGATCATCGCATTCAAGCAAAGAAACAAATGACTTTTGATCATCTTCAGTTAAATCATCAAAACATTCTTCAAAAAAAGGCATGATAACTACATCAAGTTCTAGCATGCCACGGCGGCAAGCCCACTTTATACGTGCTTTTTGTTCTGGTGTGTACATAACGGTTCCATCTCATAATGCATATTAGTCAAGTTTATCAGCTCACCTGTCTAGCAACTAGTGCAGCAATCACAATCACAACAAATGCTGACAAATATCAATTACGCCAGTACCATAGTGAACAACTTTATGAACTATAAACTAGGACGTTATGATGAATTGGAATGATACTTTTACCGCTTATCCTCTCGCATCAACACAAGCCTTTCCCGATTTAGTCCTTTGTCACCTTGCCTCTTGGAGTGCGATCACCATGACTGGTGATGACAAAAAAAACTATCTTCAGGGACAAATTACTAGTGATGTGGTATCGCTTGAAGTAAGCCAATCAACGCTAGGTGCTCATTGTGATGCTAAAGGAAAAATGCTCAGCACTTTCCGTTTATTCCATCACAATGATGGTTATGCCATGTTTCAACGTGCTTCTGCTATCGAAAAAGAGTTAATAGAAATAAAAAAATACGCCATTTTTTCTAAAGTAGTCATCGAACAAAGCACTGATATTTTTCTCGGTCTTATTGGTCACCAAGCGACTTCATTTATCGCACAACTATCTGGCCAATCTATTGATCAAGATAACTTACAAGTCATCTCACTAGAATGTGGGACTGCGGTGCCGATCAGTACCAACCGATGGCTATTAATGCTACCAAAGCAAAGTGCTGAGCAAGTTATTGAAAAAAATAGCGATCTTATTTTATCCGATGAACGTTTATGGGATTATGCCGATGTGACGGATGCCCTACCGCGAATTGACCAACATGAACAGCTCGAACACATTCCACAAGCAATGAACTTACAAGCACTCGGTGGTATTTCGTTCCAAAAAGGTTGTTATACCGGTCAGGAAACCGTCGCTCGAGCTAAATATCGCGGCATTAATAAGCGTGCATTATTCTGCCTGCAAGGTGAACTCCATTCAGAGTTAAGCAACAACCTTAAATTAGAACGTCAAGTAGGTGAAAACTGGCGAGGTGCAGGTCAGCTCAATAATTACTATCAATTCAGTGATGGTAAATTAATCGCACTCGCTGTACTGCCAAATAATTTAGAAGTCGATACTGTGTTTCGTTTAGAAGCATTCCCAAATGCTCAATTAAGCTTTAGCAAACTCCCTTACTCACTTGAAGATTAATAGAGATTATGCACTCTAATTAGTTAGAGTGCACATCCACCTATTTGGCTCTCTAATCCCTGCTTCGCCAATTATATCAACTATTCAATCATCAACCTTCCAAGCAGAGCTTGATCGCTTATCCTTGCAATTTATTGCATTCACATTCATTAAATATCGATCTTACTCACACAAGAAAAAACAAAATAAGAAATTTTTAATCATTTATTTTGAATAAATATTGATCATGATTTTTTTAATGTATGATTTATTTGCAGGTTAATTCATAACATCCTTTGATTAAGTGAATTGACTAGTAAAGTGTTGTGCTGGTTCTTCCAGCCATATCCACTTTGTATAATGCATCTGTGACTATTCGCCCACGCTATTTTTTCGTGGGCATTTTTTTGCCTAAATCATCAATTAAAACAATAAAGTATCAATATCCATCCTTTTCAATAGATGCAAACACTGTCATTTCAGGTTAAAACAACATTAAAAATTAATGGCTATATGCTTTTTCACATAAAAATATAAATTTAACAATATGGATTCATACAATAAGTACAATGACCTTAATGACTATAAAGATTGTTAGTATGCGATTAATTTAATAAATATGCACCAAGAGCCATTGCAAGAAATTAACAGCATGCGCTGTGCTTATACCCAAGTAACTTCAAGGTGCAAGTTTCAGCAAGAATAAAACAAGCTATAGGCAAGGCAAAATGAATAAAATTTAAAAAGGCTGGCTTTGATCGCCAACCTTTTTTCGTTTATCTGTCGTGTATTTAACTCCAACGGAAGTTATTTACAGTTGAGGAGATTTTGCTTGAGCTAAGCTTGGTAATTTTCCGGTAATACCTAGGGCTCTTTTCATCATTTCTTCTTTCATTCCTGGCAACTGACCAATAAATTGCATTCCAAGCCCACGGACTAACTTCTTAGCCGGGTTTTCTCCTTCAAATAAATCTTTAAAGCCTTGCATTGCCGCGATCATTTTTGCAGCCTCTGCTTTACGCCAGCGTTCATAGGATCTCAAATTACGCTGTAGACCAAAATCTTCTCCTTGCTGCCATAATGCCAACACCTCTTCCGCTAAGCTCGCCGCATCAAGAAAACCTAAGTTCACTCCTTGGCCTGCTAGTGGATGTATGGTGTGCGCCGCATCCCCCACTAACGCAACTCTCTCAACCACAAAGTTGCGTGCATAACGCATTTTCAACGGAAAAGCATGGCGCTCACCTTCAACACTACACAGACCTAGTCGAGTATCAAACTCACTAGTCAAAACCTGATTAAACGTTGTCTCTGAACGAGAAAGTAAAGTATCTGCACGGTTGGGGTGGGTAGACCAAACTAACGAACATAAATGAGGATCAGATAACGGCAAGAAAGCGATTGGTCCTTTTGGAGTAAAGATTTGTCTTGCAACGCCTTGGTGAGGTTCTGAGGTTCGAATATTCGCAACAATCGCACTATGACCATAATCCCAATGCGTTAATGGAATATCTTGGTGGTTTCTAACCCAAGAATTCGCTCCATCAGCCCCTACAACCAACTTACTTGAAATAGAATCACCATTGTCGAGGGTTAACCAAGCTTCTCTTTCACCGATAGCCATAGTCGCGCAACGATTTGGCATAAATAATGAGACATTCGATAGCTTTTTGACTCGCTCGAGCAAGGCTAATTGAATCACTCGATTCTCAACAATATGTCCTAAGTTAGACTGAGCTAAATCATTGGCTTTAAACTCTAAACGAGCAAAGCTGTCTTTTTCCCATACTTCCATTGCATGATAAGGCGCAATTCGACGATGAGTGATGCCATCCCAAGCTTTAATATTTTTCAGGAAATTTTCACTGGCGCGACTCAACGCGGAAACTCGCGTATCGGGTGCATTATTCAATGATTCATCAGGCACCTGCCCTTCGATAACCGCGATACGCAAATTAGTTTCGGCAAACGAAGCAGCTAAGGCTAGACCTACCATGCCACCGCCAACGATGGTGATATCAAAACTCTGCATGTTATCGCTCCACTAATCCCATAGTACGCTTGACTATAGGTTGCTTAATATAAGGTAAATGATTGATAGCAAGTAACCCTAAGTTACGACCGATACGCATCGCCGGCCAATGGTTTGAAAAGCAGTGTACTAAGCTCGCTGTTAATGACATCGTTTGGTTACGATCGCATTCACGACGCTGTCGGTAACGAGACAACATAGAATAACAACCGATATCACCATTCGATTGATAAGCAGTCGAAACCTCTTCTGCTAAGCTAATCACATCACGAATCCCCAAGTTAAAGCCTTGACCTGCAATTGGATGTAAGGTTTGCGCAGCATTCCCCACAATGGCAAAACGATGCGATACTACTGAGTCACGATAGCGTAATAACAAGGGATAACAAGCTGGCTTGCCAACTTTGGTGATCTTACCTAAACGCCAACCAAAATCTTGTTGTAAAGCAGTCATTAAGGTAGCTTCATCGGCCTGCATCAACTGTTGTGCTCGTGTCTCTGGCATACACCATACGACTGAACTTCGCCCTTGAGACATAGGTAAAAAAGCCACCGGGCCAGTTTCTGTAAAGCGCTCAAATGCTCTACCTTGTGGCTGTTTTTCTGTACAAACATTCGCTATCACAGCAAATTGTTCAAAATCGATTTCTTGTAAAGGAATATTAAGTTGTTGACAGCTTTCTGATAGTGCACCATCGGCGGCCACTAGCAAGCGAGTCTCGAATATTTGCCCATCATTTAATGAGACAGTGACTTTCTCAAGCGTACGTTCGATTTTCGAAACTTTCGCAGGACAAAAATAGTCAATTGCAGAACAATCACTCAATGCTTGCTGATAAATACGACCAACATTCTCAAGCTCAACCACATAACCTAAAGCATCTACGTTCTCTTTCTCTGCGGTAATATCCGCAAGACCAAGATGTCCACGATCGGAAACTTCAATATCGGTAATCGCGGTGACTAAACCTTCAAAGTGATGCCACAATTTCAACCGTTGTAAAATACTTACCGTGCCATAAGATAATGCAATCGCGCGAGAATCAAACCCTGGATGTGCTTGCTGCTGATTCATTTGATGCGCTTCAATCACAGCAATGCTCAATCGCCCATGACACAAACGGTCGGCTGCTAATGCTAATGTTGCACCAACCATTCCAGCGCCAATAATTGCAATATCATAACACTTCATAAAGTGACCTTAATGTAAGATTTTAGACTCAGTTGAAACCACAGGTTTTACTGCTAGATCGGCATGAATAGTCAGTACACATACTTTGACATGCTCAATCACTTGTTCTAACAAAATCGCCTGTTCAGAAAAATCATCCTCTTCATCAATTCCTAGCTTAGAAATCTCTTCTAGATCGGTGAGTGCTTCTTTGGTTTCGGCTGATAATTTCGCTAAGCTTGAACCGGCAAGACCTAAACCAGAAATAAAGTGGTTAACCCATTCAGAAACTGTATCGGCATAATTAAGCAATTCATCATCACTTGGTAACAACATGGTTAATTCCATGCTCGTGCCACTTAACTCTTTCATCAACAATGCGTAAATCGTTTCAGCTAATGTCGCCGCACTCATTGGCCAGCCCATTCCGTCATTGGTGTAATCAAACAAGATAGTCTTCCAGTTGTCATTATCAGTTGGAATACCACCACTTAACATTCCAGCAATTAAGCCCTGTAGTTCTGCCGGCGTTACCGATAACGAAGCAGAAGTCAGCTCTGTTAAGGCTTGATTGTAATCAGGTAGGCGAATATTACTCATGAATCGTCTCACTTGGTTGGTCAATTTTATTTGAGTATATCAATTCAAAGCCAAGCCCGAAAATGTTAATCCCCAAATAACTGCCATCAACATCAATAAAATTCAGTAAATGACTCACTTTGTAAGCGAATCGGTCAACATTCAGCAAAATAAAAGCCCACGCGTCTGAAATGCTTGAACATGTAAGGCAATTTAGCCTATAGTTTCTCCCTCAGTCGAACAATCTTAACCAAGGGTTTTAATCTTGAGATTGTACTTTTTCATCAGCTATTAAGAGTGCGCCCCAGTGGAAGTCGAAATATTAGGAAAACTCACTCGCGTCAATTGTCCACCTGGACAAGAAGAGGCCTTGCATGCTGCTGCTAATGAATTAAACCGACGCTTGAACCAAATGACTGAACGTACTAAAGTACACAACATTGAACAGCTACTGATTATCGCAGCTTTAAATGCTTGTTATGAAGTTCAAGAATTAAAAAATGAACTTAGTGATAGTCAGCAAATGGCACAGCGTATCGAGCAATTGTCGAAAGCATTAGACAAAGCGCTAGCCAAAAACTAACGCGATTGAATCCGTAAACTCTACATTCAATAACGTAGCCAAATTTACCCTGGAGTGTTTGTCAGAGGATTTAAGTCCCTGAGCCGATAAGCAACAACCCAGGATCGGTATTTGAGAACTATTGAGCAAGCTCGGCTCGTACCGAGAAGCCTACGGTTTTCATTGCGGATCCGCCTTGAACTCGCTGGTTCATAGGTCCATCAATTCTCAACGGCACTTTGGGGTATTCCTTACTATGAAATATCCAATTCAATCTGAACTTTCCCGTTCACAATTACGACAACTGATTCGTCAGCGACGCACTAACTTAACCTCTGATGAGCAAATTGCAGCTGGCATCGCACTTCTGGAACAAATAAAACAACTTCCCGTTATCCATGATGCCAACAATATCGCCATCTATCTTTCTTCTGATGGCGAAATAGATACTAAGCCAGTGATTGAGTGGTTATGGCAACAAGGTAAAAAAGTCGTTCTACCTGTTTTACACCCGTTTTCTAAGGGCCACTTACTTTTCCTTAATTATCATGCTGACAGCCCTATCACTTATAATAAATATGGAATTACCGAGCCTAAACTCGATCAAACTCAGATCTGCCTCATCAAAGACATCGATATTATCTTTACTCCACTAGTGGCCTTTGACCATACAGGACAACGCCTAGGAATGGGCGGAGGATATTACGATCGCACTCTAGAGCAATGGTTTAATACTGGAATCGGCCCTCTTCCGATCGGCTTAGCTCATGATTGCCAACAAGTAGAACAAGTTCCCGCAGAGCATTGGGATATCCCATTACCAATATTTGTGACCCCAAATAACATCTGGCATTGGGAAAAGACAGAGAAGTCGCTATAATCACGCCAATTAAAACGGAATATCGATAACTACACACTCAAAAGCAATCGATTACTTATCTATTTAGGAGTTCTCATGACACAAGATGAAATGAAAAAAGCCGCTGGTTGGGCTGCTTTAAAATACGTAAAACCAGATACCATTGTGGGCGTGGGAACCGGTTCAACTGTTAATCACTTTATTGACGCGCTTGCGACCATGAAAAACGAAATTGAAGGGGCAGTATCCAGTTCTGTTGCTTCAACTGAAAGGCTAAAAGAACTCGGTATTCACGTATTCGATTCGAATGAAGTGGATGGTCTAGACGTTTATATCGATGGTGCTGATGAAATCAACGCACAAAAAGATATGATCAAAGGTGGTGGTGCAGCGTTAACCCGTGAAAAAATTGTCGCAGCAATGTCGAAAACTTTTGTGTGTATTGTTGATGGTACTAAAGCAGTAGATGTATTAGGCAAATTCCCACTACCAGTTGAAGTGATTCCAATGGCTCGCTCTTATGTGGCTCGTGAACTAGTGAAACTCGGTGGTACACCTGAATACCGCCAAGGCATCGTAACGGATAATGGTAATATCATCTTAGATGTTCATAACCTATCGATTATCGATCCAAAAGTATTAGAAGATAAAATTAATAGCATTGCAGGGGTGGTAACAGTTGGCTTATTTGCTCACCGTGGCGCAGATGTGGTGATTACTGGTACACCTGAAGGTGCAAAAATCGAAGAATAATCAACTATTTTTCTCTTTTTGAAAGTCAATAAGAAAACGGTGCTTAAAAGTGCCGTTTTTTTATACTTTATTCATTAAAAATCTTACCCAAGCTCACATTTTTTTGATATTTTAATTAAATAGTCGCACAAGGAATGTCCAGTTCACCACCAAACGTGGTGATGCCATTGCATGCGCAGAATCATTATTATCTATTAAGGACGACGTTACATGACTAAAGTTTCTCTCGGTAAAGATAAAATTAAAATTCTCCTTCTTGAAGGCCTTCACCCATCATCTGTAGAAGTTCTACAATCTGCTGGCTACACCAACATTGAGTACCACAAAGGCTCACTTTCAGAAAAAGAGCTTCTTGAGGCGGTAAAAGATGTTCACTTCATTGGTCTGCGCTCTCGTACCCAACTAACACAAGAAGTATTTGATGCAGCAGAAAAACTTGTCGCTGTAGGTTGTTTTTGTATTGGTACCAATCAGGTCAACCTTAATGCCGCAGCAGCTCGTGGTATTCCTGTATTTAATGCACCATTCTCTAATACTCGTAGTGTTGCAGAACTCGTTCTAGGCCAGATTTTACTGCTACTTCGTGGTATTCCAGAAAAGAATGCACTAGCTCACCGTGGTATCTGGAAGAAAAGTGCTGATGCTTCTTATGAAGCACGTGGAAAACGTCTTGGTATTATCGGTTATGGGCACATCGGTACTCAATTGAGCATTCTTGCTGAAAACTTGGGTATGCATGTTTATTACTACGATATTGAAAGCAAATTATCGCTTGGTAATGCCACTCAAGTCTCAACCATGAGTGAATTGCTCAATAAATCAGACATTATTTCTCTACATGTACCAGAAACTATGAGCACGAAAGAAATGATGGGAGCGGATGAGTTTGCACAAATGAAACCTGGTGCGATCTTTATTAACGCTGCTCGCGGAACTGTCGTCGATATTCCTGCATTATCTGATGCTTTAGAATCTGGCCACCTAAGTGGTGCGGCAATTGACGTGTTCCCAGTAGAGCCCAAAACCAATAATGACCCATTTGAATCACCATTGATGAAATTTGATAATGTGATTTTAACTCCTCACATTGGTGGCTCAACTCAAGAAGCTCAAGAAAACATTGGTATTGAAGTCGCTGGAAAGCTAGTTAAATATTCTGATAATGGCTCTACGCTGTCTTGTGTCAACTTCCCAGAAGTATCATTACCAGAACATATTGGCACATCTCGTCTACTTCATATTCACGAAAACCGTCCAGGTATTCTGACTCAAATTAACACCATTTTTGCAGAAGCCAAAATTAACATCGCCGCGCAGTATCTACAAACTAACGCTGGGATGGGTTATGTAGTAATCGATATTGAAGCGGAACGCTCAGAAGAAGCATTAGAGAAAATGAAAGCGGTAGAAGGCACCATTCGCGCTCGTATTTTACATTAATTTAAATAACGTAAAGTTTTTTATATAAACAAAAACAGCGACATAATGGTCGCTGTTTTTTCATCTATAGTTTTATAAAGCAATTATTTTTTCAATTTAAAAACCACATCCACTTGATCGCTGATTATCATCTCCTCATCTTGATAACCTTGATCTGTAGAGCGAGATTCCATTGCCACCGCTTTTGCCATCATAGCCGGACGAACCGAGTTACTACGATACAAAATCGACCATACACCATTTAACTCACTATCAAATCCCTTGGCTAACTGTTGAGCTTTTTGCTTAGCATCTGCAATTGCTGCTTGGCGAGCTTGTTGCTTATATTGAGTTTCATCTTTCACTTTAAGGTTAATGTTGTTAACTTTATTCACCCCACTTTGTAGCGCCAGATCGAGATAAGTATTTAATTTATCTAATTGTTCTACCGTTACAGTAATGTCGCGTACCGCTCGATAGCCATTGAGCACAGGTTTACCATCTTTCGGGTAGTTATATTGAGGCGACAACCGTAAATGGCCACTCATTATCGATTTACGTGCTATACCCGATTTTGTTAAAGAAGAGATAAAGGTTTCAACCACTTTATCTACTGCTGCTTTAGCTTGTTTTGCTTGGCTTCTATCCGATTGAATCGAAACGGAAAACTCAGCCATATCAGGCTTTGCTATCACTTCCCCATAACCAGTTGTCGACAGCGTTGGCACATTAATATCATTAGCCATCGCAGCAGGCGTCACCACCAGCCATGACAAACAAAGCGTAATAAATGAAAGAAATCGTGTACTTACTCTTTTCATAACAACCTCTAAAATGTGAAATTAGTTATATACTCAATTCATACCAACCAAATTAATTGGTTGATCAGAAATTGCGTAGAAAAAAACTTTAAAAACAAGGCATAAATTTTCGATAAATCGTTGCTCTACCACCAACACCTTATAAACGAAAAGTATAACGAAGTTATCAGAGATTTTAGCACGCAAAATGATCATATAATTAGTAGGATTAGTAGAACAATACTCTACCAATAAAAAAGGCGCACTAAGCGCCTTTTTTTCAATAATTTACACTAAGCTGAAATTAATCTTCTAGCTTGTTTAAATGTACATTCATTTGTGGGAATGGAATTTCGATACCTTCTGCATCAAGCTCTTCTTTAATCGCTTGTAGTAAATCAAAATATACATCCCAGTACTCTGCAGTTTTAACCCATGGACGTACCACGAAGTTTACTGATGAATCCGCTAACGCAACCACACCTACAGTGGGTGCTGGTGTTTGCAATAAACGTGACTCTTGTTCTAATACCTTTGTAATAACTTCTTTGGTTTTCTTAAGATCCGCTTTATAAGAAACACCAATGACATAATCAATACGACGTGTTGCATGACGAGAGTAGTTTACAATTGCACCACCAATAACGCTGCCGTTTGGAACAACAATCATTTTGTTATCAGGAGTAGTTAATACGGTTTGAAAAATCTGGATAGACTCAACACTCCCTGCAACGCCACCAATTTCAACGTAGTCACCTGCTTTAAATGGGCGGAATGCCACAATCAATACACCTGCCGCAAAGTTTGCAAGAGAGCCCTGTAAAGCTAAACCTACCGCTAAACCAGCCGCACCTATAACCGCTACAACAGAAGCTGTTTGTACGCCAATTTTACCTAGCGCAGCAATAAGAACAATAACGAATAGAACATAACGAACTAACGAACCAACGAAATGAACAACTGCTTGGTCCAGGTCTTTCTTTTCAAGAACTTTAGATACGCTGTTACTGATCATTTTAACGATGATGTTACCGATAAAAAGAATAAGAATAGCGGAAATGATGTTTACACCATATTGGATAAGAAGTTCAGAATGACCCTCTAACCATTTACCAGCTTCAGGAACGATATTTGTCGCTTGTTCTACTTGCTCTTTTACTACATCTTCTGAAGACATAATGATTTCCTTATAAATATAAAAGGTTATAACCAAAAGGGGACTTACTAAAACAGTAATCGATAACTGATAGTAATTCTATAAATATATAAGAGTTTATCTACGAATGAAAATAATTTGTTAATAACTATACCTAAGTGACTTCAAAATGCAGAATTCAATGAGGTAATGCTTTTTATTGGTCCTAAGGCCATAGATAAAAAAACCTCGCATTTTATGCGAGGTTTTTTATCAAACACTTAGAGACGAATTATAATACGTCGATAGCGTTAAGGTCAGCGAACGCTTTTTCAAGGCGTGTAACCATAGACGATTGACCAGCTCGTAACCATACACGAGGATCATAGTATTTTTTGTTTGGCGCTTCTTCACCTGTTGGGTTACCGATTTGGCCTTGTAGGTAATCGTGGTTGTCCGCTTCGTATTGACGAACACCATCCCAACATGCCCACTGAGTATCAGTATCAATGTTCATTTTGATAACACCATAACCGATTGATTCTTGGATTTCTGCTTCAGAAGAACCAGAACCACCGTGGAAAACGAAGTTTAAAGAGTTAGCTGGTAGGCCAAACTTCTCAGAAACGTGCGCTTGAGAATCACGTAGGATAGTTGGAGTAAGAACAACGTTACCAGGCTTGTAAACACCGTGTACGTTACCGAAAGAAGCCGCGATAGTGAAACGTGGACTAACAGCATTTAGTTTTTCGTACGCATATGCAACGTCTTCTGGAGAAGTGTAAAGCTCAGATGCGTCCATATCAGAGTTATCAACGCCATCCTCTTCACCACCAGTACAACCTAGTTCGATTTCGATAGTCATATTCATTTTAGCCATGCGCTCTAGGTACTTAGCACATGTTTCAACGTTCTCTTCTAGAGGTTCTTCAGAAAGATCTAGCATGTGAGAAGAGAATAGAGGCTTACCAGTTTCAGCGAAGTACTTTTCACCAGCGTCTAATAGACCGTCGATCCAAGGAAGAAGTTTCTTAGCAGCGTGATCAGTGTGAAGGATCACAGGTACACCGTAAGTTTCAGCAACAGCATGTACATATTTCGCACCAGCAACGGCACCTAGGATTTGTGCACCTTGGCCTTCAAGCTTAACGCCTTTACCAGCAAAGAAAGCAGCGCCGCCGTTAGAAAACTGAACGATTACAGGAGCTTTTACTTTTGCTGCTGCTTCTAGTACTGCGTTTACAGAGTCAGTGTTAACAACGTTAACTGCTGGAAGTGCAAAGTTGTTTTCTTTAGCTACTTCAAAAACTTTCTGTACGTCATCACCAGAGATAACACCAGGTTTTACAAAATCGAAGATCTTAGACATGGGTTTAGTCCTATTTTTCTATCGTTTAAAATCCCGCTCAAAGAACGAAATCGTTAATTAAATAAACGTTTGCTTGATAACGGGAACATTGTAGCAACAAACCGCTTCAATTCACATAGTGTGATCTACGCAACAGATAAAAATCTACAAACGTAAAAAAGGCGAGCATTTTCTCCCGCCTTATTTTCAATCATTAAGCTTTTGCACGCTCTTCAAGCATTGCAACTGCAGGTAATACTTTACCTTCTACAAACTCAAGGAAAGCACCGCCACCTGTTGAGATGTAAGAAACATCAGCTTTAATGCCAAACTTGTCGATGGCCGCTAGTGTGTCACCGCCGCCTGCAACAGAGAAACCGGCTGATTCAGCAATGGCTTTAGAAATACCCGCTGTACCTGCTTCGAAATTTTTGAATTCAAATACGCCTACTGGACCATTCCAAAGAATCGTTTTTGCATTCATGATTATGTCAGCAAGTGCTTTAGTTGAATCTGGGCCAAGGTCAAAAATCATGTCATCATCTTGAACTTCAGAAACATGCTTGATTTCAGCTTCAGCATTTTCATCAAATGCTTTTGCACAGGCAACATCAGTCGCAACTGGAATCGCACAATCTTTCATTAATTTTTTAGCAGTATCTATTAGATCAGCTTCGTATAGAGATTTACCAACATTGTGGCCTTCAGCTGCAATGAAAGTATTAGCAATACCACCACCAACAACGAGTTGGTCTGCAATTTTAGATAAAGATTCAAGTACTGTTAACTTAGTAGAAACTTTAGAACCACCAACAATAGCAACAAGTGGACGCTCTGGGTTATCCATTGCTTTACCTAGTGCTTCAAGTTCAGCAGCAAGTAAAGGACCAGCACAAGCGATTGGCGCATGCATACCAACACCGTGAGTAGACGCTTGAGCACGGTGAGCCGTACCAAATGCATCCATTACGAATACGTCACAAAGTGCTGCATATTTTTTAGACAGCTCTTCTTCATTTTTCTTCTCACCTTTGTTAAAGCGAACGTTTTCAAGAACAACCAATTCACCAGCGTTAAGTTCAAGGCCATCTAAGTAATCTTTTGCTAGCTTAACATCACAATCTAGTGAGTCGTTTAAGTAGTTAACGACAGGAGCAAGAGAGAACTCTTCGTTGTATTCACCTTCAGTTGGGCGACCTAAGTGAGAAGTCACCATTACTTTTGCGCCAGCTTCTAGGCAAGTTTTGATCGTTGGTAAAGACGCTAAGATACGAGCATCTGAAGTTACTTTACCATCTTTTACTGGCACGTTTAGGTCAGCACGAATGAATACACGTTTACCTGCAAGATCCAGGTCAGTCATCTTGATTACAGACATTATTTGTCCTCTCAATGTTAGTGAAATTAAAAATATGTAAACTATTATCATCCGGCATATTGCCCAATGATCAAATTTCTTATCTAGCTTAGCGACCAAATCGCTTCCCTGTAAACTGAACAAGGCTAATCACTTTATTACCCAATATACTGGGGGTGACCATTTATTATTTCAAGCTTAAAAAATAATAAATTGACTATTTATTCATCACAGCAGTAAATTTAATCAATATTATTGTGAATCGAGCATTGACCCCATTGTTAATGTGGTATCGAGCATTCGGTTAGCAAAGCCCCATTCGTTATCGCACCACACTAGCATTTTTACTAAGCGGTAATTACTGACTCGAGTTTGCGAACCATCCACTATCGCACTGTGTGAATCATGATTGAAATCAATTGAAACCAAAGGGGCTTCGGTATAATCCAATATGCCGTCCAATGTACAACGAGATGCTTCCACGATAGATTGATTTACGTCATTAACATCGACATTTTTGTGAACTGTGACACTTAAATCCATCGCTGTGACATTAATTGTAGGAACTCGAACTGAAATTGCTTCAAACTTATCAGCAAATTTGGGGTAAATTCTTGCTATGCCTAAATGAAGTTTAGTATCAACGGGAATGATAGATTGGCTGGCAGCTCGAGAACGGCGTAAATCCGAATGATAAGCATCGATCACTTGTTGATCATTCATAGATGAGTGAATGGTGGTAATTGTACCCGATTCAATACCAAAGCTATCATCCAGCGCCTTGATCACTGGAATAATACAGTTAGTAGTACAAGAGCCATTCGATACCACATGATGCTTAGTACTCAGTGTTTCGTGATTCACACCATAGATAATCGTATTATCGACATCATTACCACCGGGATGAGAAAACAATACTCGTTTTGCCCCAGCTTGAATATGCAATTGACCATCAGCTTGAGAGCCAAACTTACCCGTACAATCTAAAACAATATCGACATTTAAATCTTTCCAAGGCAGAAGCTTGGCATCAGACAGATGTAATATACGAATCGAGTCAAACCCTAGTTCGACCTTATCGCTGTGATGAATAAAAAGGTGTTCTTGATCATTGGTCACTTTTTTGAAAAAACGACCATGACTCGAATCATATTGTAGTAGGTGTGCCATGCCTTCCGGTTCGGCCAAATCATTAATTGCTACTACTTGAATCGACTGATTTTTGCCACTTTCATATAAAGCGCGCAATACACTACGTCCAATTCGACCAAATCCATTAATAGCAATTCTAAGCATAATTATTCCGTGGCATCAATCTAAAGTAGCAGTATATTACCTCATCGCCTTTAAATTCGCATTAAAAAAGCCGAGCAATCATGCCCGGCTTTCATCTTGCAATTACTTTAATTCAAAAGGATTAAGCAATTAACTCTTTCGCAGTTTCTACTACGTTTTCAACCGTAAAGCCGAACATTTTAAATAGCTCACCTGCTGGTGCAGACTCACCAAATGTTGTCATACCGATGATACGACCATCTAGGCCAACATACTTGAACCAGTAATCCGCAATACCCGCTTCAATAGCGATACGAGCCGTTACGTCAGATGGTAGTACAGATTCACGGTAAGCTGCGTCTTGCTTATCGAATGCATCAGTCGATGGCATAGAAACCACACGTACTTGCTTGCCTTCAGCAGAAAGTTGCGCAGCTGCTTCAACCGCTAGTTCAACTTCAGAACCTGTAGCAATCAAAATCAACTCTGGCTTGACTTCGCAATCTTTAAGAATGTAAGCACCTTTAGCAATGTTTGCAACTTGCTCAGCGTTACGCTCTTGTTGTGCTAGGTTTTGACGAGAGAAAATCAGTGCCGAAGGTGCATCTTTACGCTCAATCGCAAGTTTCCAAGCCACTGCTGATTCAACTTGGTCACATGGACGCCATGTGCTCATGTTTGGAGTCATACGAAGTGATGCCATTTGCTCAACCGGTTGGTGAGTTGGACCATCTTCACCTAGACCAATTGAATCATGCGTGTAAACTTGAATGTTTTGAACTTTCATCAATGCAGCCATACGCATCGCGTTACGAGCGTATTCCATAAACATTAGGAAGGTTGCGCCGTAAGGAATGAAACCACCGTGTAGTGCGATACCATTAATGATTGCCGTCATACCGAACTCACGCACACCGTAGTGTACATAATTACCTGAAGCATCATCAGCCGTTAAAGACTTAGAACCAGACCACATGGTTAGGTTTGAAGGCGCAAGGTCAGCAGAACCGCCCATGAACTCAGGAAGGATTTGACCAAACGCTTCTAGTGCATTTTGAGATGCTTTACGAGAGGCGATATTTGCTGGGTTCGCTTGCAAGTCAGCAATAATTGCATTTGCTTTTTCTTCCCATTCTTTAGGAAGGTCACCCGCCATACGACGTTTGAATTCTGCTGCAAGCTCAGGGTAAGCGGCTTCATAAGCGGCCAGTTTTTCATTCCAAGCGGCTTCTTTTGCTGCGCCTGCTTCTTTGGCATCCCATTCAGCATAAATGTCTGAAGGAATTTCAAATGGACCGTGTTCCCAACCTAGTTGAGCTTTAGTCGCTGTAATTTCGTCAGCACCGAGTGGAGCGCCGTGACAATCGTGTGTGCCCGCTTTGTTTGGAGAACCAAAACCAATAACCGTTTTAGTACAGATAAGCGTTGGACGAGGATCCGCTTTAGCCGCTTGAATCGCCGCTTCAATGGCATCAGAATCGTGACCATCGACCGCAGGAATGACATGCCAACCGTAAGACTCAAAGCGCTTAGGCGTATCATCGGCAAACCAACCTTCTACGTGACCATCGATAGAAATACCGTTGTCATCCCAGAATGCAACCAATTTACCTAGGCCCAACACACCCGCTAAAGAAGCCGCTTCGTGTGAAATACCTTCCATCAAACAGCCATCACCTAAGAAGGTATAAGTGTAGTGATCAACGATATCGTGGCCTTCACGGTTAAACTGAGCCGCTAATGACTTTTCAGCTAATGCCATACCAACAGCATTAGTGATACCTTGGCCTAGTGGACCAGTAGTGGTTTCAATACCTGGTGCATAACCATACTCAGGGTGACCTGGTGTTTTTGAATGCAGTTGGCGGAAATTTTTCAGTTCTGAAAGTGGAAGGTCATAACCAGAAAGGTGAAGCAAAGAGTAAATCAGCATCGAACCGTGGCCATTTGAAAGCACGAAACGATCGCGATCAAACCACTCAGGGTTTTGTGGGTTGTGATTCAAATGACCACGCCAAAGAACTTCAGCGATATCGGCCATGCCCATTGGGGCGCCTGGGTGGCCGGAATTAGCCTGTTGAACACCGTCCATGCTAAGTGCGCGGATTGCATTTGCTAGATCTTTACGAGACGTCATGTCTGCTCCTGATTTGTGCATTAAAAGTGCATAAGCGATTTATTAAGGTTGGGAAAGCTCGCCGACTACATCAACTTGCTTTAAATTCTGCGTGGTATTGTCGCAAAGCGACTGCATGACTGCAAACGTTAACCACTTGATATTTTCTCTTTTGGGGTTATTTTTTTTGCTTTTTTAGCATTGTCACATAATTTCCCCTCAGCACTAGAAATTATGGGAACGCAATCGAATACATCAATAAATAAAAAGGCGAATTAATAAACACCTTCATCTCCTTTACCATCCTACTTTCGAGACAACGGAATAGCAAAAAGATAAAAAAGGCTTGTAATTCGACCAATCAAAACTAGAATAGACGTCTAGATGTAGAAACACCTACAAAATTTATTGTTTTTAAAAGGCGCGATTCATAGCATTAGCTATATAAGGACGCGTCTTTTCTAACTTAACTGCATTCATCAAGCGATGAATTGGCATGATTCAAAGTGGAGCACTCACACATGGCTAAGCATTTATTTACTTCAGAATCTGTATCTGAAGGCCATCCAGACAAAATTGCTGATCAAATTTCTGATGCGGTATTGGATGCAATCCTAGAGCAAGATCCTAAAGCACGTGTGGCGTGTGAAACTTACGTAAAAACCGGTATGGTAATGGTAGGTGGTGAAGTTACCACTTCAGCTTGGGTTGATATTGAAGAAATTACTCGCGAAACTGTTCATGAAATTGGTTACATACACTCTGACATGGGCTTTGATGCCGACTCTTGCGCAGTATTAAACACCATTGGTAAGCAATCACCTGACATTAATCAAGGTGTTGATAAGGCAGACCCTAAAGATCAAGGTGCTGGCGACCAAGGTATTATGTTTGGTTATGCATGCAACGAGACTAACGTATTGATGCCGGCACCAATTACTTACTCTCACCTACTAGTTCAAAAGCAAGCTGAAGTACGTAAAAGCGGCAAACTTAATTTCTTGCGTCCTGATGCCAAATCTCAAGTTACTTTCCAATACGATCAAGGAAAGATTGTTGGTATTGATGCAGTAGTACTTTCAACCCAACACTGTGATTCTATCTCAACACCGGATCTACGCGAAGCGGTAATGGAAGAAATCATCAAACCAGTATTGCCTTCTGAGTGGTTAAACAAAGAAACTAAATTCTTTATTAACCCAACCGGTCGTTTTGTTATCGGTGGTCCAATGGGTGACTGTGGCCTTACTGGCCGTAAAATCATCGTTGATACATACGGTGGCGCAGCTCGTCACGGTGGTGGTGCATTCTCTGGTAAAGATCCATCGAAAGTTGACCGTTCAGCGGCTTATGCAGCCCGTTATGTAGCCAAAAATATCGTAGCAGCTGGCCTTGCGGATCGTTGTGAAATTCAACTTTCTTACGCTATCGGTATTGCAGAGCCGACTTCAATCATGGTAGAAACTTTTGGTACGGAAAAAGTACCGTCAGACATCATCATTGAAGCCGTACGTCAGCACTTCGACTTACGTCCATATGGCCTACAAGAAATGTTGAACTTACTTCAACCTATCTATAAGAAAACAGCTGCTTATGGTCACTTTGGTCGTGAAGAATTCCCTTGGGAAGCAACCGACAAAGCAGAAGCGCTACGTGGATTTGCCGGTTTATAATTAATCGTTACGGCAAGCTATCAGTCGTCAATATTAAAACGATTAGCTATAAACATTAATTGTAACTCCTACCTTTCTCTATTAACATTCAGCCTACACTATCGGTTCTGAATGTTAGTAGAGAATTATTGTGTCAGCCATTGTCGTTCCTCAAGATTTAATTCATCAACTAGAGCACAGCCTTCAAGTTCATCTAAAAAAAGCAGAACAGGCCTTTAAATATACTTTTCCCACACCAGATCTGACATTCAAGGTTCGAGGAAAAATAGCGGGAAAAGCCTACCTACAACAATGGCAAATTCGCTTAAATCCAACATTACTTATCGAAAACCAGCAAGCATTCATAGAACAAGTGATTCCTCATGAACTGGCTCACCTTATCACCTACAATCAATTTGGTCGTGTAAAGCCTCATGGCAAAGAGTGGCGCTATATAATGACCAATATTTTCCAATGTTCTCCTGAAACTTACCATGCCTTCGATATTAGTTCAGTACAAGGGGAAACCTTTACTTATCAATGTCAATGCCAAATCCACCAATTATCGATTCGCCGACATAATAAAGTGAAACGACAACAAACTCTTTATCATTGTTCTTTATGTGGCACTCAGTTAGAGCCTTTAAATAAAGAAAGAGTGAACAATGACCTATAAAATAGCTTGTATTGCTTTATGATTAGTCCATCAATAATCACAACTCCTTTGAAGTAACGATAACTAACGCTATGAATGAATATAAACACATACTCGAGATTCACCCTAATCCATGCGTAATTCATATTGACTTCAAACCACTCTACGCCAACGATGCCTTTGCTCGCTTTAGTGGATTAAAAAGCGCAGATCAAATATTGGAAATTGAATCATTAATGGTGCTGATTAACCCCGAAGAAAGAGAAGAAGCTCAGATTCGTTACCAAAAAGCCCTCACAGAACAGCAAACTGAACCTCGAGTAATCGCTCATACTGATTTACAGGGCAATCCTGTAATGGTTGAAATTACTGATAAGTTAATAAATTGGCACGGACAACAAGCGGTTTGTACCTTTATCAGTATTGTTACCGATACCATCAATAAAGAACGTCACCTGAAAAAACTCTCCGAACAAGACCCTTTAACTCAGCTATATAATCGACGTTATATCCTCAATAAACTAGCAAAATTTCATCGAGAAAACCTCGCCAATGAGTTCTTTTTAGCGATTGTGGATATTGATTACTTTAAAAAAATTAACGATCAATATGGTCACTTTGTTGGCGATAAAACATTGCAACAACTGGCCGAGTTACTCCGTGGATTTATTGGAGAAAATGACTATTTAGCCAGATTAGGTGGAGAAGAGTTCATAATACTCATACGCTCAAATTCAGCTCAACATGTTATCTCTCGGTTAGAGTCTTTACGTACTTCTATAGAAAATCATCACTTTATAATTGAGCACGACAATACCGATGATAAATTGAAAATTAACTGTACCTTATCGGTTGGATTAACCAAAATTCAACAAGGTGAAAAAGTAGATTCGAGTTATATCCGTGCCGACAAAGCGCTGTATACCGCAAAGCATCAAGGTCGTAATCAAGTTATCATCAACGATTAAGCTCATTTATTCATACATATCGTAAAACATAGAGTGTGAAGTTAACCTTTCCCCTTGTTTTTTAGTGTTAAAACATCCATGTTAAGAAAAGCAATTAACCTTACACTGGTCATGACATGAGAATCCCAAGAATTTACCATCCCCAAACTATTGAACAGCTGGGGGAAATCCACTTATCTGAAGACGCAGCTGGTCATGTCGGCCGAGTACTGCGTATGACTCAAGGCCAAGACGTCTTACTCTTTGATGGTTCTGGTGCAGAGTTTCCAGCCGCGATCCTTTCTGTTTCAAAGAAAAATGTGACGGTAGAAATCAAAGAGCGTATCGAGCGTAGTATTGAATCCCCGTTAGATCTTCATCTTGGTCAGGTCATTTCTCGTGGTGACAAGATGGAATTCACCATTCAAAAAGCGGTTGAGCTAGGGGTAAATACCATTACACCTTTAATTTCCGAACGTTGCGGTGTCAAACTCAATGCAGAACGTTTCGAGAAAAAACTGCAACAATGGCAAAAAATCGTAATTGCCGCTTGTGAGCAATGTGGTCGTAATATCGTACCGACCGTTCGTCCTTTGATGCAAGTAGAACAATGGTGCTCAGAGGATTATGATGGACTAAAGCTCAACCTTCATCCTAGAGCAAAGTACTCCATCAATACTCTGCCCGCACCGGTCAGTAAAGTTCGCCTATTGATTGGCCCTGAAGGTGGCCTATCTGATGAAGAAATTCAAATGACGGAAAAATATCAGTTTGAAGAAACACTCTTAGGCCCACGCGTACTACGTACAGAAACCGCAGGCTTATCAGCAATTACCGCCCTACAGGTTCGCTTTGGCGATCTCGGTTAAGCTTATACCCAAGTGACTTTAAGATACTTGGGTATAAATATCTCATATCGCAAAAAAAGCGGTATCAATGAATTCGCCAACTATGGAGTATCAATCATGAAAATTGGCATCGTAATGGACCCGATTTCAACCATTAACATCAAAAAAGATTCAAGCTTTGCAATGCTATTAGAAGCCCAACGTCGTGGTTGGGAAATTCATTACATGGAAATGTCTGATCTTCATCTAGAACAAGGTAAGCCGCTCGCTGATACCAAGATTGTAAGCCTATTTGAAGATGCCAATAAATGGTATGAATTCACATCAGAACAATCGATTGAGTTATCAGAACTCGATGCGGTGTTAATGCGTAAAGATCCTCCGTTTGATACCGAGTACATCTACTCTACCTACATTCTTGAGCGCGCCGAAGAACAAGGCACGTTAATTGTGAACAAGCCGCAAAGCCTACGTGATTGCAATGAGAAACTGTTTACAGCTTGGTTCCCAGAATTAACGCCGACGACTCTAGTGACACGTAAAGCGGAAAAAATTAAAGCCTTCCGCGAGCAACATGGCGATGTGATTTTAAAACCGCTCGATGGCATGGGTGGCGCATCAATCTTCCGTGTAAAACAAGATGATCCGAACGTTTCCGTTATTATCGAAACACTGACTAACCACGGTCAAAACTATGCGATGGCACAAACCTTTGTTCCTGATATCAGTAATGGTGATAAGCGCATTTTAGTGGTTGATGGCGAGCCAATGCCATACTGCTTAGCTCGTATTCCTGCTAAAGGAGAAACTCGTGGCAACTTAGCTGCCGGTGGCCGTGGCGAGGCTCGTCCGTTAAGCGAAACTGACCTTAAAATCGCACAAACTGTTGCCCCAACGCTAAAAGAAAAAGGCTTAATTTTTGTTGGTCTTGATGTAATCGGTGATAAGTTAACTGAAATAAATGTCACCAGTCCTACCTGCATTAAAGAGATAGAATCGGCGTTTGATATCTCTATTACCGGTAAGTTAATGGATGCTATTGAACGTCGTGTAGCTATGGCTAAATAGCCTGATCTAGCTTAGCTCACATTAAAATAGTATGGCAGCTAATAGTTGCCATACGTAAATTGCTTATGGAGAGCAGAATGAACTTAACCGATCACTTTTTAATTGCTATGCCCAGCATGAAAGACTCTCATTTTACTCGCAGCGTGATTTATATCTGTGAGCACAATGAAGATGGTGCGATGGGGTTAGTCATTAATGATTCTGTCGGCATTAATATTAAAAACATGCTCGAACAAATTGATGTTCAGCCTGTTCACCCTCGTATTTGCCAACAAAGTTTATCTGCTCCTTTATTAAATGGCGGCCCTGTAGCAACCGACCGAGGCTTTGTTCTGCATAGCCGCAAAGATACTTACCAATCAAGTATTGAAATTACTGACGAACTGGCAGTCACAACCTCAAAAGATATTCTAACGGTACTTGGCACCGAAGCTGAACCAAAGAAATTCATTGTTACCCTGGGTTATTCTGGCTGGGATTCAGGTCAGTTAGAACAAGAACTACTTGATAACTCTTGGTTAACCGCGCCTGCTAATTTAGAAATACTATTCGATACTCCGGTGCATGCTCGCTGGAAAAAAGCGGTACAATTACTCGGGATCAGCGTTTCACAATTATCTGGCGATGCTGGTCACGCTTAAGTCTCGCGATAATCACACTAATAGAGAAACATCATGTCTAACCAAACCATCATGGCATTCGATTACGGCACCAAAAGCATTGGCAGCGCCATAGGCCAAACCATTACTGGCACTGCCTCACCACTGAAAGCATTTAAAGCTCAAGATGGCATTCCAAAATGGGAAGACATCGAAAAACAAATCAAAGAATGGCAGCCAGATCTCGTTGTCGTCGGTTTACCGACTGATATGCAAGGTAAAGATCTTACCGATATTACTACCCGATCACGCAAATTTGCCAACCGTCTGCATGGTCGTTTTGGCGTTAAAGTAGAATTGCATGATGAGCGCCTTTCGACTCAAGAAGCTCGTGCGGAATTATTTTCGATGGGCGGCTATAAAGCCCTAAGTAAAGGTAATGTCGACTGCCAATCCGCTGTTGTGATATTAGAAAGTTGGTTTGAAAGTCAGTACTAGTCTATGAAAGCGAAGAATGAAACATAAAAGTTGATGCGAACCATCAACTCTTTTTAGTTTAACTATTCAAACAGGTGCAGCAATGGAACCCCATGGCTATCACCAAAAACAAATGCATTCTGTTGGTACTTAGTTGCCAAATTTTTCGCGATAGTTAGCTCAATATTGACAATCCAAAATCCTTTTTCAATTGACCAGTTAGACGAATCCGGCACACCATCACCTCGATAAAACTCATAACCTAGAGCCTGTAACTCGTTTGATAACGCGATATTAGCTTGTTGATTGAGCGGTTCAGACGTTGAATTTGAGTAAGGATTATAGGCGGTAATAATCGCCCATTGTTGGACTTGATTCTGTTGGCAGTAAGTGGAAAATAGCGGATTAGGTTGACCAATGAATAACTCAAAAGCCTGCTCATCGATATCAACTCGATAACAAGTTTTCTGATAAGCCTCAATTAAGATGTTATCCATTTATCCGCCCCTCTTACAGGTTTATCTTAATACCTTTCAATGAACTAGTTTCAAAGGTCGTATCACCGGAAGATTTAAGCATTAAACGTAAATCGTTAGGCGAATCCGCACTGTGCATCGCATCATCTAGACTAATTTTATCGGCTTGTAATAACTCAAATAATGCCTGATCGAAAGTCTGCATACCGGCTTCTTTAGAGCGAATCATGGTCGATTTAAGCTCTTGTAAATCACCACGACGAATCAAATCCGATACTCGAGGAGTATTCAGCAATATCTCAAACACACCATGTCGACCATTACCCTCTTTATCTCGTACTAATTGTTGAGCAATAACGCCTTTTAAGTTCAAAGACAAATCAAACAAGAATTGCTCTTTTTGCTCTTTCGGTACCAAGTGCAGAATACGCTCTAAGGCTTGGTTAGCGTTATTGGCGTGTAAAGTTGCCATACATAAATGCCCAGTTTCAGCAAATGTCATGGCATATTCCATGGTCTCACGGCTACGGATCTCACCAATTAAAATCATGTCTGGCGCTTGGCGTAAAGAATTCTTCAACGCCACTTCATAACTTTCAGTGTCTAGACCAACTTCACGTTGAGTCACGATGCATTTTTTATGCTCATGAACAAACTCAATCGGATCTTCTACCGTCAGTATGTGGCCCGTTTTATTTAAGTTGCGATAACCTGTCATTGCCGCCATTGAAGTCGACTTACCTGACCCCGTCGCCCCCACCACCAGCACTAAACCACGCTTAGCGGTCGATAACTCTTTTAATACTTCAGGTAGATTCAACTCTTCCATACTTGGAATACGAGTTTCAATTCGACGGACTACCGCACCAGGCAATTCTCGCTGGAAAAAAGCACTGACACGAAAACGCCCTTCTCCGTGCACGACAGCAAAGTTTGCTTCATGAGTTAACTGATATTCTTCGCGTCTTTCGTTATCCATCATTTCAAAGAGTAAGGCTTCTACTCCACTTTTATTTAATGGCTCACCATGCGCTTTAAGCTCGCCATCAATACGAAACAAACATGGTGCACCAACCGTCAAATAAATATCAGACGCTTTAGATGACACCATAATTTCTAGGACTTGTGAAACTTGCATGTGGTTTCCTTCAAATTAATAAGGTGGCATTAATACGGTGATGTTGACGCTAAGGTTTCAATTTTGCTTTCAATTTCTTCTTGAGTCACTAAACCTTGCATCAATAACTGACGAGCCGCTTGTTCCATGGTTTGCATGCCTATAGACGAACCAGTTTGGATCATTGATAGCATTTGAGCGACTTTATCTTCACGCACCAAGTTACGAATCGCAGGGGTTGCAATCATCACTTCATGACATGCGATACGTCCACCAGCATCACCTTCACGCTTTAAGAGCTTCTGTGCAATAACTGCACGCAATGATTCTGAAAGCATAGAGCGCACCATATTTTTTTCCGTTCCTGGGAAAACATCAATGATACGATCAATGGTTTTCGCGGCAGAACTAGTATGTAGAGTACCAAATACTAGGTGGCCAGTTTCCGCTGCCGTTAAAGCTAAGCTAATGGTTTCTTTATCACGTAGTTCCCCCACCAAAATCACATCAGGATCTTCACGTAACGCCGAGCGTAATGATGCTTCAAAACTATGCGTATCGCGGTGTACTTCGCGCTGGTTGACCAAGCATTTTTTATTGTTGTGAGTAAATTCAATAGGATCTTCAATGGTTAGAATATGCTTTTTATGATTACGATTAATGTAATCAACCATTGCCGCTAAAGTCGTCGATTTACCAGAGCCAGTTGGGCCAGTCACCAATACTAAGCCTTTTTCATAGTTAGCAATTTTTTCGAAAATCTCAGGGGCTGAGATATCTTCAAATGAAGGAATATGAACTGGAATAGTGCGAAATACTGCCGCACAACCACGAGATTGATTGAAAGCATTAACACGAAAACGGCCAATATTGGGTAATTCAAATGAAAAATCGATTTCTAGTTTTTCTTCAAATTCGCTACGCTGGGCATCGTTCATAATATCGAAAACTAATGCATGAACATCTGAATGGGTAAAGGCCGGCATTTCCAATTGTCTGATGTCACCATCAATACGTAAGATTGGAGGAACGCCCGCAGAAAGATGTAGATCTGATGCATTATGCTTTACACTAAATTCCAATAACTCAGCAATATCCATTTATATTCCTTATTGAAGAAAAACTATGATGTGTTCTGATAAAAATAGTATTCAACAAAATATTGAACAAATTAACCAACAGATTCGAACCTCTGAGCAACAATATGGCCGTCATGCTAACTCAGTACAACTATTAGCGGTAAGTAAAACTAAACCTATTGAGGCATTAGAGTTAGCTATCGCAGCAGGCCAAACATGCTTTGGTGAAAATTACGTCCAAGAAGGCGTTGAAAAAATACAATATTTCTCTCAACACTATACCCAGAGTGCACTTGAATGGCACTTCATTGGACCAATTCAATCTAATAAAACTCGACTGATCTCAGAAAATTTTGATTGGGTACATTCGGTTGACCGTGAAAAAATTGCCCAGCGACTCAATGATCAACGTCCTGACGGCAAGCCGCTGCAAATTCTGATTCAAGTAAACACCAGTGGCGAAAGCTCGAAATCAGGTACTAATCGTGAACAAGTTTTTGCCTTAGCTCAGTTGATAAATGACTTACCTAACCTCACATTAAGAGGATTGATGTCAATTCCTGAAAATGTGTCGGATCACGCTTCACAATTGGCAGCATTTCAGCAATTAGCAGAACTAAAGCAAGCGCTACAATCCCACTACCCACAAATCGATACCCTTTCGATGGGTATGAGTGGTGACATGCAAGCGGCAATTGAAGCAGGCAGCACGATGGTTCGTATTGGTACTGCTATTTTTGGAGAAAGGGGCTGTTGAACTTTGGTGGTTAAATTTTGTTGTAAATAACGAGCACAATCAGTGCAGCAACGATATACTCGCATAAAGATAAAATACTAGGACGATACAGATATGGAACAACGTAAAATCAGTTTTATCGGCTCTGGCAATATGGCGCGTTCCATTTTTTCAGGCATGCTATCAAGTGGCTATAAAGCGGGGAATATTACCGCAACGGGTCGTGATGAAGACAAGCTCAAACATCTTACTGATTGTTACGGGATCCACACAACAACCGATAATATTGCAGCCGTTGAACAAGCAGACGTGGTGATTTTATCGGTTAAGCCACAAATGATGGCAGATGTATGTGCTGATTTTCAATCGATGGATCTGAGCAACAAATTAATCATCTCGATTGCTGCAGGTATATCTGCAAAACGCTTAAACGAAATGCTTGGTCAAACCGTTCAATTAGTGCGCGTGATGCCCAATACACCATCATTAATCGGTAAAGGCATGAGCGGTTTATTTTCTACTGATAATGTCTCTGAAGATGATAAAGGCTTTGCCGGTGATCTCATGTCAGCGGTTGGCGAGATCTGTTGGGTCGATAAAGAATCTGGCATCAATAATATTATTGCTGCCGCTGGTAGTGCGCCTGCTTACTTCTTCCTATTTATGGATGCGATGCAACAAGAAGCTATGGCGCAAGGTTTCAATAAAGATACCGCTCGCCTACTCATTCAACAAGCAGCCCTAGGTGCGGCTGAAATGGTCGTGGCAAACCCTGAACTTGATTTATCAACTCTTCGTGAACAAGTAACATCAAAAGGCGGCACCACCGCTGAAGCGCTAAAAACGTTTAACCAACATAACCTTTCTGACATCGTATCCAAAGCGATGCAAGCCGCGGTTAACCGTGCTGAAGAAATGGAAAAACTAATTTAATTTCGATTTAAATATTAATAACAAGGTTTGCAGTAATGAACTCAATGACTTTTCTAGTTTCGACCGTATTCGACCTCTATATTATGGTCGTGATTTTACGCGTATGGTTACAATTAGCGCGCGCTGATTTCTATAATCCATTTTCACAATTTGTCGTCAAAGCAACCCAACCTGTGGTTGCCCCGTTACGCCGCATTATTCCATCGATGGGTAATATTGATTTAGCTACGGTTATCTTTGCCTACCTGCTAAGCGTCGCTAAATTCATCTGCTTAATTTTAATTTCAAATGGTAGTTTAGTGTTTAGCCCAAGCTTTTTAATGTTTGGTGCACTTTCACTGGTTAAAGCGGCTGGTGGATTACTATTCTGGGTATTACTGATCCGCGCTATTCTAAGCTGGGTAAGCCAAGGCAACAGCCCGGTTGAATATGTGATGGTTCAATTAACCGAACCTATGCTGGCACCAATTCGTCGAATTCTTCCTCCCATGGGCGGTTTCGATCTTAGCCTGCTGGTTCTATTCTTAATTCTACAATTTGCCAACTACTTGATGGGTGATGTAGTCGGTCCGATTTGGTACCAACTTTAATCTATGGCTATCCCCGTGCAACTCGCAGGAGAGGACTTACTACTGCGAGTTTACATTCAACCTAAAGCAAGCCGAGATAGCATTATCGGCTTGCATGGGGATGAAATAAAAATCGCCATCACTGCTCCACCTGTCGATGGCAAAGCTAACGCCTATTTAACTAAATACCTAGCCAAGCTTTGTAAAGTCTCAAAAGGCTCAGTAAGCATCGAAAAAGGCGAATTAGGCAGACATAAAACCATTCGAATCGCTACCCCAAGCGTTATTCCTGAGTCGATACAAAATCTACTTTGATGACGACTTGAATAACCTACTTTGATTATCCACTTTGATAAGGAAGTCTCATGAAAAAATGGATCGCTATCGCCTTACCTGCTTTAGTTTCTTTGATTACCTTGGTCTCTTTACCAAGCTTTGCAGGGCAATTCAAAACCATTAAAAATAGCGAAGTACACTACTCTGCTTTCAATTCCGCCATGCTTACTCCAGAAGTGGCCACTCAATATAAATTAAAGCGTAATGGCTATTCGGCAATTTTAAATATCAGTGTATTAGACACCAGTAAACTCGGCAAACCTGCAATGGATGCTAAAGTTACAGGTAGCAGTAAGAACCTGATAGGCCAAACGAAACAACTTAACTTCAAACAAGTGAAAGAAGGCGAAGCGATTTATTACTTAGCTGAATTTCCAATCACCAATGAAGAACAACTCACCTTCAACATTAATATTGACGCTGGTAACACCGGCAGCGGCCCAATCAACTTCACCCAAAAATTTTATACTGAAGAATAAATAACACAGGATCCCCAATGAAAAAGCTCGTTCTCGCCACTGGCAACCAAGGCAAAGTCAAAGAAATGGCTGACTTACTTTCTGAATTTGGCTTCGACGTTGAAGCGCAAAGCCAATATAAGGTTTCAGAAGTGGCAGAAACTGGCACTACGTTCATCGAAAACGCCATTATCAAAGCTCGCCATGCTGCAAAAGAAACGGGCTTACCGGCGATTGCTGATGATTCAGGTTTAGAAGTTGATGCACTGCAAGGCGCTCCGGGGATCTACTCTGCACGCTATTCTGGTGAAGGGGCAACCGATCAGCGCAATTTAGATAAACTGCTAGAAGAAATGAAAGGCGTACCTAATGAACAACGCAGCGCACGCTTTCACTGCGTTTTAGTATTGATGCGCCATGAAAACGATCCAACCCCTTTAGTCTGTCACGGCCAATGGGAAGGTAAGATCTTAGAAAAAGCTCAAGGCGAAAATGGTTTCGGTTATGATCCGATATTCTGGGTTCCTGAAGATCAATGCTCTTCTGCTGAGCTAGAGCCTGTGCGTAAAAAGCAACTATCACATCGCGGCAAAGCTCTGAAAAAACTGTTTGCTGAACTGTCTGATTCTCCTCAGTTTTTAAGTTAATACATGAACTCAATTACTCCACCACCATTAAGTTTATATGTGCACATTCCATGGTGTGTTCAAAAGTGTCCGTATTGTGATTTCAACTCGCATGCTCAAAAAGGTGAGATACCAGAAACCCAATATATCGATGCTTTATTAGACGATCTTAAAACCGATATTGAAAAATATCAGCTAACGGATGAACCTAGATTACTGCATTCGATATTTATTGGTGGTGGCACGCCAAGCTTGATTTCACCTTCTGAAATTGGTCGCTTATTGCAAGGTATCAAAGCGCTGCTGCCATTTGAAGACAATATTGAGATCACCATGGAAGCCAATCCGGGCACCATTGAAGCAGAACGCTTTGCTCAATTTCAAACTCAAGGCGTCAATCGTATTTCTATCGGGGTGCAAAGCTTTGAAGAAGAAAAACTACAAGCCCTAGGCCGAATTCATGGCCAGCAAGAAGCGATTAATGCGGCTCATCTAGCGCATAAGGTTGGTTTAAACAGTTTCAATCTAGACTTGATGCACGGATTGCCGAATCAAACCCAACAGCAAGCACTGGCCGATTTAGATAAAGCGATTGAGCTTAATCCTTATCACTTATCTTGGTATCAATTAACCATTGAGCCCAATACCTTGTTCTACTCCAAACCGCCGATTCTGCCTGATGATGACGATTTGTGGGATATTTTCGAGCAAGGCCACCAGCGATTAACCGATGCCGGGTACGTGCAATATGAAATTTCTGGCTACAGCAAACCCGGTTATCAATGTCGACATAATCTTAACTATTGGCATTTTGGTGACTACCTAGGCATAGGCTGCGGCTCACATGGCAAGTTAAGCTTTGCAGATGGACGAATCATTCGCACCACTAAGGTCAAGCACCCTAGAGGCTATTTAGCGGCTTATCAAAACCTAGTCAAAAGCTACCTAAATACCGAAGCCTTAGTCGAAGCCGAAGATCGCCCATTTGAATACTTTATGAATCGCTTCCGCTTAATCGAAGCTTGCCCGAAAGCTGAATTTGTCGAGCGTACCGGACTGGCGCTTTCTGTGATTGAAGCGCAAATCCAAACCGCGATAGAGCAAGGCTATTTAACCGAAACCGAAAGTCATTGGCACATTACCCAAAAAGGGAAATTGTTTTTTAATGATTTGGTGGCGTTGTTTGTAGAAGAAGAATAAAAAACGAATCTCGTTTCTCGAGCGCTTTGCTTCTCGTCGCTTGAAGGTCCTATCGAGCGACGAGTAACGAGATTCCGATTGAGGTATATCCAAAGTAATTGGAGTTGCAGAGAGGCGACAAGTGAATGAGGCCTCATGAGCATAGCTCGCCTATGGCTTTCTTTCATAAAGATACAGGGGGCGAATGAACGCAGTCAACAAAGCTGCAGCTTCAAGTACGAAGGATATATCGTTTTAAAATATCGACCGCCCCAATTCCGTCGATAATATCTCCAACGCTGCGGTTCCCGCTAATGAGTTTCCTGATTTATCTAATTCAGGAGACCATACTGCGATGCTCATTTCCCCCGGAATTATTGCCACAATACCGCCACCGACGCCAGATTTACCCGGCATGCCAACACGGAATGCAAACTCACCGGCGCCATCATAAAGCCCACAAGTAGCCAATAAGGCATTTAAACGCTTGGTTTGATTCGGCGCGATAATTTGCTTTTGGGTTTGTACTGATTGACCTTTATTAGCGAGATAACTAAATGTTTTGGCTAAATCGACACAGCTCATTTTCAGTGCACAGGCATGGAAATAATTATTTAAAACGGGGATCACCTCATTTTCAAAATTACCAAATGAGCGCATCAGGTAGGCAATTGCAGCATTTCGATCGCTATGCAACATTTCAGAAGCTGCCACCATTTTGTCATACACAATATGCGTATCACCAGAAAGTTGACGGGCAAACTCTAATAAGCGCTGACGAGGCGCCGACAAACGAGATTGCAGCATATCAGCCACGACAATCGCTCCGGCATTAATGAAAGGGTTACGCGGAATACCTTGCTCGACTTCCAACTGAATCATCGAATTAAATGCTTGACCTGAGGGCTCTTTACCCACTCGACGCCAAATTTCTTCAGATTCATATAACCCCATCGCGAGCGTTAAACTTAAAACTTTCGAGATCGACTGAATAGAAAATGGTTCATCAGCATCACCAGCCTTCACCACCTTGCCATCATTGGTATAAACCGCAATAGCCAATTTATCATTCGGAACGCACGCTAAAGCGGGAATATAATCGGCCACTTTGCCCTTACCAATTAATGGGCGAACTTGCTCTAAGATATCATTCAATAATTCAGTGGTTGCTTGTGGCATGACGACTCCTATTTAGGAAAATGCTCGTAGACAAAAAAGCCAGCGGCATCTGCTACTGGCTTTAACAAGGTTAATCCTGTAGACCCAAAGGCCTCAAATTAAGTTCCATTACGCGTTACGACGGAATTTAATATCCCATACACCATGGCCTAGACGGTGGCCGCGAGCTTCAAACTTGGTTAATGGACGCTCATCTGGACGAGGAATAAAATCACCATCAGTGGCAATGTTTTCAAAGCCCGGCGCTTCATTCATCACTTCAATCATATGCTCAGCGTAGTTTTCCCAGTCAGTTGCCATGTGGAAAATGCCTTCACCAATAATAAGCTTTTGACGAACCATTTCAGCAAATCCTAGTTGCACAATACGACGTTTGTGGTGACGTTTCTTGTGCCAAGGGTCAGGGAAAAACAGTTGTAACGTGATCAAGCTATTATCTGGGATCATGTGCTCGAACACTTCGACGGCATCGTGACACATTACACGTAAGTTCGTTACGCCAGCTTCTTGTGCTGACGCTAAACAAGCCCCCACACCAGGGCTATGAACTTCAATACCGATAAAGTTTTTCTCTGGTGCATTCTTCGCCATTTCAACTAATGACGCGCCCATACCAAAGCCAATTTCCAGAACGACTGGGTTATCGTTACCAAACACTTGCTTCCAATCTAGGCGCTGTTGGGCAAACTCGATGCCCATGGTTGGCCAGCATTCTTCAATCGCTTTTTCTTGGCCTTTGGTTAAGCGCCCTTCACGGCGAACAAAACTGCGAATTCTGCGAACAATTTTGCCTTCTTCATTTACTTCGTTGGTTGTTACTTCTGTCATGGTTTCGCCTGAAGATTATGCCAAGTTTGATTGTTCTAGTTGAAACTTAGCGATTGAAAGTAATAAGTGATTTTAAATAATAGAGCCTATTCAAAATTAGGGTGAGAATTATCCAAAGATACGCTCAAGGTGCAAGCTTTTATCGTCGAATTAATCGACTTTCTCATCAGTTTATTACCACTTCCCCCAAATAGCCTTTTTTATCCATATAATTTACATGGTTTACTAAACTGTATAGCTATGGTGGAATCAACACCAATTAAAATTCAAATAAAGAGTAACCAGTGAGTACATTTTCTGATTCCATTTTAAATTGGTATGAAAACTTTGGCCGTAAAAGCTTGCCTTGGCAGAAAAATAAAACCGCCTATAAAGTTTGGTTATCAGAAATCATGTTGCAACAAACCCAAGTCACCACGGTTATTCCCTATTTTGAACGCTTCCTTGATCGCTTTCCTACTGTGACGGATTTAGCCAAAGCGCATCAAGATGAAGTACTCCACCTGTGGACGGGACTAGGGTATTACGCTCGTGCTCGTAACCTGCATAAAGCTGCGCAAATAGTCGAGCAAGACTACCAAGGTGAATTCCCGACCGATATAGAACAAATGAATGCCCTTCCCGGTATTGGCCGTTCAACCGCAGCGGCAATTTTGTCTTCCGTTTATAAGCAGCCTCACGCTATATTAGACGGCAATGTAAAACGTACTTTAGCGCGTTGCTTTGCCGTAGAAGGCTGGCCGGGACAAAAAACCATTGAAAACCAACTATGGCAAATAGCAGAACAACATACGCCAAAGCATGATGTCGATAAGTACAATCAAGCCATGATGGATATGGGCGCAATTGTGTGTACTCGCAGTAAACCTAAATGCGACTTGTGCCCAATCGAGCAATTCTGCCAAGCCAAAGCCCAACAGCGCCAACTTGATTTTCCAGGCAAAAAACCGAAAAAAGAAAAACCGATAAAAGAAACCTGGTTTGTGATGCTTTATCACGACAATCAGGTTTGGCTAGAACAGCGTCCGCAAAGCGGTATTTGGGGAGGGTTATTTTGTTTCCCTCAACATTCAAATCAAACCATTGAAGATTTGCTAAATAATAAAGCGATTACGGAGACGATGATAAGCAAAAAAAGTACTTTAACGGCCTTCCGTCATACTTTTAGCCATTACCACTTAGATATTACGCCAATCTTAGTAAAATTAAATAAACAACCAAGCTTGGTGATGGAAGGTCAGCAAGGTCTTTGGTATAACTTATCTCAACCGAAAGAAGTCGGGCTTGCCGCACCAGTTAAACAACTGCTGCATAGCTTGCCTTATGAACTTAACGATTAATTCAATCTCTCAAGGAGCTCCTATGAGCCGTACTGTAAACTGTGTTTTCTTAAAGAAAGAAGCGGAAGGTTTAGATTTCCAACTTTACCCTGGTGAACTCGGTAAGCGTATTTTCGATAACATCAGCAAAGAAGCTTGGGGCCAATGGCAGCATAAACAAACCATGCTGATCAATGAGAAAAAATTAAACATGATGGATCCAGAGCACCGTAAACTACTGGAAACTGAAATGGTTAATTTCTTATTTGAAGGAAAAGACATTATTATTGATGGTTATACTCCACCGAGTGAATAATCGGATATATACCCAAATAGCTTCAAGGTGAGCGTTATTTGAGTATAATACAACCAACTTTTGTAGCAGGCATTGCTCTTCCCGTTTTGGGAAATCGAACGCAATGCCTGTTTGTTTTTAAGCAAATTCGAACTCGACATGAATAAAAAACTTTGGCTATTACTCATCACCTGTATCGCTCTTTCTGGTTGTAGCCGAGAATTTATCGAAAGTATTTATGATGTCGATTACACCCCTACCAATCGCTTTGCTAAAAACCTTGCACCACTTCCTGGTCAATTTGCCAAAGATACCGCCGCTTTAGATAGCTTGATGAGTCAGTTCTCCGGCCAAGTCGCCAACAAATGGGGGCAAGACAATATCAAGATGGCGGGCGCGAAAACCTACGTTAAATATACCGATGGTTACTTAAACCGAGCCGATATCGACTTTGATAATGGTACTGTCACAGTAGAAACCATTGCCTCGACAGATCCTACAGGGCATTTAAAACAAGCGATTGTGACTACCCTACTAACGCCAAATAACCCGGCGAATGTCGACTTATTCTCATCTAAAGAAATCGCAATGGGCGGTAAACCTTTTTTATCCAATCAGGTCGTCGATCAAAATGGTCAATCGATTCAATGGTCTTGGCGTGCTAGTCAATTTGCTGATTATCTTATAAATAACAAGCTTAAGACTCGCACTATTGATTTTAAAAAGTCTTACTATGTCACCATCCCTATGGTAAAAAACCACTCAAAACTACGTAGTTATCAATATGCTGATATCGTGCGTAAAGCTTCAAAACAATATGACATCCCAGAAGATCTTATCTATGCCATCATCAAAACAGAAAGTAGCTTCAACCCTTACGCGGTAAGTTGGGCGAATGCTTATGGCTTAATGCAAGTGGTACCTAAGACCGCTGGTCACGATGTGTTTAACCTCGTGAAAGGTAAATCGGGTATGCCGACGCCGAAATATTTATATAACCCAGCCAACAATATCGATACTGGTACTGCTTACTTTTATATTTTAAAGAATCGTTACTTGAAGGGCATACGAAATTCAACCTCGCTGCAATACAGCATGATTTCAGCGTATAACGGTGGTTCAGGTGGTGTGTTTAACACCTTTGGTGGCGGTAGAACCAGTGCCATCAATGACATTAACAGCTTACAAACTAGTCAAGTTTATTGGGCGCTGACCAAAAAACACCCCAATGCCGAGTCACGTCGTTACCTAGAAAAAGTAACGGCTTATCAAAAAGAATTTCATTCGATGAAGTAATATTTGCATTAAAAAACAGCAAATCACACTTTTTTGCTTAAATTGACAGCAAACAAACCTTTTTTTCGAGTTTTTTACAAAAACAAGTTGACGGTGAAGCAGAAAATCCGTTTAATAGCGCTCCGTTGCCCGGATAGCTCAGTCGGTAGAGCAGAGGATTGAAAATCCTCGTGTCGGTGGTTCGATTCCGCCTCCGGGCACCACAATTAAATTGTTGGTGTCATGGTTACATGCACGGACAAGCAATAAATATAGTGTGCCGACTTAGCTCAGTAGGTAGAGCAACTGACTTGTAATCAGTAGGTCACCAGTTCGATTCCGGTAGTCGGCACCATTTATTGCCTCGATAGCTCAGTCGGTAGAGCAGAGGATTGAAAATCCTCGTGTCGGTGGTTCGATTCCGCCTCGAGGCACCATTATTTAGTTAACGACTGATTGCATCAATTAGTGTTAAAAGAATAATTCCCCTTTAGTTCAGTTGGTAGAACGGCGGACTGTTAATCCGTATGTCGCAAGTTCAAGTCTTGCAAGGGGAGCCACTTTAAAAAAACCTCATCAGATGATGAGGTTTTTTTTCGCCTTTAATAACATCTTTTATCATAACTTCGCCCCACCACACTTTCTCTTCTTAGCTGGCTTTTTTCAATTTATGTAATCTTTATGTCAATTAGCTTCACTTTCAAAGCGACTATTCAATTTTACTTCGACAAGTGAAACTTGAGATAAATTTCTTCGATAGAGTGTTCAAACTAACAATTTTCTATTCTGCCTTTTTCTGCTCCCCCACCACACTCCATGCCATTCAACAACAAATGGAGGTGTGTATGAATCATTCACTTTTTCGAAGCAAATTATGCTTATCCACGAGCGTCATTGGCTTAACTTTACTTTCAACTCATATACAAGCGCATGGTTATCTAGACTACCCACCAGCAAGGCAGCAAATCTGTGATATGGATGGTGGTTACTGGGATTCAACCGATGGTAGTACTATTCCTAACGCCGCTTGTCGTGCCACATTTTTAGAGTCAGGCTGGACGCCATTTGTGCAAAAGCCAGAGTTTTCCACTTTAGTTTCTAACTACAATAACCAGGCTGCCGTCGAAGCAACGATTCCCAATGGAGAATTATGCTCTGCAGGCGATAACGCTAAACATGGTATCGACCTACCTTCACCTGATTGGCAAAAGACCAAACTTGATTTAACCAACAATGGTAAGGTCACCCTGCAATATCGCGCCAACACGCCGCATAACCCAAGCTTCTGGAAAGTCTACTTAACCAAACCAAGTTATGATTCTGCAACCATGCCGCTGGCTTGGAGTGATTTAGATTTAATCGCGGAATTTGGCAACTTGGCAACCGTTGAATTAAATGGCAAAAAGTACTATCAAATGGAAGTTACACTACCAACAGATCGTACTGGCGATGCTATTTTATATACTCGCTGGCAGCGTCAAGATCCGGCTGGAGAAGGTTTTTATAACTGTAGTGACATTTCATTTACCAGCAACGATGATGGAGTCGATCCAAATAACCCACTCGATAAATGGACCAGTAGCGGTAACTACTTAGCCTCAAGCAGTGACGCAAATACTGGTAATACTGCTTGGCTACGTATCTTTGATGAAAATGGTCAAGAGATCGTGTTTGAAAAGTTCCCAATTGATAATGATGCGGAAAGTGTGTGGGCAGAATCCTTAGCAACAATCGTGAATCAAAAATACCCACAAACAGTACAAATTGGCCTGAAAGACTCCGCTTCACAAACTATTCAGTATCAAAGTCAAGATTTGTATAGCAATTTGGTTTATGTCACTGACTCTAATTATAGCTATCAACTAGAAATCAAAACGGGTAATCAAGCTCCGGTTATTACCGCTCCAAGCAATTTAAGCGTACAAAGCGGAAAAAGCCTAGTGTTTGAGATTTCAGCAACCGATGCCGATAATGATCCACTGATATTCAGTGTCGATAAAGGTAATATCATCACTCAAAGTGACACTAGCATTACCGTCAATTATCAAGCACCCGAAACGACAACTACTCTCAATGAAAGCATCGTGGTATCGGTTGGTGATCCTATCACCACCAGCCAATCAACTGTATCCATTACCGTAACCCCATTAGAAGATAATGGTAATAACAATGGAGAAACGACCTGGGATAGTGCAATTGCCTACAACAGCGGTGATGTCGTGCTATACAACGGCGTGAGCTATACCGCTAAATGGTGGACTCAAGGTGACCAGCCAGACACCTCAAGTGCTTGGCAATCGGCCGCAAGTGATGATTCTAAGTGGCAAGCCGATAAAGTCTATACATCCGGTGATACGGTAAACTACCAAGGCGCTTCTTATAAAGCACAGTGGTGGACACAAGGCGATGAACCGACCTCTGGTGGACCGTGGGCTAAAATATAATATTTAATCCCATCAGGTAACATGTAACGCCAAAAGGAGAGGTCGTTTAATCACTACCTCTCCTTTCTATTATGTATTCGATGATAATGATTCACTTAGTTTATATTTTCGGCATTCAGCACGATGAATTGAACTCAAGTTAAACTTATACCCAAGCTACTCTTATTCTCATTCACTTTCACGTCAGTAATTCCCCACAAATAACCAGCAAAATTTGAGAAAAAAACGGCCTATTGTGTGGAGAAACACGCAATGGCGACTATAAATTACTCAAACGAACATTTTTTTATATTTTACTGTTGACGTTAGTCACGAAAAACCGTTTAATACCCTCCGTTGCCCGGATAGCTCAGTCGGTAGAGCAGAGGATTGAAAATCCTCGTGTCGGTGGTTCGATTCCGCCTCCGGGCACCACTATTTATAGTTTGGTGTCTTGATAAAGCAGACGTCAAATTGAAAAATACAGTGTGCCGACTTAGCTCAGTAGGTAGAGCAACTGACTTGTAATCAGTAGGTCACCAGTTCGATTCCGGTAGTCGGCACCATTTTTCTAGCTTAACCACTAGAAATGAAAAAAGAATAATTCCCCTTTAGTTCAGTTGGTAGAACGGCGGACTGTTAATCCGTATGTCGCAAGTTCAAGTCTTGCAAGGGGAGCCAATTTAAAATTGTTTGAATCAAGCATTCAAATAATTAGAAGCAAAAACAAAGTGCGCCGACTTAGCTCAGTAGGTAGAGCAACTGACTTGTAATCAGTAGGTCACCAGTTCGATTCCGGTAGTCGGCACCATTTTCTAGCTTAATCACTAGAAATGAAAAAAGAATAATTCCCCTTTAGTTCAGTTGGTAGAACGGCGGACTGTTAATCCGTATGTCGCAAGTTCAAGTCTTGCAAGGGGAGCCACTTTAAAAAACCTCATCAGATGATGAGGTTTTTTTTCGTTTCTAGAACTCGGAAAACGAAAAGCGTGATCCGGGGTTCGGGGGCGCTACTCTCGAGAGCTGAGAAGAAGTAGCGCTCTTCCTAGAAACTAGGAACTAGAAACCTTCTCCCTACTTCATTATCGATCTAACCCACCAATACACACGTATTTCGTCTCTAAGTATTCTTCCAAACCTTCTTTAGCCCCTTCTCGGCCATTACCCGATTGCTTCATGCCACCAAACGGCGCAACTTCCGTCGAAATAATACCTTCATTGACTCCTACCATGCCGTACTCTAGATTATGCGCAACGCGCCAAATGCGGTTCATGTCTTGGCTATAAAAATAAGCGGCTAATCCGTAGATAGTGTCATTGGCCATCGCAATCATTTTATTCTCTTCAGAAAAACGAATGATCGGTAATACTGGGCCAAAAATCTCCCCTTGAACTAATGGTCTATCGTGCTCAACATCCACCAATACCGTTGGTGCTATAAAATTACCTTCTAACGATTGCTTTTTATTTACTTGTCTTGCTCCGCGGCCTTTCGCTTCTTCAATCAAATCAGAAACTCTTTGCTTCGCCTCTTTTGAAATAAGCGGACCAATATCGGTTGACTCATCAAGCCCGTTGCCGACTTTAAGTTTATCGACTTCCACCACCAGCTTTTCAATAAATTCATCATAAACCGCATCTTGTACATAAAAGCGATTAGCACACACACACGTTTGCCCTGCATTACGGAACTTACTGGCAATCGCCCCTTTAACCGCACTATCAATATCCGCATCATCGAACACGATAAATGGCGCATTGCCACCGAGTTCCATTGAGGTACGCTTAATGGTTGAAGCACACTGCATTTGTAATTTACGCCCCACGAGAGTCGAGCCAGTGAACGAAAATTTTCGAACAGAAGGATGATAGGTAAACACCTCCCCTACATCATGCGCATTTTCGCCCACAACCATGCGTAGAACGTCTTTAGGAATACCGGCTTGGTATGCCAACTCAGTTACCGCAAATGCCGTCAGAGGCGTTGATTCAGACGGTTTACAGATAAAGCTACAACCCGCGGCAAGTGCCGGTGCGGCTTTACGGGTGATCATGGCTAATGGGAAGTTCCAAGGTGTAATTGCCGCCGCCACACCAATCGCTTGTTTTACCGTTAAAATGGTTTTGTCATTACTCGCCGATGGAATGGTATTACCGTAAGCTCGACGCCCTTCTTCAGCAAACCATTCAATAAAAGAGGCTCCGTAACGCACCTCACCTAACGCCTCTTTTAATGGCTTACCACCTTCTAAAGTGATAAGCATGGCAAGATCATCTTCATTTTGTAAAATCAATTGATGCCATTTCTTCATGAGCTGGCAGCGTTCAGCAACCGGTGTTTTCTGCCAGATTTCTTGCCCGGCTTCCATATCAACAACATCACGCTCAATTCTCGCCTGGCAAGAAACTGGCACGATAGCGAGCAAACTATTATCGAATGGATTGAATACTTGCTGTCCTTTGCCATCCGTTAACACCGAGGCAAGGAGTGTTTGATTTTTTAATTGCTTCATATTCATCCCTTTTTTGTTTTTAACATATTCAGTTTAGCTGAAATTAAATCAGTAAGACGGCTTCATAATGCGCTCAATGAGAATGAAAATCTATCGACCAAGGTCACCACTTCAAAAAATGAAGTCGCTCAGTATGGATTAAGGAAAGGGAGAAAAGAAACTCGCTAGATGTCAGATGCCAAAAAGGCGCTCAATTGCTTGAACGCCTTTCTTTAAATTTGGTAGCGGTGGGCGGACTTGAACCGCCACGCCCGAAGGCAACGGATTTTGAATCCGTCGTGTATACCAATTTCACCACACCGCCAAATTGTCACTCAATTAGCTTATAACGCTAAGGAGTGATTGGAATTATACGTATGGAAGGCACCGGCGCAAGTGTTAAATTTTCAAAATGGTTTAATCGCTGATATTTTCACCATTAATACTAATTAGATACAAGTTTCAACTTTAAATGTCCCATACAAATGGCTATTCTGCTGACACCTTTTATAAATTAGATCGCTTATGAATTCTCAAGTACACACTAAGCCTGCTGGTTTTTTACGTCGTTTGGCGGCAATTTTTTATGATGCTCTGATTATTATTGCGGTGGAAATGATCGCGGTAGGTATTGTGATCGCCACCATGGAGGCCCTTTTATCTCAAGGTATCATCAACTACGGCTCTTATATTGATGCTAGTGATTTACTCAATCATCACCCTGTTTGGAGTATTTTATTTCATGGTTATGTGGTGTTTGTCTGGGTAGGCTTTTTAAGCTTCTTCTGGATGAAAGGACAGACTCTCGGCATGCGAGCTTGGAAGTTAAGAGTACAGAATGAAGATGGTAGTAACATTCGTTTCGCTCAATCTTTAATCCGAGCGGCTACATCTCTATTTGGGTTGGGTAATATCACGGTGTTATTTGATTCTGAAAAAAGAGCTTTGCAGGATATGTGGTCAAAATGCCAAGTAGTTCATCTACCAAAGGCAGTTTAAATTCAACTCTCTATTTGAACAACATTAAAAAGGGATGCACTTGGCATCCCTTGTTTATTTTAATACCAATCAAATTAATTATAACTATTTCACTGCTAGGCTTTCCGCTTCATCAGCATCACGGCGACCGCTAAAAAGATCACACTAGGAGCGAGTGCGCCAATTACCGGAGGTATGCCATATACCAAGCTCATCGGGCCAAATACTTCGCTGGAAATGTAGAAAGTAAAGCCTGCGATAACACCTGATAAAATTCTCGCCCCCATGGTCACACTACGAAGCGGACCAAAGACAAACGATAGCGCCATCAACATCATCACAGCGATGGATAATGGCTGGAAGACTTTACGCCAAAAAGCTAATTCATAGCGAGATGGATCTTGCTCTGAATCTCTCAAATAGGTCACATAACTATATAAACCGGTTAACGATAATTCTTCTGGCTTAACCGTGACTACTGCTAGCTTGTCCGGTGTTAATGTCGTGTGCCATTCATAATTAGGCTCTTTCACTTTACTAAGCTGAACATCATTTTTCATCTTTGTAATTTGAACATCTTTCATCATCCAACGGTTATCATCTTCGTATCGAACGGTTTGCGATACCAGAATATCATTGAGTTTTTTCTTTTGATCAAACTGCCAGATAGTCACACCTTTCAACTCATCTTCGCCATTCACTCGGCCGATATAGATAAAGTTATTACCATCACGCGCCCAAACACCATCTCGAACCGAAACAATGTCACCACCGGCAATCGCCATGGCACGTGAATCTCGCGCTAGCTTTTGTGCTTGTGGCGAGCCCCATTCACCAAGAATCATCACCATTAGCATTAAAGGCACTGCGGTTTTCAATACTGAAACACCAATATTCAGCTTCGAGAAACCTGAGGCCTGCATTACCACAAGTTCAGAACTGGCGGCTAGCATACCTAAACCAATCAAGGCACCAAGTAAGGCTGCCATTGGGAAGAACATTTCGATATCACGAGGAATACTTAATACCACAAAGTACAAAGCTTCCATTAAGTCGTAAGTTCCTCGACCGACTTTACGTAACTGCTCAACGTATTTAATAATGGCAGACAAACCGACCAAGGTCGCGAGACACAAAGAAGAAGTGGCAATAATGGTTCGGCCAATATACCAATCAAGAATTTTAAACACGGCTCAACTTCCTTCTTCTCAATTTATCTCTGAGTCCACGTACAAATAAGCTATCTAAACTATTGAGAATAATCCCGGCAATCAACAAACAAGCATTTATCGACCACATTCCTAATGCTGGCGGCACAGTGCCATCTTCAATGGCCGATTTCATTGCACTGATTGCTAAGAAGTAAGCTAAATAAATCAATACAGCAGGACCTAGTTTGGCGAAACGCCCCTGTCTAGGGTTAACCGCCGATAAAGGCACCACAACTAAAGTAAGCAATGGAATACAAACAATCAAAGTTAAACGCCATTGCAGTTCGGATTTTGCTTCTAGGTCACTGATGCCGATAAGATCTTTCGTTGGAATGGCTTCCCACTTACGCTTTTTCGTTTGCACATCACGCTGACCAATTAACGCTGAGTATTCGTCATAATCGGTATTACGGTAGTCTAAAGAATTAGGAATGCCTTCATAACGAACCCCATCTTTTAGGGTCAACATTTGACGACCATCAGGAAATTCTTGCACCACACCAGAGTTAGCAAACATCACACTTGGACGAATCGAATCTCTTGGTTGTGCTTGAGCGACAAACACATTGGTCAGTTGTTTATCTTTAATATCATCAATAAAAACCACAGCACTACCATCTGGCGCAGGTTGGAACTGACCTTTTTTAAGTAAATCAATACTACTGGTTGCGGTAACTTGTTCAAGAAGTTGGGTTACTTTTTCCTGACTCCAAGGCGAAAGATATAAAGAATTAAAGCCAGCAATGACACCAGTGATCACGGCAAGATATAAAGCGGCATGCACTAAAAATTTATTACCAATCCCGGTGGCATTCATTACCGTGATTTCACTTTCAGCGTACAGGCGACCAAAAGTCAGCAAGATGCCAACATATAAACTCAATGGAAGCATTAATAATCCCATTGCTGGCATATTAAGACCAACAATAGACATAATCATACTGGCGGGAATGTCCCCATCAGATGCATCAGCTAACACACTGATAAATTTTTGGCTCAAAAACACGAGAAAAAGCACAAAGAAGACGGCGAACTGGCTTTTGAGTGTCTCGCGGATCAAATATCTAACAATAATCACGCAGCATTACCTATACAAAACTTGTTTTTTTGACGGAATCACTATAGTTTTCCGATGAGTCTATTATTTTTAATGTTTTTTAACTATATTAATCTTTAAATATCGAGTGAATTTTCAAAAACACTCGATTTACTATTTCTAACTAAATCTTGTGTCGCTTAATTCTAGAACAGTTTGCCCAATGGCAACGAAGAATAAGCATTATCCAACATTTAGTTCTATTTGTCTTTAGGATGTAGGAGTACGCATGGAGTTCAGTGTAAAAAGTGGCAGCCCAGAAAAACAACGCAGCGCTTGTATAGTCGTTGGAGTGTTTGAGCCACGTCGCCTTTCTCCTGTCGCCGAGCAACTAGATAAAATCAGCGACGGCTATATTAGTTCATTATTACGTCGAGGTGACCTCGAAGGTAAACCAGGTCAAATGCTGCTATTGCACCAAGTACCGGGCATGTTATCTGAACGTGTTCTACTTGTTGGTTGCGGTAAAGAACGTGAACTAGGCGAACGTCAATACAAAGATATTATCCAAAAAACCATTAGTACCTTGAACGACACCGGCTCAATGGAAGCAGTATGCTTCTTAACAGAGCTACATGTCAAAGGGCGTGATACTTATTGGAAAGTTCGTCAAGCAATTGAATCAACAAAAGATAGCCTTTACACATTTAATCAATTTAAGAGCAACAAGCCAGAAACTCGCCGCCCTCTACGTAAATTAGTATTTAACGTACCAACTCGTCGAGAGCTGAACCTAGGCGAAAAAGCGATTGCTCATGGTTTAGCGGTTTCATCAGGTGTGAAAGCATCGAAAGATCTTGGCAATATGCCACCAAATGTTGCAAACCCTGCTTATCTTGCTTCCCAAGCACGTCGCCTAGCCGATGATTTCGAAACCATCACAACCAAAATCATTGGTGAAGAAGAGATGGAAAAACTCGGAATGCACTCTTACCTAGCGGTAGGTCGTGGTTCGCGCAATGAATCTATGATGTCCATCATCAACTATAAAGGTAACCCAGATCCAGAAGCCAAACCAATTGTGCTTGTGGGTAAAGGTTTAACTTTTGATTCGGGCGGTATTTCATTAAAGCCAGGCGAAGGCATGGATGAAATGAAATACGATATGTGTGGCGCAGCCTCTGTCTTTGGTACCATGAAAGCACTCGCGAAATTAAACTTACCAATTAACGTGGTTGGTGTGTTAGCGGGCTGTGAAAATATGCCAGGTAGCAACGCTTACCGCCCAGGTGATATTTTAACAACAATGTCAGGCCAAACGGTTGAAGTATTAAATACCGATGCAGAAGGTCGTTTAGTACTTTGTGATGCTCTAACTTATGTCGAGCGTTTCGATCCTGATTGTGTCATTGATGTAGCAACCTTAACAGGCGCTTGTGTGATTGCACTAGGTCATCACATCAGTGGTGTGATTGCCAACCATAACCCGCTATCACATGAGATTGTCAACGCATCAGAGCAAGCAGGTGACCGCGCATGGCGTCTACCTATGTCTGATGAGTACCAAGAACAACTCAATAGTCCATTTGCTGATATGGCAAACATCGGCGGTCGCCCAGGTGGTACAATCACCGCAGGCTGTTTCTTATCTCGCTTTACTAAGAAATACAATTGGGCACACCTTGATATTGCAGGCACAGCTTGGAAATCAGGCGCACAAAAAGGCTCAACAGGCCGTCCAGTACCGTTACTAGTACAATTCTTAGTCAATCGTGCATCAGGCTCGCAAATCATAGAAGAATAATTCTTATCTCTTTGATGAGCTAATCGTATAAAATGGGGGCCTTTACGGTCCCCTTTCATTTTGGTGAACACAAAATCTGCGTATGGCTATTGCAACTTTTTACATCATTGAACCAAACAGCTTGCAAGATACCACTACTGGCCATATTGACTATGTAGTGTATTTAGCCAGCCATTTTGCTTCTCAAGGAGCAAAAGTGTACATCAATGCACAAGATCAAAGCCAAGCAGAAGCCATAGATGAAGCGTTCTGGCAAAAAGAACCTGAACAATTTCAACCGCATAACTTATCTGGGGAAGGACCACAATATGGTACCTCAATTGAAATTGGTTTTAGCCAAGTAAAGCCACATCGCAACCGCCAGTTAGTTATCAATATGGCGAATGATAATACAATTTTTGCTCAGACCTTTAGACAAGTGGTAGACTTCGTTCCTTGCGAAGAAAAACCAAAGCAACAAGCTCGAGAAAGGTATAAAATCTACCGACAAGCTGGCTTTGAAATGCAGACAATTAACATTAAAAACGTTACTCGTAGCTCGGAAAAGCAAAGCACGTAAATCGAGTAACGAATAAATCGAGCAGCGAAGCGCCCTAGCAACGAAAAAGCGCAGCGCTCTAGGCTCGAAAAACATTATTTTTCACGCTCAACGTATCGATAAAAGAAGACTATGGAAAAGACATATAACCCAACATCAATTGAACAAGCGCTATACCAGCGTTGGGAAGAGGCTGGTTACTTTAAGCCTCATGGTGATACTTCAAAGCAAGCCTACAGCATTGTCATTCCACCGCCGAACGTCACCGGTAGTCTTCACATGGGCCACGCCTTCCAAGATACCATCATGGATACTTTGATCCGTTGTGAGCGTATGAAAGGCAAAAACACCCTTTGGCAAGTCGGTACCGACCATGCTGGTATTGCGACTCAAATGGTGGTTGAGCGTAAGATCGCAGCAGAAGAAGGCAAAACAAAACACGATTACGGTCGTGAAGCCTTTATCGATAAGATCTGGGATTGGAAAGCTGAATCTGGTGGTAACATCACTCGTCAGCTTCGTCGTCTTGGCGCATCAGTTGATTGGGAACGTGAACGCTTTACTATGGATGATGGCCTATCTAATGCCACCCGTGAAGTTTTCGTCCGTCTTTATGAAGATGACCTCATTTACCGCGGCAAACGCCTAGTAAACTGGGATCCCAAACTGCACACCGCGATTTCTGATCTTGAAGTTGAAAACAAAGACAAAAAAGGTCACATGTGGCACTTCCGCTACCCATTAGCCGATGGTGCATTAACCGCGGAAGGTAAAGACTACATCGTTGTCGCAACCACTCGCCCTGAAACGGTACTAGGTGATACGGGTGTTGCGGTTAACCCAGAAGATCCTCGTTACAAAGATATCATTGGCAAAGAAATCATCTTGCCTATCGTTGATCGCCGTATTCCAATCGTTGGTGACGAACACGCCGATATGGAAAAAGGCACAGGTTGTGTGAAGATCACCCCTGCGCACGATTTCAATGACTATGAAGTGGGCAAACGCCACCAACTTCCAATGATCAACATTTTAACCCTAAATGCTGATATCCGTGATGCGGCTGAAGTCTTCACCACCACGGGTGAACCATCAGACATTTACAGCACTGACATTCCAGCTCAATACCAAGGCATGGAGCGCTTCGCAGCACGTAAAGCACTCGTTGCAGAAATGGATTCACTTGGCTTATTAGAAGAAGTTAAAGATCACGACCTAACGGTTCCTTACGGTGACCGTGGTGGCGTAGTTATCGAGCCAATGCTGACTGACCAATGGTATGTTCGCACTGCTCCTTTAGCCGCTCCAGCTGTGAAAGCGGTAGAAGATGGCGACATTCAATTCGTACCTAAGCAATATGAAAACATGTACTTTGCGTGGATGCGTGACGTACAAGACTGGTGTATCTCTCGCCAACTTTGGTGGGGTCATCGCATTCCAGCTTGGTATGACAACAACGGCAACGTTTATGTCGGTCGTACTGAAGAAGAAGTGCGTGAGAAAAACAATCTCGATCCAGTGATCGTACTACGCCAAGACGATGACGTATTAGATACCTGGTTCTCTTCAGCGCTTTGGACGTTCGGCACGATGGGCTGGCCTGAAAAAACCAAAGATCTTTCAACTTTCCACCCTACCGATGTATTGGTGTCTGGTTTTGACATCATCTTCTTCTGGGTTGCACGTATGATCATGATGACCATGCACTTTGTGAAAGATGAAGATGGTAAAGCACAAGTACCATTTAAAACCGTTTACATGACTGGCCTTATCCGTGATGAAAACGGCGATAAGATGTCTAAGTCAAAAGGTAACGTACTTGACCCAATCGATATGATTGACGGTATTGATCTTGAATCTCTGGTTGAAAAACGTTGCGGCAACATGATGCAGCCTCAGCTTGCGAAGAAGATCGAGAAAAACACCCGTAAAACTTTTGAAAACGGTATCGAACCTTATGGTACTGATGCCTTGCGTTTCACCCTAGCAGCCATGGCTTCAACTGGCCGTGACATCAACTGGGATATGAAACGTCTTGAAGGTTACCGTAACTTCTGTAACAAACTATGGAACGCAAGCCGTTACGTATTGATGAACACAGAAGAGCAAGATTGTGGTTTTGCTGAAGGTGCTGAGCTTGAATATTCTCTAGCCGACAAATGGATTGAATCTCAATTCGAAATCGCCGCTAAAGAGTTCAATGCGCATATCGAAAACTTCCGTCTAGATATGGCTGCTAACACGCTATACGAGTTTATCTGGAACCAATTCTGTGACTGGTACTTAGAGCTGACTAAGCCAGTATTATGGAAAGGGACTGAAGCAAAACAACGTGCTACTCGTCGTACTCTCATTACTGTACTAGAGAAAACATTGCGCCTTGCGCACCCTGTGATCCCATACATCACAGAGTCTATCTGGCAGAGCGTAAAACCGCTTGTTCCTGGCGTTGAAGGCGACACCATCATGACTCAGGCCATGCCTCTATTTGATGAAAGCAACTTCGATCAAAAAGCACTAGACGATATCGAGTGGGTAAAACAATTCATCACTTGTATCCGTAACTTACGTGCAGAATACGATATCGCGCCAAGCGTCCCGCTTTCAATTATGCTAAAAGCCGATTCGGTTGATGCTAAACGTCTTGAAGATAACCTAGCGGTATTAAGCTCTCTAGGTAAACTGGAAGAAGTGAAAGTATTAACGGAAGGCGAAGAAACACCAGCATGTGCAACGTCACTGGTAGGAAAATCAACTATCATGGTGCCAATGGCTGGTCTGATTGATAAAGATGCGGAACTGGCTCGTCTTGATAAAGAAGTCGCGAAAACCCAAGGTGAAATTAAACGCATCGAAGGTAAACTAAACAATCAAGGCTTTGTCGCAAAAGCACCAGAAGCCGTTGTGACAGCCGAGCGCGCTAAGCTTGAAGGCTACCAAGAAACCTTGATTAAGCTAGAAGAGCAAAAAGCGACTATTGCTGCTTTATAAGCGGATTATTTAAGTAATACTCTCAAAGGCTAACCGAAAGGTTAGCCTTTTTTAAAGGTATTTTTTATTATTCTGTCACTAATATTAATAATCGCAGCTGGTATAAATAGCTCTTTTTTGTAAGGTTTACTCTTACCTAATTGTCTGAGCATTTTATTTTTACCCATACCGTTGCCATAAAATAATAGTGAGCGAATTATATATGGGCCATCTGATTTTCTTAATTTCTCGCCAGGAACAGAAAATGTATCGGATAACTCCTCTCGAGATATTGTTAACTTAAATTCATTCTCACCTTTGGCAACTTGAAATCGGTCACCAATATTCATATCAAAATGCCGTTCACTAAAAGATCCTTTAAGCATACCGTATAAATCGAACGTTCCTTCTCGATGAAAAGTTGCATTTACAGTGACTAAAATATCATTCACACATACATCATTAGGAATAACAACTTGGACACTATCTACTGTCGCCACTTGCTCCGTTACTACCATATTTTTTCCAGCATATGCTTGGTATTGATAACCCAAGCGGTGAGCCACTACTTTACTCTCAACAATATGCTCTCCCACTTGCTGGTAAGGAATGCTATTTGGGGCTGTATAAACACCATCTCCAGCCACTGCGCCTAAGCCAGAGCCATCATCGTACCCCACTAATTTATCCATACGACCATCAGGATAAGTGACAGTGATAGGAACCTCTGCATTTAAAACAGGCTGACCATTTGCTGTCACCAATATTGCTGGGAGCATAAAATCACCAACCACAGCTAAATGACTCAGTATCGCCACTTTGGCGTTGAGGATAGAACGTTTAAATACTTGAAGTGCAATAATAGAATCATAATTCACGTCATCATATTGAATAATAAATTTCCAAGTGCCCGTTCTATTTCCAACTTCCAATGGAGGTAGTTCATACATTGCTCCAGGAAGCCCTGGTTCAATTTCATCGCCATAACTAATTTTAATCGATTCATGGTGACTATCGAGCACACTATTTCCGTTTGAATCCAGCAATTCAAAATGTACGTTAGTGATAGGAATAACGACAGAAGCAAAAAAAGATTGCCCTCGATTAACCTCAAATTCTACCACGGTCTGACGATCGCCTTTTTTAAAAGGTGCATCAATGATTTCAAACAATTCATTACCGGAAAATAAAGGAACTGAGTCTCTCGCTAAAAGCTGAGAACTAAAACCAAAGACTATACTCAACACCAAAACTTTTAAAATATTGCCATACAATGTCATGATTATTCTCCCCCGCGCATTGTCATAATTTGATTGATAAACAGATTCATCGTATTGGGGTTTTTCACCGTACTATGATTTGCTTTTTTAACTCCTAACGAAGTTGCAAATGTTGGTAATGCACTTCCAACGGTTACGACAATATCATTGTCATGCAATGTACTCTCATCTTGAGCTTCGGCTTGATAAATCACACGTACAACGACTTTTTACTACTATATTCATCTATTTCATTTCAGAGCTAACGTGTGTGAATTAAACCGGAAAGAATGTTAATAAATTAAAAAAAGAGATAAGTATTAAAAAAGATTACATTTCATAAAAACTCACATAAGACACCGAACAACGCAAAAACATAAAATCAATAGTTTTTACCTATCAAACAAATAACCACAAACTTACTTTACGTAATGAGAATTATTCGCAATAATGTACTCAACAAAACAAAGACATTATTCGGAGTCATTATGAAAAAGACATTTACTTTCGCTATCTTACATTTCACTGTTGCTTTTACCGTTGCTTATGTATTAACCGGTGACATTATCTTAGGTAGTTTAATCGCAATGATTGAACCAATGGTGAACACAGTTGCTTTCTACTTCCATGAAAAAGCATGGCAGCAACCAAAGTGGGCCCGTTTAGCAATGTTAAAACCGAGTCGTAAAACCGCAAGCTTCGCTGTGTTGCACTTTAGCGTAGCGTTCTTAGTCGTTTACTTATTAACAGGTGATGTGTTTGTCGGTGGTTTGATGGCGATGTTAGAGCCAAGTATTAATACGGTTGTATTCTACTTCCACGAGCGTGTATGGCAACATAATGAAAAAGCGAAAATCAGCTTACATTGCCACCATCATGAACTACAACAACATAGTATTGAAGTAACAGAAGTAAAAAATGATCAAGTCAGAGCCTATTAATCGCACAACCAAAAGTTAAACAACAAACGCCCACGACCCACTACTCCGAATAAGATAGTGGGCGTTTTTGTTTTTCATTTTTATTTTCATAGCCGAGAAATATTGGGATACACTCTCTGCTATTACTCATATCCTTAAGAATCCAGTCGTACTATGTCTTACACCATTCGCCCTATTGAGCCGCAAGATAACCCTCACATTGCTCAAGTCATTCGTGATGTTTCAGCAGAGTTTGGCTTAACCGCCGATAAAGGTTATAGCGTGGCCGATCCAACTTTAGATACCTTATTTGAGATCTATCAAGCGACGCGTTCTCACTACTGGGTAATGGTTGATAAAGACGGTCTGGTTGTGGGTGGTGCGGGGATTGCCCCACTCGCCGGTAAGCCCGAAGTGTGTGAATTACAGAAGATGTATATTTTAAATCGCGCTCGTGGCCAAGGTTTCGCTAAGCAGTTAATTGATGTTTGCTTTGATCAAGCGAGAGAAATCGGCTTTGAACAGTGTTATTTAGAATCAACCGCGGAGCTGAAAGCAGCGCTTACTTTATATCAAAAGCTTGGTTTTCAACATTTAGATGAGCCTTGGGGAAATACCGGTCACAGTGATTGTGAAGTAGTCATGGCTAAAACGCTATAATCACAATGAATAAAACCTAAGGTTTATAGCGGATGATGGCTAACGCTTTGCGTTTCTGATAACGCCACATTAAACCTAAAGTGATAGCCATCTAAGTGAACATAAAGTTCAGTATTACCAGATAATGCTTGATTAGTTTCTTGCTCTATGACCGCTTGCTTAGGAGCATCAACCTGAAAAATAGCCGTCACATGATCGCTTCTCACATCTAAAGGTATGGTGTACATCATCCCTTCGTATTTTATTTGAGTTGAAACTAACCCGGGCTTTAATGTCGAATAATACACATCAACCTTTAGCTCACAGCCACCACCGTGATGCCAAATTTGCTCAGTCACCACATGTTGCAATCGAACATTACGCACTAAACGTAAAAAGGGTGTGCGCTTAATTTCACTGACAATTGCAGCATCACTAACAGGATCGCCTAAGTGACAAACCGATGCTTCTTCAATCAAGAAATCATCATCAGGTTCTAAAAACAGAATCTCAATCCGATTTTTACCAAGGTTAAGATAAGGCTGAATATCTTTTTGATAACGATATTGGCTACCATCACAGTCAAATACTGCCACCCCACCCACTCGCACTTCGGCATAACGATCAATACCATCGATCACAAGATCTACCCCTGCAAGATCTAACATTGATTGATCGACCTCGATATCGTGCATTAGATGCCATTCTTGCTGATCAATCTCTTGTTCAGTTAAGTAGCTAGGTAATACCGAACTCAATTTGGCAGGAAAAGCGATATCCGCTTGCGGGATAGATAAATCAGTAAGTGGCGATATTTGCCAAAGGCCATCAAGTAAAAAATGCATAATCGTCCGTGAATAAAATTTAGATATAAAAATACCAGCCATATTCAGCTGGTATTTATTAACGAAAAGAAAAGCGTTATTCGCTGTCGTAGTCGTCATTCTCTTCATCATAAATCGCATCTTCACCTTCATAGAAGGTGCCCCAGCCATCATAGATAATGTCAAACTTTTCAGCCAAATGGACAAGCTTCTCAACTTGCTCATCAATAAGATTAGCATTTAAAGCCGATTGCATGATCGCATCACAGCACAATACTTTGCTGCCATCTTCGTCTTCCGTTTCTTCAGCTTCTAAAACCTCAAAGCCCATTTGGAATGCTTCCATCACCGCTTTTTCTAATGTTGCGAAATCTTCAGCGAATAAATGGTGCTCAATATCGTAAAGCGCATCTGGATCACTGCCATCTTCAATCAATGCTGCGATAATTTCACGTGTTTCTTCTTTTTGAAATTCAATCAGTTCTTCTACCGACATGTAATCGTCTTGCATCGATTGATCATTATTAGACATAGCTTAAGCTCCAGTGTGGGCGAATTTTCAATGTAGATTAATACGGTGTATTTTGCCATGAAAGCTCATACTAAGTAAGCGTTAATATGCCTATTAGTTATACTTTGATTTCCACCACACACAAGTTAAATAAAAATTCACTTTATTGGCATTTTTATGTATAAGTAACTTTTACCACCGACTCACAAGGACGTAGTTATGGCTTTCAACTTACGCAACCGTAATTTCTTAAAACTGTTGGATTTTACGCCGAAAGAAATCGATTTTTTACTCAGCTTATCTCGCGATCTAAAACGCGCTAAATACGCAGGCTGTGAGAAGAAATCACTGGTAGGTAAAAATATCGCGCTGATCTTTGAAAAATCTTCTACTCGTACTCGTTGCGCTTTTGAAGTTGCCGCGTTTGATCAAGGCGCGCAAGTCTCCTATCTCGGCCCTTCCGGTTCGCAAATTGGCCATAAGGAATCAATGAAAGATACCGCGCGTGTTTTGGGCCGTATGTATGATGGCATCGAATATCGCGGATTTGGACAAGCGATTGTGGAAGAACTCGGAGAGCATGCTGGTGTACCGGTTTGGAATGGCTTAACCGATGAATTTCACCCAACGCAAATTTTAGCTGACTTCCTGACTATGCAAGAGTACAGCCAAGACAAACCATTAAATGAAGTGAGTTTTGCTTACTTAGGGGATGCTCGAAACAACATGGGTAATTCATTGATGGTTGGCGCAGCGAAAATGGGAATGGATATTCGCTTAGTTGCACCGAAAGCATTTTGGCCAGAAGAAAGCCTAGTGAAAGCTTGCCAAACTATCGCCCAAAGTACTGGCGCTAAAATCACACTCACTGAAGATGTGACCAAAGGTGTTCAAGGTTGTGATTTCTTATATACCGATGTGTGGGTTTCTATGGGTGAAGCGGCAGATGCTTGGGATGAACGTGTTGCCTTGATGACGCCTTATCAAATTAATATAGATATGATTAATGCTACCAACAATCCAAATGTGAAATTTATGCACTGCTTACCTGCTTTTCATAATGATGAAACTACTGTCGGTAAAGAAGTGGCTGAAAAATACGGCATGAAAGGCTTAGAAGTAACAGAGGAAGTGTTTGAATCAGACTACTCTATTGTCTTCGACCAAGCAGAAAACCGCATGCATACGATTAAAGCCATCATGGTGGCGACTTTAGGTGACTAGCATCATTAGATAAACAGAAATCAAGGCACATAATAATTAGCCTAGGGCTTTAGCAAACGCTTGCGCTTACTTTTATTGGGAGTATAATTTCCGCCAATTATCAAAGGAGTGAGCAATGCGACTGTTAAGCCTAAATATCAAATTTTGCTTCAAGCAAATGGGCTTATTTAATTCTGTTATTGCTTTTATTCTTTTATGATCAAGCCTCCTTTATTGGGGGCTTTTTTGTATCTAAAGCTAGCTAAGGACAAATCATGGCGAACTCGCTCTATCAAAAGCACATTATTTCCATTCCAGAACTGTCTCGTCAGGAGCTTGAATTAATCATTCAGACTGCCGCACAAATTAAAGAGAATCCTCAGCCAGAGTTGATCAAAGGCAAAGTGGTGGCAAGCTGCTTCTTTGAGCCCTCCACTCGTACTCGATTGTCTTTTGAAACCGCCATTCAACGTATTGGTGGTAGTGTGATTGGCTTTGATAACGCGGGGAATACTTCTCATGCGAAAAAAGGCGAAACGCTTGCCGATTCAATCCGCATCATTTCTTCTTATGTCGATGCGTTTGTAATGCGTCATCCACAAGAAGGTGCGGCACGCTTAGCATCTGAGTTCTCCAACGATACACCTATCATCAATGCGGGTGACGGTTCAAACCAACATCCAACCCAGACCTTGCTTGATTTGTACAGCATTTATGAAACGCAAAGCACTTTAGATAATATCAATATCGCGTTTGTCGGAGATTTAAAATACGGCCGCACCGTGCACTCGTTAACTCAAGCGCTCGCTAAGTTCAGCAACGTACGTTTTTATTTTGTCGCTCCTGAAGCGCTAGCGATGCCTGATTATATTTATGAAGAGCTGGATGATGCAGGCATAGAATACAGCTTGCATACCGATATGGATGAAGTGATTCCTAAGCTAGATATTTTATACATGACGCGCGTACAAAAAGAGCGTTTTGATGAGTCAGAATATGCTCATATTAAATCCGCTTTTGTATTAACCGCATCGGCATTAAAAAATGCTAAAGATAATTTGAAAGTGCTTCATCCACTGCCTCGTGTTGATGAAATCACGGTTGATGTTGATAAAACGCCATACGCTTATTATTTCGAACAAGCAGAGAATGGCGTTTACGCACGTACCGCACTGCTTGCACTTGTTCTAAACCAAACTTTATAATCACGGAGGCCTTCCATGTCTAAGCAATACCAATTACAAGTTGAAGCCATTAAAAACGGCACCGTGATCGACCACATTCCTGCACATATTGGCATAAAAGTGCTTAAACTATTTCAAATGGATAACTCAAATGAAAGAGTCACCGTCGGTTTAAATTTGCCCTCTTCGGCTCTTGGCGCTAAAGATTTACTCAAAATTGAAAATACCTTTATCACCGAAGAGCAAGCACAAAAACTCGCTTTATACGCACCTCATGCCACGGTGAATCAAATTGAAGATTATCAAGTCGTCAAGAAACTCGCCTTAACCTTGCCAAAAGTGGTGACTGACGTATTCAACTGTGCAAATAGCAATTGTATTACTCACAATGAACCAGTTTCGAGTAGCTTTTCTGTTATTGAAAAAAATGATGATATTCGCTTAAAGTGTAAGTATTGTGAGAAGAGCTTTTCTCGCGAAATCATGACTGAGAAATAATACCACGGAATAACAAGGAAAAAATAATGACTAAAGTATTGCATACTGAATCAGCACCCGCAGCGATTGGCCCATACGTTCAAGGCGTTGATCTTGGCAGTATGATAATGACATCAGGCCAAATTCCAGTGAACCCAACAACTGGTGAAGTACCATCTGAGATTACCGCTCAGGCTCGCCAGTCTTTAGATAATGTTAAGGCAGTTGTCGAGTCTTCAGGCTTAACGGTGGGTGATATTGTTAAAATGACCGTATTTGTAAAAGACTTAAATGACTTTGTTGCAATAAATGAAGTGTACGGCACATTCTTTGATGAACACAAAGTTGCCAACTACCCTGCACGTTCTTGTGTAGAAGTAGCGCGTTTACCAAAAGATGTTGGTATTGAAATTGAAGCGATTGCAGTTCGTAAGTAATCGATACAAGAGTAATCAATAATACTAAGTGGGAGGCCTATGCCTCTCATTTTTGTTCAAAAATCCTCCACAAAATAGCACTAATTATCATGGTAATGTTAGAATGCGACTAAATATATGCGCAGGGTAACTATTACTAATGAAATCGATAATCTCATACTCTTTTCAACTGACATTAGCTTGGGTACTAATGGTGATTTCAACTGTCGCACAATCATCGCCTATGTTGAGCTTAGAGTCATCAACAGGACAACAAATTAACTTAAGCCTTAAAGATCTCGAAATCCTGCCTCAGACGATCTTCACAACCTCGACGCCTTGGACTAAAGGGGTTCATACCTATCAAGGACCGAAGTTAAGCTTAATTACTGACAAATTTTCATCTTCTATTAATGGTATTCGAATTTATGCTTTGAATGGCTATTCCTATGACATAAATACTCAAGATTTACAAAGATATCCATTTATCTTAGTCCTTCGACAAGACGAGAAAGTACTATCACTACGTAATAAAGGACCTTTTTGGTTATTGGTACCCTTTGACCTGAACCCTAAATTACTCTCTCACGATAAACTACAGAATCAATTGGTTTGGCAAATAAACAAAATTAAGGCTTTATAATGCACCTGCATCTCTCACGACACATGATGATCAATATTGCCTTTATCTTGCTGCTATCACTATTTACTAGCGGTTTTTTATGGACTGTCTACCTACAAAAAGAAAACAATCACAATATCGATCGATTATATCGCTCGACCAATTGGTACGCCAACCGAATACTCTACCAGTCGGAAAAGTTTTTGTACAAAGCCGAATTATATCAATTAGGTGCGATTCCTTTATCAGACTTAACTCAAAGTTACGATCTCGTTTGGAACCGCCTACAACTCTTTTTAGAATCGAGTACTACAGAGCTTTTGCGCACTCGTCATCCGCAGGTCACTAAGGACGTAGAAACACTTTTTAATAGCATTAAAGCACTCAGTAATGACTTTAACGAACCAAGTAAACTTCACTCAAAAGCATTTACCGACAAAGTTGTTAACGTTAAAAATGCCCTACTAAAGTTAGATTATTCACTAAACCGAGTACTCACAAGTAGTATCAGCGAAGGTATACGTACCAATAACGATCTCATTCAGTTTTGGCAATTATCTGTTTTTATTATTACCGTATTACTTTCGACGGCTTTACTTCGAATGAGTCGACGCTCAGCAGAACTTGCACAACTCGACCCACTCACTCAATTAGGTAATAGGCGCGCCTTATCAGGCTACCTAAATAAGCAATTAAAACGCTCCTCAACAGTCTGTTTATACGCTATTGACCTAAAACTTTTTAAACAAATCAATGATCACATTGGTTATCAAGTAGGTGATCTCGTTTTAGTGAAATTTGCTCAAAGACTTGCTGCAATAAAACAATGTAAAGCTTTTAGACTTGGTGGTGATGAATTTGTACTTATTTGTACTAAATCAGGTACACCAAATAACTTAGTGGCTCGAGTTAAAGAGTTACAACAACAACTCGAATTTGATTACCAGTCCGAAGAACATCAGTTTCCAGTTCGTGTTCGCATTGGTATTACCTACTCAAATAAAAAAGGGCAACCTAAAGCAGAAGAATTACTCGACCAAGCAATCTTAGCGCTAGATGAAACTAAACGAGCAACCAATAAAGATTATGCTTTTTATCATACGCCTGCTTCATCCACTTCACCTGCCCCTTAAAAAACAAAAGGAGTGATATCATTCGCTCCTTTATTATTACGACTCAACGAACAAACTCGTTAATGCGCAGCTGCCGCCGATGAATTTGAACTTGATTTAATAAATGGTCCTTTCGCAAACCAAGTAATCACAATTAACGCAAAGAACAACCAACCTAGCATGTAGAAGTAATCAATCGTTGAGTTCATAAAAGCTTGAGTCGTGATGATGTGATCTACTGCCGCTAAATGAGCTTGCGTCTCTCCCCCCATCTTATCTAAATACTCTACCGCTGCAGGCTCATAATTACTCACATGTTCAGTCATTGTCGCATGATGAAAATCAGCTCGACGAGTCCATAACCATGTAGTTAATGACGATGCAAAGCTACCACCTAGTACACGCAAGAAAGTGGTTAAGCCCGAAGCATCAGCAATTTTCTGACCGTTCAAGTTCGATAAAAATATCGTGGTTAGGGGCATAAACATAAATGCGATACCAATTCCCATAAATAACTGCACTTGAGCAATCGAGTTAAAATCGACAAACGTATTAAAATAAGAACGTAAGAAACATGACAAGCCAATTACGACAAAGGAAATTGTCGCCAAGACTCTCATGTCCGCTTTATGCGCATATTTACCAACTAATGGCGTTAATAAAAATGGTAATATTCCCATTGGTGCAGAAGCTAAGCCCGCCCAAATCGAAGTATATCCCATGTAAATCTGTAACCACTGTGGCAAAATAATATTAATGGCAAAGAAAGCTGAATAACTTAACACTAGAGCCAGCGTGCCTACCGTATAGTTGCGATCTTTGAACAAGTATAAATTTACGATTGGATGTTCATCGGTTAATTCCCAAATGACAAATGAAATCAGAGCTATTGCTGCAATACAGCTCATTATCACAATGTGAGTTGAAGCAAACCAATCGGCATCATTCCCTAAATCAAGCACAACTTGCAGTAAACCTACCCCAAGAACTAATAAAGCAATACCAATAAAATCGATCGGCATTTTCGCTGTCACATCAACGCGATCTTTCAATTGCTGCCAAACTACCAAGCAACAAAAAATACCAATCGGTAAATTGATGAAAAAGATCCACGGCCAAGAGTAATTATCGGTTATCCACCCTCCCGTAATCGGCCCAACAATCGGCGCAACCACTGTCACCATAGAAATCAGCGCTAATGCTGCACTACGTTTGACTGATGGAAAAATTGCCAACAATAAGGTCTGACACATCGGAAACATAGGGCCAGCAAAAAAACCCTGTAGAGCACGGAATACGATAAGCTCAGGCATACTCGTCGCAATTCCACAAAGGAATGACGAAATTGTAAATAATGCCACCGATAAAATGAACAACCTAAGTTGGCCTATACGGCGAGAAAACCATCCTGTAAGTGGCAGTGCAATCGCATTACACACTGCAAATGAAGTAATTATCCAAGTACTTTGCTCTGAACTTACCCCTAAGTTACCTGCGATCGTCGGCAAGGCAACGTTAGCAATCGTACTGTCTAATACTTGCATAAACGTTGCTAAGGCGAGTGCGATTACCGCCAATGGCAGACTAGGTGGCGTGTATGTTTGATCGTTCATGAACGCCTCTATTGTGCGGTCGCTGTTGTGCCAACACTGCTTACATTAACACTTGATACACCAGCATTTTCATGCAAGATTTTAGCGACAAGCGTATCCACTTCTTCCAAAGAGTTATGATAAACATCAGTGTCATAGCGAGCGTGTTTATTCACTTCTTTAGCCAATAATTGACCATCGGTATCTTTAATATCGACTTTAGCTACCATAGACAAACCAATACGTAATGGGTATTTATCTTGGTTTTGTTCATCTAAATGAATTTTTACAGGCAAACGCTGAACAATCTTGATCCAGTTACCGCTAGCGTTTTGCGCAGGGAGTAGAGAGAACGCGCTGCCCGTACCAATACCTAGGCTTTCAATTTCACCTGTATATTGCACTTCTTCACCATAAAGATCGGAAGTTAAAGTAACTGGTTGGCCAATACGCATATCTTTCATCTGGCTTTCTTTGAAATTGGCATCAACCCACACTTGATGCAATGGAACGATTGCCATTAATTGACTACCCGGTTGTACTTGACTACCGAGTTGAACCGCACGTTTAGCCACATAACCACTAATTGGGGCAACAATTTCAGTACGCATATTATCTAAATAACTTTTACGTAACGCCGAAACCGCTGATTTCACACCTGGGTGCGTTTCTAAAACCGTGTTATCAACTAAGGCCACCGTCATTTGTAGTGATTGCTCTGCCGCTTCCAACTGGCTTTTTGCGCCTTCTAGAGTATCTTGGTAATGAATTAAATCTTCTTTTGAAATCGCGCCTTTCGAAACTAAATTTTTACGACGGTTGTAGTCATTTAAGGCTTGGCGATATTCAACTTTGCTGGCTTCAACTTTCGCTTTAAAGTTATCCGCCGACGCATACATACTACGAACTTCGCGAACTTTACTTGCTAATTTAGCTTCAGCATTTTGTAGTGCAATTTGGGTATCATTAGAATCCAACGTCACTAACACTTGACCTTTTTCCACATAATCACCAACATCTGGAATAACTTTAGTCACCGTACCTGCAATCTGTGGTGAAACCGTTACAAGGTTACCATTCACATAGGCATCATCCGTTTCTTCTACGAATTTTGCATACATTTGATAATAAGCAAACCAACCACCAGCAATCACCAACAATGCAACTAACAGGATCATAAAAGAGGTTTGGCGTTTACTTTTTTGTTTTACAGTACCTTCAATATTTTGTGTGTTTTCCATGATTCAACCATTTGATCATTAATGAATTATACCCAAGTGACTTCAAGGTGCGGAATTCAGAGCTATCATCCAAACTGTTCAGCAAGGAGGGTTGGCAAAAGAATATAGGCGCCTTTCAAACCAATATGACACGGCATAAAAGTTTGAATGAAGCTCCCGAAGGACTAATTAAAGTTACTTTTGGATATATAATTTTTTCTTGCCTAAATAACGCTTCGTTAAGGTAATAATCGCTCTAATAAACGGCTCAACTGTTTCACTTCATCAGCAGCTAAATCACCGACTAATAAGGGACTCACTTGAGTTTCAATCACCTCAATACACTCAGTTAATAATGATTGACCGGAAGACGTTAAAATTAAGATAACGCCTCTTTTATCTTCTGGGTTAGGCAACTTTTCTACTAACGACTTTTTAAGCAGTCGCTCAACCATGCGAGTCATCGATCCACAATCGATACCGAGTAATTTACTAATTTCAGCGGGTGAATTTTTTTTCTCAAATTCAATGGCCGCAAGTACTTTAAACTGAGCTGGTGTGATATCGAGTGGCATAAAATACTGTGACAGCAACCGCTCTTTATGATGGTTAACCAAACCAATTAGCTTTCCTAAAGGAATACTCGATGCATGAATATAAGGAGGAGTCGTCATAAATAACCTTCCAATTACTTGCCTAGACAATTACTTTGATAGGATTTTACTTGCCTAGGCAAAAAAGTGTCAATAAATATTTCAAAATGTAACAATAAAATCACATATGATTCAGACTGAAATTCGCATCCGATAGCCACTTAGGTATAAGATAAGAATATTCGTCCATCAGTCCAAAGGACTTCTTCACTATGCGATTTTTCAAAATAAATAACGGCTTTATTCAAGAAATAAGATATGACAAACAACAAGATCTAGAACCTCTTATCGAACAAGCTGATTGGATAGATGCCCACGATCCTAGCGACGAAGATCGTCAATTTTTATCTCAACAACTTGGTATTCGAATTCCCGGCACTAATGACGTAGAAGAAATCGAAGCGTCTTCTCGTTACTTTGTCGATCATGAAGGATTGCACGTCCACTCGCTGTTTCTCTCTCCGAGTGAAGGTCGCCATACTACCGTCAACATCGCGTCTATTCTGCAAAAAGATCGATTAATCACCATTCGTGAAGGCAGTATTGCGGATTTTCGTTTATTGCGCTTACGAGCTCGTAAAGGCCAGGTTCAATCTGATGATGTTCAATCACTGTTTATCACCATCTTGGAACAAAAAGTTGAGAATCATGCCGATACTATTGAGGATATCCATCATCAATTAGAAAAGATCAGTTATACCGTGCTGGAAGATGAGGAGTCAGATTGGGAAGAATGCATTAGCCGCCTAGCTCGACTTGAAGACAGCAATGGCAAAATTCGTTTATGTTTGATGGATACCCAGCGCGTCATTTCATTTTTATTGCGTCACTTAAAATCGACACCAGAACAACTGGAAACATTGCGTGAAATTGTGCGTGATATTGAAACATTAATGTCTCACACCACTTTCTTATTTGAAAAGATCAATTTCTTAATGGATTCGGCGCAAGGCTTTATCAGTATAGAGCAAAACCAGATCATCAAAATCTTCTCGATTGCTGCGGTTGTCTTCTTACCACCAACATTAATTGCTAGTATTTATGGGATGAACTTCCAAATTATGCCTGAGCTAGAGTGGACTTTTGGTTACCCGGCCGCTTTAGTGTTAATGGTGGCTTCAGGCTTTGCTCCTTACTTTTACTTTAAACGTAAAGGCTGGTTGTAATTTCTTCTTATACCCAAATAACAAAAAAGCCAATGAACACGAATATTCATTGGCTTTCTATTAAGTTGAATTCGAATCAAAAGAAGTTTACTTCGCATTACGCTCTAGTACTTCAGCATCGAGCTCTTCTAACTTAGCTTTCATTTGATTGCGGCACAGTTTCAGTATCTCGCGAACATTTTCTTTATTATAGCCTTCAACACTGATCGGTGGCAGCATCTCAACAATCACATGACCGTTATTCCAGCGGTTCAACTTAAGATTATCGGTTGAGCTACATACGATTGGCACAATTGGCACCTGTGCAGCAATCGCCGCATGGAAAGCACCGGTTTTAAATGGCAGTAAACCACGACCACGAGAACGTGTCCCTTCAGGAAACATCCACACTGATACTTTGCTTTTCTTAATTTGATCGGCAACTTGGCTAATAGTATCCATTGCCTTGCTACGATTAGCACGGTCAATCAAGATATTACCCGTTAGCCAATAAAGCTGACCAAATAATGGCAGCCAAACTAAGCTTTTCTTACCAACAGTAACCACATTCGGCGTTACCGCTGATGAAATGGTAAATAAATCCCAGTTATTTTGATGGTTACCTAAATAGATATGTTGGCCACGATCATAGGCATTGTCTGGAACTCTAAGTTCAAGCTTAATGCCAAACACTTTCGACATTTGGCCAAACATGCGGCCAAAAGTAAAAACATGGCGAGGGTTACGTGGGCTAAATAAACAGTAACCACAGCCAAAAATAAACATGAAGATAGCAAATATCGCGACAGCAATAATGCGTAGTAAAGCAATCATTCAGTTTCTCCAATTACATAAAGCATAAGGCAAATTGCCAACAGCCTATACAATAAAAAAGCCGAAACCATTAGGGCGTGTTTATCTTTCGTGGTGATTTTTACAGCGAGTTATTGAGCATTTTTACAAAGCCGATAACACAGTAGAAATGCCCAATAAACGTTGTCCGAAGGGTTCGGATAAAATTCAACCATGAAAGATGAATGCCCCCTTGGACTTCAGCTTCTATAGCCAAAAAAGTAAGCAGATTAAATGCTCACTTTCTCAAGCTATTATTGAAAACGTTCGATATTCGCACCAAGTGCATTGAGTTTATTTTCAATGCGGTCATAGCCACGGTCGATATGATAAATACGATCAACAATGGTCTCACCTTTAGCAATACAACCAGCAATAACCAGGCTCGCAGAAGCACGAAGGTCAGTTGCCATCACTTGTGCACCAGTTAAGCTTTCAGCATCCCCACAAATAACGGTATTACCTTCTATCTCAGCTTTAGCTCCCATACGCATTAATTCTGGTACATGCATAAAGCGATTTTCAAAGATAGTTTCTGTGATCACACCGCCGCCTTTCGCCATCATATTCAGCAAAGTAAACTGCGCTTGCATATCCGTTGGGAAGCCTGGATGTGGAGCGGTACGAATCGTGACCGCTTTTAATTCACGGCCAGTCATATCTAGGCTAATCCAATCTTCACCAGATTCTACTTTCGCCCCCGCTTCTTCAAGCTTAGCCAAAACAGCTTCGAGTAAAGAGGCTTTTGTATTACGACATACGACTTTACCGCCAGAAACAGCCGCTGCAACTAGGAATGTACCAGTCTCAATACGGTCAGCGACTACTGAGTGCTTACCTCCCGCAAGACGCTCAACGCCTTCAATGGTAATTGTCCCCGTACCGGCACCTGTAATTTTCGCACCAATCGCATTTAAAAATGCCGCGGTATCTTCAATTTCTGGCTCACGAGCCGCATTTTCTAATACCGTAGTACCTTCTGCTAAGGTTGCTGCACTCATTACTGTAATGGTTGCACCTACTGACACTTTATCCATCACGATATGCGCACCTTTCAAGCGTCCATCAACTTCCGCTTTTACGTACCCATCTTCAAGCGTAATGTTTGCACCTAGTTGCTCTAGACCATTAATATGTAAATCAACCGGGCGAGCACCGATAGCACAACCACCAGGTAAAGAAACTTGACCATGACCAAAACGAGCCACTAATGGACCTAGTGCCCAAATAGAAGCACGCATAGTTTTTACTAAATCATACGGAGCACAATATTCGTGAATTGGGCCAGAATTAACCGTTAACACTTCGCCATTTCGCTCAACTTCCGCACCGAGACGCTTAAGTAACTCAATTGAAGTATCGATATCACGCAATGCAGGAACGTTCGCAACTTCAACTGGACCTTCAGATAAAATAGCGGCGAACAAAATTGGTAACGCTGCATTTTTAGCCCCAGAAATGGTGACTTCACCTTGTAGCACGCCTGAACCGTGTACTCTAAATTTTTCCATTAGTATAAGAACCTTGCTTCTTTATTTTTAATCTTTACTTCTTTTAGACAAAAAGTAAGCAATAGCGATTGAGTCTATAGAGGCCGTTGAATCTATAATGACATCAGCTTTTTATCACGTGCCCACTCTTCGGGTGTATACGCTTTAATTGACACAGCATGAATATCATTTCTTTGGATGTATTCCATCAGAGGTGCGTAAATTAATTGTTGTTTTTTAACTCGACTCATACCGTCAAAAGATGAATCAACCGCAACAACTTCGTAATGGCTACCTTCACCTTTCACGTGAATTTCTTGCAATGACAAAGCGTCATCTAATATTTGTTTTACTTGGATAATGTCCACGTAACCCTCTAATTTTTAACCGTCGGTAATTTGAATATGCTCAGCAAATAATTCATCAATATTGCTAAGTTTAAATAATGTGTATAGCTGACTTGGCATAAAGGTCAGCATTATATGACAATTTTGATTTTTTGCATGCTGTAATAAATGAATAAGCATTGCCATCCCTGCAGAATCCACTCTATCGAGATCTTTTAAGCATACTTCGTATTGCGTAATTTGTGGCTGCCAACCTTGTAGCTGAGACCACAGCTCGGGTACAGTATCACGAGTCAATTGACCAATGATAGAGGCGCGCTGTTCACTTTCCTCTCGCCAATAACGACTCTGCACTATTTTTTACCTTCAAAAACAATATCTTTCTGTGCCAATTGAGTTAACTCTTTAGTGACGGCAGGAATACCATCTTGACGGATTTTTGTGTTCCATTCCGACTGCTTGCTCGAAAGTAGACTGACTCCTTCTGCCACCATATCGTAAGCTTTCCACTCACCAGTCTTGGTATTTTTCAATAAGGTAAACTCAAGTTTAATATTAGGACGCCCCTTATCAATAATTTCAACTGGAATAGAGAGGATGCGAGCGTCATCGTTAACCGATTTTTCTTGTGAAAATTGAATCGTTTGATCGGTATATTGCGTCAAGACTTGTGCATAAGAGGTAATTAAATAAGCACGGAACTCCTGAATAAACGCTCTTACTTGCTGTTTATCTGCTCCTCGTAGATTGGGGCCTAGTAATTTCAATGCCGTATATTGATAATTAACGTACGGCATCATTTCTTGTTCTACGATGGTTTTTAAATAGTTAGGATCCACTTTCACCTTCGGCTGCTCCGCTTTAAGGCGCTCAAAAGTTTGTTCTGCAACCGAATGAATCATTTTATAAGGATCGCTACTATCAACGGTTGCGGCACTCACATTAAAAGCTCCCCCTATGAACACCAACAATAATGCTGTTTTTCTTAACCAGGACATACCCAACTCCTTGTATTACTCAGACTCTTTGCTGCTATATAAAAACTGGCCAATTAAATCTTCTAACACTAACGCAGACTTCGTGTCTTCAATAAAATCACCATCCATTAAGGTACTGCTCATTCCTTCCATAACAAAACCTGGTACTAGGCTAATATATTGCTCCCCAATTAAACCTGAAGTCAGGATCCTCGCACTTGAAGTATCTGGATATTTCCCAAACTTTCGTCCAATGGACATACTAACAACTGGAATATAACTTTGAGTATCTAAACTAATGTCAGTCACTTGCCCAACGACCACACCACCCACTTTTACTGGAGAACGCACTTTCAAGTTACCAATATTATCAAAGCGCGCTTTCAAGATATAACTGTCACTTGGGCCAATACTGGTGACGTTAGCCACTTTAAACATCATTACTAAAATCGCAATAACGCCCAATAAGACAAAACTGCCTACCATAAATTCTAAACGACGATTTGTTTGCATGATTTACTTCCAATATAAATTCAAAATCAATGACCGAACATCAAGGCAGTCAGAATAAAATCTAGCCCTAATACCGCTAATGACGAATGTACAACCGTACGAGTAGTAGCGCGACTAATGCCTTCTGATGTAGGAATACAATCATAGCCATTAAATAACGCAATCCAGATAATGGTTATCGCAAACACCATACTCTTAATAACACTGTTACCAATATCGTAACCAAGGCTGACTGAAGATTGCATCGCCGACCAGTAACTCCCCGCATCGATGCCTTTCCATTCTACGCCGACGATCTGTCCCCCCCAGATGCCAACCGCCATAAAGATCATCGTCAGTATCGGCATTGCTACAACCCCTGCCCAAAAACGTGGCGCAACGACTCGACGCAAAGGATCGATCGCCATCATTTCCAAACTAGATAATTGCTCGGTGGCCTTCATCAAGCCAATTTCAGCAGTTAACGCCGATCCTGCTCGTCCAGCAAATAATAATGCGGTCACCACTGGCCCTAACTCACGTAATAGCGACAGTGCCACCATTTGACCTAAGCTGCCTTCTGCGCCGTAGTCCACCAATATAATGTAACCTTGTAAACTCAACACCATGCCAATAAACAAACCTGACACAATAATAATCGCTAGAGATTGCACACCAATGGCGTAGATCTGATTGATAAATAAAGGAAAGTTTTTCCTTAATTGAGGTTTACCAATAAGTGCCCCCCACAGCATCAAAGAAGCTCTTCCCCAAGCTTCTGCTAAGCCAATGGTACGATCGCCAACTCGGGCGACCTTATTGATTATAGGGTGACTGTCTTTTACAGAATCACGGTTTTGCTCTGGTTTATTCACAACCCAATATATCCTTTTCAATTGGTGAAGCAGGGAAATGAAACGGAACTGGACCATCTTCTTTTCCAGTCAAAAACTGTTGTACACGCTCATCGGTACTCTGATTAAGATCATCGGGAGAACCTTGAGCAATGACTTTACCGTGAGACAATAAATACACATAATCGGCAATACTCATTACTTCAGGCACATCATGAGACACCACAATCGACGTCACGCCAAGGGCATGGTTTAAGTTTTTGATCAGCTCCACCAGCACGCCCATAGTGATAGGATCTTGTCCGACAAACGGTTCATCATACATAATTAAATCAGGATCTAGCGCAACCGCTCTCGCCAACGCTGCTCGCCGAGCCATACCACCAGAAAGTTCACTTGGCATTAGTTGCGCTGCCCCTCGTAACCCAACCGCTTCCAATTTGAGTTTAACTAAGGTGGAAATTAAAGATTGGTCCAGTTCAGTATGTTCTCTCAAAGGAAAAGCGACATTATCGAATACATTCATATCGGTAAACAAAGCACCAGATTGAAATAACATGCTCATTTTCTTACGAACTTGATACAAACGCTGTCGACTTAAAGTAGGAATATTGTCACCATCAAACCATATCTCACCTTGATCTGGTGAAATTTGGCCACCGATCAAACGCAGCAATGTCGTTTTACCAATTCCCGATGGCCCCATAATGGCGGTGATCTTTCCTTTTGGGATCGACAAATTCACATCATCAAAAATCACTCTTTGATTACGCTGAAACGTCAGAGATTTTATCGATATCAATTCCGCTGTCATAACTTCCCTTTATAATCACTAACCAAAGTAATATACCCAAGTGACTTCAAGATGCAGAATTCACTTGGGTATACATTATCGCATAATAAGCACATTACATCTTGAGTTCAAAAACAATACATCAAATAATCTGAAAATCAGCATGGTTTATCTGTCTTTTCATGTAAATAGAGACAATTCATTAATAAATACATCAAGAGACTTTCTTTTTGTTGCTTGAAACGTCAAAATTGCGCCCCTTATATTGAGGATAGTTAACTTCTCCCTTAATTTAACCTACTCAATATTTTGTTCACTTTTAAATTCACTTTAGTAAACAGGAATCATCATGTTACTTGCAGTTGTATTACTCCTTATTGGCCTTGCATTATTAGTATGGAGTGCTGATAAGCTGGTTTATGGCTCAGCAGCCGTTGCAAAGAACATGGGCATTTCCCCATTAGTCATTGGTATGACTATTCTGGCCATGGGCTCATCAGCACCAGAAATGATGGTCTCTGCCACAGCTGCGCTGGAAGGGAAAACCGATACTGCAATTGGTAACGTACTCGGTTCAAACATAGCCAACATTGCATTGATCTTAGGGATTACCGCCATGATTAAGCCGCTATCAATCAGCTCAACAATTTTGCATCGCGAACTACCTCTGATGATCATCGTGACTTTGATCGCTGGTTCCCTAATGTGGGATGACTACTTAGGCTTTACTGAAGGTCTGGTGTTAATCGCTTTATTTGCCGCCTTTATTTTAGGTATGCTTAAAATTAGCCAAAGTGAAAAAGGCGAAAAAGATGTCTTGTTAGAACAGCAAGAATCTGAAATCCCAGATGGGGTTGATAATAAAACCGCTATTTTTTGGGTCGTCGTGGGGTTAATTCTATTGCCAATAGCTGCCGATTTATTAGTCGATAACGCTGTGATCATCGCTAAATATTTCGGTATGAGCGATCTGGTTATCGGTTTGACTATCATCGCTATTGGTACCAGTTTACCTGAACTTGCTGCATCTCTCGCGGGCGTTCTTAAAGGTGAAGATGATATGGCGGTAGGTAACATCATCGGTTCGAATATCTTTAATATTTTAGCTGTGATGGGCATCCCTGCGATACTAACACCATCGGTATTAAGTGAATACGCCATGAACCGAGATTTTTGGGTCATGCTAGGCGTATCATTACTCTTGGTTATCATGGCTCTAGGAAAGTCTCGCAGCATAAACCGCACTGAGGGTGGGATATTATTGCTATGCTTTTTAGCTTATCAAAGTTATCTGTTTTACAATATCAGTGCCTAAAACAAGACATTACGAATAGGCGACCACACAATCGCCTTTTTATTAAATTATCGTTAACTGACGATGCAGTTAAACAACAATCTCCCCAGACTAGGAATAACATTGATGTCGACTTCTTTTGATTACCGCTCTGTTGCCCAAGATGTTTTATCAATTGAAATGCGAGGCCTACAACAGTTAGCGCAGTATTTTAATGACGACTTCCAACACGCTTGCGATATGGTTTTAAACAACCAAGGTAAGGTTGTAGTAATGGGTATGGGTAAATCGGGTCATATTGGTAACAAAATTGCTGCCACCTTAGCCAGTACTGGTACTCCTGCATTCTTCGTTCACCCAGGAGAAGCAAGCCATGGTGATCTGGGTATGATTGGCTCTGATGACATTGTATTAGCGATTTCAAACTCCGGCGAGTCTTCAGAAATATTAGCACTTTACCCAGTACTTAAACGTCGTCATATTCGCATTATTGGCATGACGGGTAAGCCTGAATCTAACATGGCTAAACTGGCTGACGTACACCTACAAATCACAGTTCCAGAAGAAGCCTGCCCACTGGATCTTGCGCCAACCTCAAGTACGACTGCTACCTTAGTGATGGGCGATGCCTTTGCGGTCGCATTAATGAAAGCGCGCGGATTCACCGCTGAAGATTTTGCACTATCGCATCCAGGTGGCGCACTAGGCCGTAAATTATTACTTAAACTGTCTGATATTATGCATTCAGGTGCCGCACTACCAACCGTAAACCAAGATGCTCTAATTCGTGATGCCTTGTTAGAAGTGTCACAAAAAGGACTCGGCATGACAGCGGTTGTCGATAAAGATATGACACTACTTGGTATTTTCACTGATGGTGATTTACGCCGCTTACTCGATCAACGTATCGATGTGCACACCACGCCAATTAGCCAAGTCATGACCAAGAACCCAACGATTGCAACACCAAATCTACTGGCTGTTGAAGGGTTGAATATCATGCAAGAAAAAAGTATCAATGGCTTAATGCTATGCCAAAATGGTAAATTGGTTGGTGCACTGAATATGCATGACTTATTAAAGGCTGGAGTAATGTAATGAGCCAAATGACACCTACCCCATACGGACAAGCTCCAACATCTATAATGAATATAGCGAAAAACATCAAATTATTGATCTGTGATGTCGATGGGGTATTCTCAGATGGCTTGGTGTACATGGGAAATCAAGGTGAAGAGCTCAAAACCTTTCACACTCGCGATGGCTATGGCGTTAAATCATTAATGCAAGCAGGGATTGATATCGCCATTATTACTGGTCGACAATCTCAAATCGTTGAAAACCGCATGAAAGCTTTGGGTATCACGCTTATCTACCAAGGCCAAGATAACAAACTTATCGCCTATGAAGATATTTTGAGCAAACTAAAGGTTTCGCCACAACAGGTTGGTTATATTGGGGATGACCTAATCGATTGGCCAGTGATGGAAAAAGTAGGCTTACAAGTCTCCGTTGCTGATGGGCATCCATTGTTAGTGCAACGCGCCAATTATGTTACCCATATTAAAGGCGGTCACGGAGCGGTACGTGAAGTATGTGATTTAATTTTACAGGCGAGAAATGAACTCGAAGCATATCAAGGACTCAGTATATGATGAGCTTATCTAGACTCATTTATTTACTGCTCATTTTTGTGGCATCTTGGTCAGCTTATTATCTTTATGATCAATCGGCAGATGACGTAGAGCTTATTGCACCAAGTTTAGAAGCGCCATTATTTACCGGTAAGCATCTCACGAACACCACTTATGATATCGATGGACTGCGCAACTATAAAATGTATTCGGACTCTTTAGAACACTTTGCACAAGATGGCCACACGGTATTCTATAAACCTAAATTGGTAGTTTACCGCGAAGGCAGCACAGAAGAATGGGTTGTTACTTCAGATAGCGCAGTGTTATCGAAAGATCATCTATTAACACTACAACATAATGTGGTAGCACGTAATACGATTGAAGGTGCAAGTTTTGATCGCATGACCACAGAAAAAATGCTCATTGATTTGAATAGCAAAGATTTTTCAACCAACACCACTGTCACAATGGTTGGGCCACAATTTACCAATATTGGCAACGCGATGAAAGGTAACTTTGATACCAACCTCGCTACGCTTTTTAATCAAGTTCAAGGTACCTATGAAAATATTACACCGTAGCTCTTTATACCTTAGTGTATTGTTTTGCTTATTCGCTTCAGCTTCATCATGGGCACTGACCAGCGATCAAGAACAACCAATCCATATCAGCTCTGATAGCCAAGATTTGGATATGAAGACTAACAAAGTTACCTTTATTGGCAATGTAAAATTGACTCAAGGCAGCATTGTACTGACTGCCGATAAGCTGATCGCTTTCCGTGATGCCAAAACTGGCGAACTGACTGAATTACAAGGCTATGGTAAACCTTCTCACTTTTCACAAAAAACCGATGAAGGTAAATTATTAAAAGGCCAGGCGAATACTCTCGTGTATACCGTTGCCAGCGACCAACTTGTGATGACTACCAACGCAGAACTACACCAAGACGATAGCGTTATCAGAGGTAAAGAGATCACATACCATATTTCCAGCCAAAACTTAAAAGCAAGTAGCGGCGATGGCGAGCGAGTATCAACGGTTATTCAACCTGCGCAATTGGAACAAAAATAATTATGGCGACTCTTAAAGCAGAAAAACTGGCTAAAACCTATGGCAACCGAAAAGTCGTCAGTGATGTAGGCTTAGAAGTAAAATCTGGCCAAATTGTCGGCTTGCTTGGGCCTAACGGGGCAGGTAAAACGACCTCTTTCTATATGATTGTAGGGCTAGTCTCTCGTGATGAAGGCACCATTAGCATTGATGAAACTGACATCAGTATACTGCCGATGCACCAACGTTCCCGTATGGGTATCGGTTACCTACCTCAAGAAGCCTCAATCTTTCGCAAACTTTCTGTCGAAGATAACATTATGGCGGTGCTGCAAACCCGTGATGAGCTAACCAAAGCGGATAAGCAAGATCGTTTAGAAGAACTACTCGATGAGTTTAATATTCAACATATTCGTAAAAGTACGGGGATGGCGCTTTCTGGTGGTGAACGTCGCCGTGTCGAAATTGCTCGTGCATTAGCGGCAAACCCGAAATTTATTTTATTGGATGAACCTTTTGCCGGGGTCGATCCAATCTCGGTTATTGATATCAAAAAAATTATTGAGCACCTACGTGACCGTGGTTTAGGCGTATTAATCACCGACCACAACGTACGTGAAACATTAGATGTATGTGAGCACGCCTATATTGTGAGCCAAGGTCACTTGATCGCCAACGGTACTCCAGAAGAAGTATTGAATAACGAGCAAGTGAAGAAAGTATACCTAGGTGAACAATTCCGCTTATAACAGCTCTTTAGCACCAACTTGGATGATGTGAGCGAAGGAATCGCCACTCTCGACTTAGATACTACACCCAAAGTAATTGGAATTGCAGTGAGGCGACAAGTGAATGAAACCCCATAAGCATAGATCGTCTATGACTTTGTTTAATAAAGAGATAGGGGGAGAATGAGCGTAGTCAACAAAACTGTAGCTTCAAATACAATGGTATAAGCATCATTCAAGACACTATGAATAGGGATATTTCAGAACAAAGGGCACTGAGTATTGCATGAAGTCATCATTACAACTTAAGTTTGGTCAACAGCTTTCCATGACCCCTCAGTTACAGCAAGCAATACGTTTGTTGCAACTTTCTACACTCGATTTACAGCAAGAAATTCAAGAAGCGCTCGATTCCAACCCACTATTAGAAGTTGCTGATGAATTTTCTGAGCAAGCTGACGACGCGAATAAAAATGACGACAATACCGACTCAACAGAACACACTCTGCAAGATACCACTAACGCACAAGAAAACGAACTTGAAGTACCAGATAGCACCGAGCATATTGAACAATCAACCATTAGCGATGAACTTAGCATAGATGCTAGTTGGGAAGATATTTACAGCGCGAACACTGGCAGTACCGGAATAAATAGCAACGACGAACTCCCCGTCTACCAAGGTGAAACCACACAAACGCTACAAGACTATTTAGAGTGGCAATTAGAACTCACCCCTTTTAGCGATACCGACCGCACTATAGCGCTGGCGATACTTGATAGTCTCGATGAATATGGTTATATCACTGAAAGTTTAGACGATATTCAGCAAAGTCTTGGAAATGATGAAATTGAACTCGATGAAATTGAAGCGGTACTTAAACGTATTCAGCAGTTTGATCCACTCGGCGTTGCCTCACGTAATCTCCAAGAATGCTTATTACTGCAACTGGCTATTTACCCGAAAGACACCCCTTGGCTCGATGAAGCTAAAATGGTGTTACACAATTATATTGATTACCTAGGTAACCGAGATTACAAACTCATCTGTAAAGAAGCTAAACTGAAAGAAGATGAGCTAAAACAAATTTTAACCTTGATTCAGCAACTCGACCCGAGACCCGGCAATCATGTCAGCGGCGATGATATCGAATATGTGGTGCCAGATGTATCAGTGTTTAAAGATCGAGGTAAATGGACCGTTACTATCAATCCCGATAGTGTGCCTCGCTTAAAGGTTAATCAGCAATACGCCGCTTTAGGCAAAGGCAATAGTAACGATAGCCAATATATACGTACCCATGTTCAAGAAGCAAAATGGCTGATTAAAAGTTTAGAGAGTCGAAACGAGACCTTGCTCAAAGTTGCTCGTTGTATAGTTGAACATCAACAAGATTTCTTTGAACATGGTGAAGAAGCGATGAAACCAATGGTTCTCAACGATATCGCACTCGATGTCGATATGCATGAATCAACGATTTCTCGTGTAACAACACAAAAATATATGCATACACCAAAAGGAATTTTTGAGCTTAAATACTTCTTCTCAAGCCATGTCAGCACTGAAGCTGGTGGGGAATGTTCATCAACCGCAATTCGCGCTTTAATTAAGAAGCTCGTCGCCGCTGAGGACATTAAGAAGCCGTTAAGTGATAGTAAGATTGCAGCCCTTTTAGTTGAACAAGGAATACAAGTAGCAAGACGAACGGTCGCTAAATATCGTGAATCGCTCGGCATTGCACCTTCTAGTCAACGGAAACGTCTACTCTAGGTCTATTAATTAAGGGTAGAAATACTCAAGTGATTTGAGTATCTAACTAAAGAGGAAAGTTTATGCCAATGAATATTACCGGACACCACGTCGACTTAACCGATGCGTTAACCGAATATGTGAACACTAAATTCCAAAAGCTAGAACGCTTCTTTGACCATATCAATAACACTCATGTTGTATTAAAGGTTGAAAAGTTAGATCAAATCGCCGAGGCGACACTACACGTCAATCAAGGTGAAATTCATGCTTCCTCGCAAAGTGAGAACATGTATACCTCAATTGATGATTTAGTCGATAAACTCACTCGACAACTCAATAAACACAAAGAGAAACTAAGTAGTCATTAACTATGCAATTAAATGAAGTATTGTCACTGAACTGCACAAAAACTGCAGTTCAGTGCACTAGCAAAAAACGTGCACTCGAAATCATTAGTGAAATCGCAGCGCAACACAGTGGCCTAGATTCAACTCGCTTATTTGAGTGCATGTTGTCTCGTGAAAAAGTAGGAACGACAGGTATCGGTAACGGCATCGCTATTCCTCATGGCCGCATGCTAGATAGCGAACAAGCCATTGCAGTCTTACTACAGTGCGATCAACCGGTTGATTTTGATGCGATTGATAACCGCCCTGTCGATATTCTCTTTGCACTACTCGTGCCAGATGAACAATGTAAAGTTCATTTGAAAACCTTGTCATTGATGGCTGAAAAACTCAACGATAAAGCAATATTAAAGCAGTTACGTCACGCTCAAACCGACCAAGAGCTATACAACATTATGGTTGGTACTTAATGAATACGGATCAGTCTAAACCACTACACATCACCATAGTCAGCGGCCAATCCGGTGCAGGTAAAAGTGTGGCTCTGCGCGTATTGGAAGATCTTGGTTATTATTGCGTTGATAACCTTCCTGTAAACTTACTGGATGAATTTGTCGCCTCAGTTCGTAGTAGTAAACAAAACGTTGCTGTAAGCATTGATATTCGTAACCTGCCACAAGATCCAACTGCGGTGTCGACTACGCTGCAAAACCTTAAGCAATCGTATGATGTGAATGTTCTATTTTTAGATGCAGACCAATCAACCTTGCTCAAACGTTACAGCGAAACCCGTCGCTTGCACCCACTTTCAATGCACAAAGAAAAGCTCTCTCTTGAGCAAGCAATTCAATTAGAGAAAGACCTACTGCTTAATCTAAAAGAAGAGGCGGATTTGGTACTTGATAGTAGTAATCTGTCTTTACATGAATTAAGCGAGACTGTACGAATCCGCGTACAAGGTAGAGACTCTAAAGAATTAGTCATGGTCTTTGAATCATTTGGCTTTAAGTATGGCTTACCCAATGATGCTGATTATGTCTTCGATGTTCGCTTTTTACCTAATCCTCACTGGGTCCCAGAGTTAAGACCACTAACCGGACTCGATCAGCCCATTGTCGATTTTCTTAGTGCAGAGTCGGATGTTCTCGAATTACAATCGAGCATTGAAGGCTTCATCAAACAATGGCTACCGCGACTAGAAAAAAATAACCGTAGCTATCTCACCGTGGCAATTGGTTGTACTGGTGGTAAACATCGCTCTGTCTATATCACTCAACAACTTGGCGAACATTTCAAAGCACTAGGTCATCAAGTGCAAGTTCGTCATACTAGCCTAGAGAAGCATCACTCATGAGCCAACAGACTAAACCTCAAAAGCCTGCTCACCAAAAGACTAAGTGCCAGCAAACCGTACTAATTCAGAACCGATTAGGCCTACACGCTCGAGCGGCCATTAAATTAGTTGAATTAGCACAGAGCTTTGATGCAGTCATCACCATCAGCGCCGATGATCGTGAAGTGACTGCCGACAGCGTCATGGGATTATTATTACTTGATTCGGCACAAGGCCAATATATTGATATTACCTCCGAAGGTAGCCAAGCCGAGCAAGCGCTGTCCGCAATATGTGCCTTAATTGAACAAAAATTTGATGAAGAAGAATAAATAGCTGCTCATCAAGTTTTAACCTTCCCTTTTAGTCTCTCATTCAAAGCAAAAATACCGCTCTCAAAGCACTATAAGCTATGACATTTACCGTTAAATTAGGCTAATATTCACACCTCAAATATTATAGATGTCATTCAGGTGTATTTAGGAAACGTATCATGGCTGAACAACTAGAGTTTGAACTCACTCATCAAACCCTCCAAGAAGTAAGCGAAGCCATTGAAGATGGTCGCTTTGTCCATGTTCGTCGTCAACTACAAGACATGGAACCTGAAGATATTGCGCACCTTTTAGAAGCCTCCCCGCACAAAAGCCGTGACGTACTCTGGCAACTAACTGATCCTGAAGATTACGGTGAGATCCTTGATGAGCTTTCTGAAGATATCAAAGATAGCATCGTCTCAAAAATGGCCCCAGAGAAACTGGCCGAAGCTACCGAAGGCATGGATACCGATGATGTCGCCTATGTCTTACGTAGTTTACCTGATGACGTTTCGCGTGAAGTCCTTGATCAAATGGACTCTGAGGATCGTGAACGTGTCGAAACCGCCTTATCCTATTCCGAGGATAGCGCTGGTGGGTTAATGAACACCGACGTTATTACTATTCGTAGTGATGTCGATGTTGACGTTGTCTTGCGTTATTTACGCATGAAAGGGGAACTACCAGAAGCTACCGATGCTTTGTATGTGATTGATAGTGAAAGTAAGTTAATTGGTCATTTATCTCTGACCTCACTCATCACATCTCAAATCGATACCCCTATAACCGAATTGATGGAAGATGCCGATGAAGCTATTTCGGTTTATACCAGTGCAACAGATGTCGCTAGCTTATTTGAACGTCGTGATTGGGTATCGGCTCCGGTGGTTAACGAAGATGGTCAGTTGGTCGGTCGTATCACTATCGATGACGTGGTCGATGTTATCCGTGAAGATGCCGAGCACTCAATGATGAGTATGGCAGGTCTAGATGATGACGAAGATACCTTTGCACCAGTCGTTAAATCAGTACGTCGTCGTAGTATTTGGCTAGGAGCCAATGTATTAGCGGCACTGGCTGCCGCTTCCGTATCCAACATGTTTGAAGGCACCTTGGCACAAATGGCCTCAGTTGCTGTATTAATGACCATAGTACCTTCTATGGGCGGAGTTGCCGGTAACCAAACGGTAGCACTAGTTATTCGCGGCTTAGCATTAGGCCACATTGGTAATACCAACCAACGATCATTATTATTCAAAGAAGCAGCCATTGGCTTCCTCAATGGTGTGTTATGGGCCTGTATTATTGGCGGTATTGTAATGTTTTGGAAAGGTAGCGTAGTGCTTGGCACCATCATGGCCGTTGCAATGCTCGCCAACTTACTGGCCGCCGGTATTGCAGGGGTAAGTATTCCAATCTTACTGAAGAAAATGAATATCGACCCAGCACTCGCTGGCGGAATGGCACTTACCACCGTTACCGATATGGTGGGGTTATCCGCTTTCTTAGGTCTTGCGACTTTGATGATTAAGATGAATATGATTTAGAAAAGAAAGTGACGAGATCCGAGAACGCTTCGCTTCGAGAGGCGAGTTAAGAGCAAAAGCTAAGCTCACCACTCGAAGTGAAAAACCACTTTACCACGCAACTCGCGTCAATTATTCCCCCGCAACCTTCATCGAATCAATCAAAATCGACCCTGTCTGAATTTGCGAACGAGTTTCCACATCCGTGCCTACTGCTGAAATATTGTTGAACATATCTTTCAAGTTACCGGCAATGGTGATTTCGGAAACTGGGTACTGAATGACACCATTTTCTACCCAGAAACCTGCTGCGCCACGTGAGTAGTCACCGGTGACCATATTAACGCCTTGTCCCATCAATTCGGTCACGATAAGCCCAGTGCCCATGTCTTTAACGAGTTGACCAAAGTCTTGTCCGGTTGATTCAACAAACCAGTTATGGATACCACCAGCATGGCCGGTTGGAGTCATGCCCATCTTACGTGCGGCATAGCTAGTTAATAGGTAGGTAGATAACACGCCATCACTAATGATTTGGGCATCTTTGGTGTAGACACCTTCACTATCAAATGCACCAGATGCTAAGCCGCGAAGCACATGCGGTTTTTCAGCGACATTAAACCAGCTCGGTAAAATTTGAGTATCCAAACGGTCAAGTAAGAAAGAGGATTTACGGTAAAGATTCCCACCGCTGATCGCCATCACTAGGTGACCGAGTAAACCGGTTGCTACATCGGCTTGGAATAGAATAGGAAACTGGCCGGTTTTCACTTGGCGTGCATCTAATCGGTCGATGGTTTTCTTAGCCGCTTGCAAGCCTACACTTTCTGGCGTCCATAGATCATCTTTATGACGAGCAATGGTATAGCTGTAATCACGCTCCATTTCACCGGTTTTACCTGCACCAATCACGCTACAGCTCAAGCTATGACGGCTCGATGCATTACTCACTAGCAAGCCATGACTGTTGCCGTACACTTTAATACCGTAATGGCTATCATAACTTGCGCCATCACTTTGCTTGATCTTGTCGCTGTATTCTAAGGCGGCTTGCTCAGCACGAATTGCCATTTCAGAGGCATAATCGGGGTTTGGTTCATCAGGATGGAACAGATCCAAATCAGGGATCTCTTTAACCATTAATTCTTTTGGTGCTGGTCCTGCGTAAGGATCAGCGGAAGTAAACTTAGCAATATCTAACGCAGCGGCTACGGCTTTTTGAATCGCATGATCACTCAAATCAGAGGTTGAAGCACTGCCTTTACACTGACCACGGTAAACGGTAATACCTAATGCACCGTCACTATTAAACTCAACATTTTCAACTTCACAAGCGTGAGTCGTGACGCTAATACCAGTGGTTTTTGTGATCGCAACTTCGACCGCATCGGCGCTGACTTTCGCAGTCTCCAACGCTTTTGCGACGGCGGCTTCCAATTCAATTTTTTGCTGTGCGATTTGCTGTTTTGCGTCCATATCCACTCTTATCTAATTTATTTCACTATTATTACCTCTAGGATAACAAGAATTTCGCTTTCTCCCCATAATTCTTGCTAAAATAGCCCAATAAGATTCTCATATTAAGAGTAAGTAGAGATTATGGCTCGTAAAAACCAAAAAGCACCTTGGGAAGAAGAAGAGGAAATCATCTGGGTAAGTAAAACCGAGATGAAAGAAGATATGGAAGCCCTACAAAAATTGGGCGAAGAGTTAGTCGGTTTGAAACCGTCTTCCTTGGATAAATTTCCATTAGATGATGATCTACGTGAAGCTATCGCTAATGCGCAACGCTTTAAAAACGAAGCCAAGCGCCGCCAATTACAATACATTGGTAAGCTAATGCGCCAAGTGGATCCTGAACCGATCCAAGCAGAATTAGATAAGCTACGTAATAAGCACTCACAAGCGACTGCTGAACTACACAAGCTGGAAGAAATGCGTGATCGTATTATTACTGAAATCGATCCTGCGATTGAAGAGGTCATGGAGCAACACCCAGAAGCGGATCGTCAACGCTTACGCCAACTAGCACGCCAAGCGCAAAAAGAAAAAGGCGGCAATAAGCCACCGAAAGCGTCGAGAGAGATTTTTCAGATCTTGAAGGTGTTGAAAGAGCTTTAAAAGATAAAAGAAAGTTGCGAGTAGCGAGTGCGCTTCGCTTCGAGAACCGAGTAAAGACAAAAAAGCAGTTCTGAAATCTCAGACTGCTTTTTTTGATCTTGTTTCTGTATACCGGAGACAAGTACGATCTTTACACGCTACTCACAACACGTCACCCGCAACCATGCCTTTAGCTCCCGATCGCAACATCCTCGAATCTCGATAAATCCCAAAGCACCGATCGAGCAACGAGCTACGAGAAACGCAGTGTCCGAGACTCGAAAACACACCGTGATGCGAAATTCGTCCCGCAACCGCCCCTAGAAACTAGGAACGCTTTTTCTTTTCCTCTACTGCGTCCCACCCACCGTAATCGAATCTAACTTCAAGCTCGGCTGGCCAACACCTACTGGTACGCTTTGACCTGCTTTACCACACACGCCTACGCCTTTATCAATCGATAGATCATTACCTACCATTGAAACTTGCTGCATCGCTTCAATACCTGAACCAACTAATGTTGCGCCTTTAACTGGTCGGGTAATTTTACCATCTTCAATTAAGTAAGCTTCTGAGGCTGAGAATACAAACTTGCCAGAAGTGATATCGACTTGACCACCACCAAAGTTAGGAGCATAAAGCCCTTTCTTGATCGTAGAAATGATTTCTTCTGGAGTATGCTCACCTGGCAACATGTAGGTATTAGTCATTCGTGGCATAGGTAAATGAGCATAAGATTCACGACGTCCGTTACCGGTTGGTGCGACGCCCATTAAACCTGCATTATGCTTATCTTGCATGTAACCTTTTAATACGCCATTTTCAATCAGAGTATTGTATTGACCTTCAACACCTTCATCATCGATATTCAATGAACCGCGTAGATCTTTCAAAGTGCCATCATCGACGATAGTACATAAGTCTGAAGTAACTTTTTGACCCAACTTGCCAGAGAATACCGAGGACTCTTTACGGTTAAAGTCACCTTCTAAACCATGACCTACCGCTTCGTGCAGGAGTACGCCCGGCCAACCTGAACCTAACACTACAGGCATAGTACCGGCTGGCGCTTCATCGGCTTCTAGGTTAACCAATGCTTGACGAATTGCTTCATCGGCAAAGTGAATCGCTTGAGTTTTACCATCTGCCATTGTTTGCATAAAAGCTTGATAGCCGTAACGACCACCGCCACCTGCACTACCACGTTCACGACGCTCACCACGTTGGGCTAATACCGAAATAGATAAACGTACTAATGGACGAACATCACCAGCGTAAGTGCCATCGGTTGCTGCAACCAGCACTTGCTCATACACGCCACTAATACTTACCGACACTTCTTGAATTAATGGCTCTTTGCTACGGATGTAGGCATCAATTTGCTTTAACAGCTCAATTTTTTGCTGTTTATCTAGGGTTTCCAGTGGGTTAACCGCTTGATAAGTTTGTGGCGTTACTCTGCGAGTAAAGGCTTTTACTTGGGTATTTTGGCCTTGTTGAGCAATACCACGCGCCGCAACCGCACTTTGTTGTAAACCATTAATATCGATTTGATCAGAATAAGCAAATCCCGTTTTCTCGCCGGCAATCGCTCGGATACCGACACCACGGTCAATATTAAACGAGCCATCTTTAATGATGCTGTCTTCTAATACTAATGACTCATGCCAGCTAGACTGAAAGTAAATATCCGCATAATCAATATGACGAGTGGCAATGCTCGCTAATGTTTTTTGAATATCGTTATCGGTTAATCCCGACGGCGCTAATAATTCGCTTTCTACCTTAGTAAGTGTCATAGGTGCTCTATTGTTTGGGTTTTAATTGACGGACAAATCGAGCGTGTTGCATCACGGGCATGCGTTGTCGAATGTCTTGGTTGATCTTAGTATCAATGGTAACGGTTATATAGCCTGCTGTCTCGGGTAAACATTCAACTATCTGCCCCCATGGATTAATCACCATCGAGTGTCCCCAAGTTTGACGACCACAAGGGTGAGTGCCAGTTTGCCCAACTGCAACAATCCAACATTGAGTTTCAATGGCACGCGCTCGCAATAACGGCTCCCAATGAGCGTTACCGGTGACATAAGTGAAAGCGGCAGGAACCACAATCACATCAGAACCTTGCCTAACGAGTTGCTGAAATAATTCAGGAAAACGCAGATCATAGCAAATGGATAACCCTAAGTTAGCAAAAGGAGTTTTCGTAACAACCACTCGCTCACCAGCTAAAAAGGTTTCCGACTCACGATAGCGTTGATGACCATCACTGACATCCACATCAAACATGTGCAACTTATCGTAATCCGCTTGTAGTTCACCCTCAGAGGAAAACACCAGACAAGTGGTTTTGACATCATCACCAACTCGAATAGGAAAGGAGCCGACCACCAGCCAAACGCCATAATCATTGGCTAATTTGGCTAGAGCCGATTGTAACGGCCCTTTAGCTAAAGCTTCTGCATGTTGATGGTAGTCTTCTCTGTGACCAAAAATAATCGCATTTTCTGGCAAGATAACCCAATCAACTTGCTGGTCTTGCATTGCTTGTAGCTGCTGTTCAACAAATACCAAATTATCTTGAGGATCTGGCCCCGAGGTCATTTGAATTAGTGCGACTTTAGACATATCCACACTCCTTGTAAAATTTAGTTCTACCAGACTATTTAGACGATTTATCCAACTGATATTCACCACGACTACGAGAAATTTCTTTTACTTCTGGTGCATCCAATGGACCTTTCACCGAGTACTGGACCTTAGTAAATACATCAACAACGGGTGACAACACTTTGGTAATAGCAAAAATTGCCACTGCCGTTTGAGGTGCAACCGCAAAAGCTGCCACCAAAGGCACACTCGAAGTTAAGTCTGGAATAAAGGTGACTTCCGCATCCACTAAACGAGTATTCAGATCCGCTTGTCCTTTTAGCATTAAGTCCCCAGCAGAACCATCCATTTCAAGATCGTTAGTGACAAAGATCCCGCGCTTAATATCACCGCTACCTTTGATGGAATCAAACGTCATACCGTCATCAAACACGCCAGTAAAATCTAGCTGCATCTTACGAACGATGGAATCTAAGCTAAACAGTCCCAACAAACGAGCTGCACCATTGACATCGGTGATCACACCATCTTTAAACTCAGTTTTTAAATGTCCATTTAATGTATCGGTTTTCACCGACCAAGGCGCACCATCCCAATTTGCAGCCATTGAAAGATCAAAGGACGCTTTTTGAATACCGGAGTTAATCCCAAAACGAGCCATTACCTCAGAGTTATTCTTACCGGTTAAGCTCAAATCAAAATTAGAATGACTCTTCTCACCAGATAATTGCCACCAGCCTTTTGCCTGCAAGTGGTTTGAACCGGTTTTAAAATCCAAATTTTTCCAAACCAGCTTATCTTTATCGCGCTGCAACTGCATATCAACCGTACCAACTTTATAACCTTGCAGCCATAAGTCGCCAATTTTCAATGATAGATTCGGCATATATTGATGGAACTGACGATCAAATTCGCTAATCAAAGGTTCATCTTCAGCTTTACCTGAAATTAGTTGCGCATCTTGATTTTCTTTCTTGTTATCCCACTCAGGAATAAAAATATGTACTGATTTTAGATCTAGGCTTAAATCTTTTTTATTGCGGTAATGACCACTACCGACAATTTCACTACTCGATAAATTAAGCTGCCAATCTTGCGGTTTATGGATCGCATCTAGCTTCACCTGATGCCAATCTAAATCGCCCAACACCAAAGTTTTCGTTTTAATATTAATCACTTCAGGTACAGGTATCGCTGGCATATCAATGCTTGTAGCTTGAGCTTGCTGGCTATTGGCTTTCTGTAGGCTAACTTTATCACCATTGGTAGTCGACGAACTTTTAGCGGAATGTTCAGTAACACGTAATCCTGCCTCAGCTGGTTTAATGTTTAATGTTGGATCTTTATTCACCACAAAATCAAACCACTCATCAGCATTGAATTTATTAGTATTGATCGACAAATAATGACCACCAATAGGACTAACCTTAAACTCTCCCCGTCCGACAATTATGTTAGTCGCACTTAACACGGGCGTTTTAGGACGAATATCAATATCAGCTTGATACTTCACATTAGGGAGCGATATTCTCGCATTCACTGTTTCTTGGTTACCGGCAGCTTGCAGACGACCTCGGCCTTTAATACCTAAAGCTTTACCGAGTGGTGCGGGGTATTGACTGGTTAAAAACTCTAAATCGGCATTGCCATCAACCTGATAAGTAAAGCCAATATCACTCAAATGCAAATCAACGCCTAAATTCCACGGCGCATTCCCAGCTAAAGGCTTCAGCCACGTCGAGTCCACTTGTTTCTTCAACTCAGGAATATCGATATCACCTACCACATCAATTTTCACCGCATAGCCCTGACCTTGGGTATGGCTATTAAAATCCAACGCAATAGGTTGATTTAGCAAGTTAGCTTTTAAGCCTGAACCAATCACAACATCATTTTTAAACTCAATTTTTCCGTTTGCTTTTTCAAGTTGAATCGACGGAGTTTGTATCGTAATCGGATTCTCTTTTAATTGCGCAAAACCACTGACATCCGGATCACTACCATCAAATGGTATATTTAAGCTAAGCTCGGCATCGACTGGCCCTGAAACTTGTACCGCCGTTAGAGCTGCGCCAACCGAATCCACTAGAGGGCTGGAAGTCATATAGTCACGAACCGCTTCGCCATCCGCTTGTGCTTTAGCATTGATTTTAATGTGTCCGTTGGAATTTAAATTTGGAATAACACCGTCAATATGGCTCACATGTACATCCATCAATGTCGCGGAATCAGAGCTTAAATACATGCTAGCATTTTCAAACAACAAATCGAGTTGTAACTCAGTAATCGCCGGCCATGCTGTATCAAAGCTGAAACGTGCATTTTGTAGTGGCACTCTCGCTTGGAAAATTCCTTTATGATGAAGATAAGGGAAATCGTTTAGCGAGCCATACCAAAGAATTTGAGCTGTTTTAGCAGTACCGCTTTGAATTGCAGTAGAAAGGTAGTCAGTTAGATCACGCCCCAGTGCTAAAGTTGGTAGGTAACGCCATGTTTCACCAGCTTTTTTAACATCAGCTTCAACATACAAGGATAAAAATGGCGATTGCTCATCAGGGAAATCTAGTTCAAATTCACCAATCGCAGATAAATCTGAATTCGACACTTCAATTTTATCCGCCCAAAGCTTCCAACCAGTTTGATACTTTTGCCATACCAGATTGAGCTTACTTTGCTCGATGTTAAGAGGCGCTTGGAACACATCGCCATAAGGCACCACATCATCTTGCAATGTCGCCTTAATCGAAGCGTTATTGGCATCCCCCGTCACAGTTGCAGAAAGTTTATTAATACCAGGTAATAACCCCCACTGCTTCATTGCCACTTTATTTAGTGAAGCAGAATACGTCAGCTTGTTTATGTGCTTAGGAATATTGACGCGTATATCTTCAATCGAACCGGCGGGGTGTAATTTATCCAGCCATTCCATTGAGCCATTTTGGCTTTTCAATATGCCCAGCAAAGGAGTCAAGTTTTCAATATCTAAACGAGATAAATTCAACACTTGATGATCAGGTTGCCAATCCAACGCAAATTGAAATTGTGGCCACTTGCCATCATTAGTTTTTATTAAAAAATTAGAACCTAAGATTGTCCAACCGTCAGCGCTCGGTTTAAGGTTTACCACACCATGCTCAATATCGAGTTGATGTTTATTTTTTTTATTATGCCAAATTAAATGAGAGGGCTTCAACTCAACTAACGCATCGGTTGGTTCACCTTGTTTTAGCGTTAACCATGAATTGAGGCTGACTCGACCAGAATCAATAGTGGTTGACTCTTTAACGTACTGCGGCATCCATGGAGTCACACGAATATTTTCTGCTGAAACAAAAAACTGTCCATCGAGGTAACGTAAGCTCCCTTGCTCACTAAAGTTAGCGATCACAGAAACTTTGTTTAGATTGGCACCAGCAATACTGACGACACCTTCAGCTCGGTGCTGATTATCATTATTTTCCCAACGTAAGCGCTCGATATCGACTAAACGAATTTCACCATTAAGCGCAAGATATTGAATACTAGAATCAACTAAAGAAAATTCACCAAGTTGGCGTAAAAATATATTCTGTATACCTTTTAGTGATTTATTTGAACCATCAGACTGTGGAGCTGCCTTTTTATTTTTTTCAGGAATTAAAGGCCAACGACTAAGATCAGCACGCAGTCCTTCAATTTTGATATCCGCTAATTTAAGTTGAAGATGAATTAAGGATTGAATCAAGTCGACTTCAGCATCAGCACGATCAATCGTCACAATCGGAATTTGCTCACCGGGCAAAAAGACTTGCACATGCTTTAGTGCTAATGCCGGCGTAATATTTCCCCAGTAACCGCGAATTGATTCAAATTGAACCTCAACACCAGTGGATTTCAATACTTGAGCTTCAATCTCATCACGATAATGATCAAGACTAGGAAGAAACAGACGCAGTAAAGTAACACTAATCGCCCATACCACCGCAATTGTTAATATTGTCCATAATAAAGTCCGCCACAGGCGATTAGGCAAGGTCACTCTCTTCTCCGCTACATCATCACAACGTCAAACTGCTCTTGAATATACAAAGGTTCAGCATGAATTTTAACTTCTTTTCCAATAAATACTTCGAGTTCACCTAGTGCATGTGATTCTTCACCTTGCAAGGCTTCCGCAACTGCAACTGCGGCATACACAACAAATTTGTCAGCATCATAAGCACGGTTTACTCGAGTCACTTCTCTCAAAATTTCATAACAGACGGTTTCAACGGTTTTCACCGAACCGCGACCTTTACAAGTAGGGCAACCAGAACATAGAACATGTTCAATACTTTCTCGGGTTCGCTTGCGAGTCATTTCAACCAAACCAAGCTGAGTAAAGCCATTAATATTGGTTTTCACTCGGTCTTTCGATAGTGCCAATTCCAATGATTGAATAACACGACGACGATGTTCATCTTCAAGCATATCGATAAAATCGATAATAATAATGCCGCCAAGGTTACGTAGACGAAGCTGACGAGCTATCGCTTGAGTCGCTTCAATATTGGTATTGAAGATGGTCTCTTCTAAATTACGCCGACCGACAAAAGCTCCGGTATTAATATCTACCGTCGTCATCGCTTCCGTCTGATCGATAATCAAATAGCCACCCGATTTCAATTCTACTTTACGATCTAATGAACGCTGGACTTCATTCTCAGTGTCGTACATATCAAAAATCGGTTTATCGCCATGATACAGCTCTAGTTTGTCGGTTAAATTAGGCACAAACTCGGCGGTAAATTCCAACAAAGTTTCATAGGCTAAACGTGAGTCGACCTGAATACGGCTGATCTCTGTGCCAACAAAATCACGTAAAATACGCTGCGCTAAACCGATCTCACCATACAGCATCGACTTGGTTTTATATTTACTACGTCGTTCATTGATCTTATTCCACAAACGTTTTAGAAAAGCGGCATCTTGCGCTAACTCTTCACTATCGGCCCCTTCTGCAGCGGTTCGGATAATAAAGCCACCGTTCTCATCACAATAAGGTAATACGGTTTCTTTTAGACGGTTACGTTCTGCTTCATCATCAATACGTTGTGATACCCCAACATGAGCGGCTCCCGGCATAAAGACCAAATACCGAGAAGGCAAAGTAATATCTGTGGTTAATCGCGCTCCTTTAGTACCGAGTGGGTCTTTAACCACCTGCACTACTAAATCTTGGCCTTGACGAACCAATTCGGCGATATCTCTTACTTGGAATTGCTTCTTTTCATTTTCTGCCACACATTCAGTGTGAGGAACAATATCTGAGGCATGTAAAAAGGCCGCTTTATCTAAACCGATATCTACGAAAGCCGCTTGCATACCTGGTAATACTCGACTGACTTTGCCTTTATAAATATTGCCAACAATACCGCGGCGTGATTCACGTTCAATGTGGACTTCTTGCAATAGCCCCCCTTCAATCATCGCGACTCGAGTTTCACTAGGGGTGACGTTGATCAGTAATTCTGCACTCATGATTGTGCCTCATAAATTTTGGGTCGCTAAAAAGGAATTAGTTAAGATAAATTCTAAAGATATTGCTTCAATAGCTCATCGGTCTCATATAAAGGTAGCCCCATTACAGCATGAAAACTGCCATCAATACGAGAAACAAAACGGCCACCAATACCCTGAATGCCATAACCACCCGCTTTATCGCACGGTTCGCCAGTTTGCCAATAGGTTTCAATGTCTTGTTCAGTTAGAGACTTAAACCATACATCAGTTATCACTACTTTAGTGTGATACTCAGTAGAAGTTGCGACAGTCACAGAAGTCATTACTTGATGTTGTCGATTGGATAACGCCTGCAACATGCGTAAACAGTCAGCATAATCGTTTGGTTTTTCGAGAACGTGATCATCGACAATCACGATTGTATCGGCCCCTAAAACAGGCAGTTCTGATGCTTCTGACATCGATGAAATCAATTTAACACCCGCTTGGGCTTTTTCACGAGAAAGGCGTTTTACATAATCGACGGGAGATTCGCTAGGCTGTTTTTGTTCTTCAATATTAGGCACCACAATATTGAATTGGTAACCAAGTTGAGTGAGAAGTTCTTTACGTCGCGGAGAGCCTGAAGCCAGGTAAAAATTAGGATGCTGTGAATCAGAAGAATTAGACATGCGGCCTCGCCAGTGAAAGTTGTTTAACCTCAGCAGAGGTTATTTATATCAAAATCATCAAAGTTGCAGTGCGAATAGATGCACAACGAACAGCACTGCAGCTTCAAATCCTAGCGCATGTGCCAATGTCGTCTCACTCTTCTTAAAAGTAAGAACATCCACGGCCATAAAATGCAGTTCACTACACCTGACCATAGAAGGTGAGGATTAAAATCGATATCTCTTATTATAAACTCACCGAAGAACTCGAGGAACTCTGCCAATACGGTTAGCCCACCAATCACGACACCTTGTTGCCACAATGCCATATTACGTAGTACTTGGAAGTTTAGTGCAACAAGGTATGCAGTAATCGACATGACGATACCGTGAACACCTAACGTCGTACCAATCACCAAATCCCAAAGTAAGCCTAAGATTAATGCCGTACCTACATTCACTCGATGTGGTAAAGCTAATATCCAGTAGCTAAAAATGAGAATAAGCCAGCTTGGACGCATCATTTCAAGTGGTCCAGGCCAAGGCACAGCCTGCAAAATAAGAGCAATAAAAAAGGATATCCAAATAATTAACTTGCTTCTAAATAAGTGATTAGTCATTACCAATCGCCTCTTCTTCAGTTAATTCGATGGTTTGAGCTTGCTTTTGACGCCCTTGATCAGGCCACACCAGTAATAAATAACGTAAGCGATCAAATTCAACCACAGGTTTAGCGGCAATTTCAGAAAAAGGAAGATGGTTATCATTTTTAACACTCGTGACATAAGCCACTGGATACCCTTCAGGATAACGACCTGCCAAGCCAGAAGTCACCAGTAAATCACCGGTTTCAATATGAGTACTGGTTGGTACATTTTCTAATTGAATCGAATCGATATCCCCATTGCCTGATGCAATCACACGAATATCATTACGTAAAACTTGAACCGGAATCGAGCTATTGCTGTCGGTTAATAACAATACGCGACTGTTATGAGCCGATACATTGATCACTTGGCCGACAATACCTTTTTCGTTAATGACAGGTTGCCCTTCATAAACGCCATCGGTACGGCCTTTATCGATCACGACCTCATGACGATAAGGTGATGAGTCAACAGCCATCACTTCTGTCACAACTTTACGTTCATCTCTTACATAAGGAGAGCCGAGTAATTCTCGCAGACGAACATTTTCTTCTTTGTATTGCTCAAGTAGCAATAAGTTACTCTTCAAGCTAAGAACTTCATTTTTTAAAGTACTGTTGGTTTGCACCAAGGTTTTCATACTATTTAAACGTTCATACATCCCATCAAACATGCTTCTTGGTAAATTCGCCGCATATTGAATTGGTGCTACCGAACTATTGAGTAAATATCGAACATTTGAAAAAGTATCTAAACGACTATCAGCCAGCATTAAGCTGGCCGATAAGATCAGTGCGAAAAATAAACGCAGTTGTAAAGAAGGGCCGCGGCCAAATATCAATTTCATGCAGTTAAATTGTTCTATCTATCCATATGGATAATTCCAAAATAATTGAAGTTTCAGCGAGACAACTCGTCAATGAACGCGATTAACAAGGCTACAACTTCAAGAATGAAGGTATTATTCCTCGCTAAATAGATCACCACCATGCATGTCTATCATTTCAAGCGCTTTACCGCCACCAAGAGCAACACAAGTTAATGGCTCATCAGCAACCACAACTGGAATACCCGTTTCTTCAGTTAATAAGCGATCTATGTCTTTCAGTAGTGCACCACCGCCCGTTAGAACCATACCATTTTCAGAGATATCTGAAGCAAGCTCTGGTGGACATTGTTCAAGTGCAACCATTACCGCCGATACGATACCTGATAGAGGCTCTTGTAATGCTTCTAAAATTTCGTTTGAGTTCAATGTAAAGCTACGCGGCACACCTTCAGCCAGGTTACGACCACGAACTTCCATTTCCATCACTTCATCGCCAGGGTAAGCTGAACCGATTTCGTGCTTGATTTTCTCAGCTGTCGATTCACCAATTAAGCTACCGTAGTTACGACGAACATAATTAATGATCGCTTCATCAAAACGGTCACCACCGATACGAACAGAAGATGAGTAAACCACACCATTCAAAGAAATCACGGCAACCTCAGTCGTACCACCACCGATATCAACAACCATAGAACCGGTTGGCTCAGAAACGCGAAGGCCAGCACCAATTGCCGCTGCCATTGGTTCATCAATTAAATACACTTCACGAGCACCAGCACCTAAGGCTGACTCACGAATAGCACGACGTTCAACTTGAGTAGAACCACAAGGCACACATACCAATACGCGTGGGCTTGGTTTTAAAACACTATTATCATGCACTTGCTTAATGAAGTGTTGCAGCATTTTTTCTGTTACGTAAAAATCAGCAATCACACCGTCTTTCATTGGACGAATTGCAGAAATATTCCCCGGTGTACGACCAAGCATTTGTTTAGCTTCATGACCAACAGCAGCGACGCTTTTTGCAGTACCAGTACGATCCTGACGAATAGCGACTACAGAAGGCTCATCAAGAACAATGCCTTGACCTTTAACATAAATAAGAGTGTTGGCTGTACCTAGATCTATTGAAAGATCGTTTGAAAACATACCACGAAGTTTCTTGAACATATTCTTCGTTATCCTAAGAGCGATAGAAGGAAATAAAATTGTGCTAAATGTACCAATGCCTTGCACTATCGGCAAGCATTAACCGTACACAGAGTAAGAATAAGCGGTATTCTTACATAAAGTTAACTCAAGGTCAGGAAAAAGATAGGTTAAAGAGCGGTTCCTAGTTTCTAGGAAAAGAAGAGCGTTGGTCGTTACTCGGTGCTCGGACGGTTTCGTAGCTAGCTAAAAATCGTCATCCTGAAAAGCGACGTAGGAGCGCAGTTCAGGATCTCCAACGACCATTAGGAGATTCCAAACAGTTCGTACCTCACTTTTGGAATGACGGTATTAAATTGATCACCCTCGAGAAACGAGCAGCGAAGCGCCCGAAAAACGAGCCTCGAAAACGCTCTTCCTAGAAACTAGGGACTAGAAACCCACAGCCTTCCTACTCTCCAGTTAAATTCGGCTCACCCCGGAATATAATTCGATCATTCCTTCGGTAAGCGTCAAAGTTAACTTTATCTTCAATGAAATGAATACTCATAGGTTGTTTAAATTCCTCTATTTACGCCAACGATTTCTACGACCAGGCTTAATCACACGTGTTGTTTCTATACTTGGTAGCAATTGCTTTTCAGTTGCAAAGAAGCGACCTTGGGCACCATCCAACCCTAACTGAGATAAGACAAACCATTCATTTTCTGTCTCCACACCTACCGCGATAACCTTCGTGTTACTGTCAACACAAGAACCTAATATACTACGAACAAATAATTGATTCTCGCTTCTCCTATCTATTTGTTTTACCAGGCTACGATGCAACTTTAAATAACTAATCGGCAATGTTTTTATGTAGTGAGTACTGACAATTGTTCTGCCAACTTGATTAACTATTATTTGACAACCTAAGCCTGAAAGCATCTTTAACACTGGCCGCATAACGTCCAAATCTGTCACTAAGTTTCGTTCAATAAAAGAAAAACTTAATCGATGCCTTACCTCCGTAGGTAGTTGTAGCAATTCATACCTTAACCAGCGCCGATAATCTTTTCTCTTAAATGGCACAGTAAATAAGTTGACCGCATAGCGATTTTCTAGCCATTCAGATTTCAAGTGACTAAATACAGTTTTGAGTATAGCTTGATCCAGAATTCTCTCATAACCAACCTGCTCAATTGCGGTTAAGAAACGAGAAGCTTTAATTATGTCGCCCTTCTCATCTTGAATTCGGGTGAATAATTGATAATGTTCAGTGGTTTTTAAGTTGTCATTTTCCATTAGGTAACAAGGCTGCTCATAAATAAATAGCTTATTTGAACTTAAAGATAAATCAAATAGATTCCGCCAACGAACACCACCACGATATTCTACTGGTTTATGCTTATATTTATTAAACTTAGCCCACCCATTAACCCCTTCTAATCGAGCACTTTTGATAGCCGTTTCCGCCTCATCAATAATCTTACCGCGACGCTCCCCTTGTGAAAAAATTGTTGCACCGATGTGGCACCAGTTTTCACTATCTAGATCGTTCGGAATATCGAGTTTTTTAAGCTGATTAATACATTGACTTGCTAGGATTGAGATTTCTTTTTCTGACTGATGAGGGATTAATAAAGCAAATTGACCACTGTAATAACGAGCAAATACTGCATTCGGATATTTTTGGGTTAAATTCATCAATACTTGACCGACTGTCACCAAAAACGCTTCGTATTCAGATTTTTCTGAGGTTTCAACAAACTCATCCCAACCATTAATTTCAACCGCCAAAACCCCACCACCTGCACCAGTTTCTTGCAGAGCGGAGGTCAAACGGCTATCAAATAACACTCGATTGGCAGCCCCGGTAAGTTTATCTAAGAAAGTATGAGTACGAATGAAGGTATCAAAGCGACTTCGCTCTTGTCTGGCATCATTTAATTCTTCAATCAATTGGGTTAATGCTTGACTTGCTGAGTATGGAAACTCTCTTTCATCACCTTGGGTGTACTGTTCAACTTGTCCGGCTAAAATCATCCGACCACGTTCTTCAAGTAGCTCTGAGCCATATAGTTGCTCTCTTAACCACTGCAACCCTTTCAATAAACAAAACATCACTAGCACAACCGCCAGTGTTAACGAAAAAAATGCTTCAAAAGAATAACTATTATTGGCATAAGGCGGCACAACTTGGAATTCAGCAAAATAATCTTGATTACGCTGAAGTGGGTAGTTTTTTGTATAGAGCAACAACTCATCTTGTTGTAGTAGAGATTTGTTTTGGAAAGTATAGATCACACCTGCTGGCGAGGTAATTTTCAACTCTCCAACATCACTGGCTTGTAACAATTTAGGTAGCCAATGACGCATAACATCAAAATCTTGTGGGGTTGATAACTCTTGATCAATAACCGTTGTCAGGCGCTGTAAGTTTTGATCGACATATTGCCCACCCATTTTTTTAAAGGTAAACACGCCCCCCACGAATAATATAAACATGGCACTCACAACAATCATGGTGACAAAAGCAACCAAGCGGGTACTTAGTTTTAATGTTGGAGTCGCTTTCATTAAGTCGAAGTTCCGTATCGAGTGAAATCTATTAAATCTATCTATTTGTTATTATAACAAAAAAGCCACATTTAAGATGCGGCTTTTTATCAAATCGTGCGATGACGAGCATTTTTATTCAGTTCAATGCAGTGATATTAGAATGGAATATCGTCATCAAAATCCATTGGTGGTTCATTATATTGTGGAGCCTGTTGCTGTGGTGCTTGCTGTTGCGGTGCACGCGGTGCAGATTGTTGTGCTTGAGGTTGTTGAGGCTGCCCCCAGTTACCTTGATTATTGCTGGCTGCTGGCGCCTGTCCACCTTGAGAACGGCCACCTAGCATTTGCATTACGCCATTAAAGCCTTGTACAACCACTTCGGTAGTGTAACGGTCTTGACCGCTTTGATCTTGCCATTTACGTGTTTGCAGTTGACCTTCAATGTAGACTTGAGAGCCTTTACGTAAATATTCACCTGCAACTTCAGCAAGTTTGCCAAACAAAGCAACGCGATGCCATTCAGTTTTTTCACGTTGTTCGCCTGTCGCTTTATCTCTCCATGTTTCAGAAGTAGCAATGGTAATGTTTGCAACCGCACCACCGCTTGGTAGATAACGAATCTCTGGGTCGTTACCTAGATTTCCGACTAAAATTACTTTATTTATTCCGCGGCTAGCCATGTTCTGCTCCGTCTTAATACATTTCAAAAATAGCTGTCGATCATATCATGATTTATACAGCTAACGGTATAATAATATCGCCTCAACTCACTTTGAGATTAACCTTCATGTTCACTATAACCAATAACAAAAGTCACTACTTAGCATAGTAACTTCCAAAGCATTCATCATAAATTATTGAATACAATGAATCTCTTCTCAAAACCAAGAATCGTATAAAAAACCAGCATAAGTTTATACTATTCAAGCTACAAGTTTCATACAGTCGCAATATAAAGAATCAATCGCGTTATTAAAAATCAAGAAGGCTCTGTTGACATGACTTGCCAAAATCAAGAAACCTCTGTGTATTTGTTATCGCCACTTATTGAGGCCAATGACGCTTTTATTTCAATAGTCACAACACGGGTTGATATTCAATTAACACTTATTAATTACGATGAAGTGACTAAAATCTTACATCAGCAAGAACCTTACATTTTGCTTGTTGATGCGCGCTTTACTGAAGAGGAATTATTTGAGCTACAAACTCACCCTATTTTACAAAAAGCTCAAGCAAACGCCCTTATCTTTGCTCCTGAAAAAGCCAATTTGGTCTTACTGTCTCAATGGTATAATTTGACCGGTTATTTTTATCAATCAACATCCAATGAGCAACTTTGTGACGAATTGATAAAAATGCTCACTGGACATAATTGCTTGCCTAAATCACTATTAATCAAATTATTCAAACATTGGCAAGCTCTTAACCACCAGCGGGCCAATCCAACGGTCAAAGCTAAACTATCATTGACCCGAAGAGAGCTAGAAATTTTGACTCACTTACAAATAGGTCAATCAAATCTAGATATTGCGGATTCACTATTCGTCAGTGAACATACGATCAAATCCCATTTGTATCGAATTTTTAGAAAGCTTAATGTCAGCAATCGTCGACAAGCTATTAACTGGGCTCGGCTATATTTATCTGAGGGTTAATTTCTACTAATCGCGAAGATGCTACCCTCAACCACCATGTTCTTTGCTATATTTGTGTTTCTAATGAAAAAAATGCTATTTTAGCGCACAGATACCCCCTATTTATACAAGGTCTCAAACATGATCAAAAAATGTCTATTCCCTGCTGCAGGTTATGGCACTCGTTTTTTACCGGCAACGAAATCTATGCCAAAAGAAATGATGCCGGTCGTTAATAAGCCGTTAATTGAATATGGCGTTGAAGAAGCCATTCAAGCTGGTATGAATGGCATGTGTATCGTTACCGGCCGTGGTAAACACTCATTAACCGATCACTTTGATAAAAACTACGAATTAGAACATCAAATTAGCGGCACTAATAAAGAAGAACTGTTAGTTGATATCCGTAATATCATCGACAGCGCTAACTTCACTTATGTTCGCCAACGTGAAATGAAAGGTTTAGGTCATGCAATTTTAACTGGCCGTGAATTAGTCGGTGACGAACCGTTTGCAGTGGTATTGGCGGATGACTTATGTGTAAATCCAGATCAAGGCGTTTTAGCGCAAATGGTTGCACTTTATAAACAATTTCGCTGCACCATTGTTGCGGTACAAGAAGTACCAAAAGATGAAGTCTACAAGTATGGTGTGATTGCTGGTGAGATGATCAAAGATGATCTTTACCGTGTTGATGACATGGTAGAAAAGCCAGAGCCAGGTACAGAGCCAAGTAACTTAGCGATCATTGGGCGTTACATCATGACGCCAGATATTTTTGAATTAATTGAACAGACGGAACCAGGCAAAGGTGGTGAGATCCAAATAACCGACGCCCTACTCAAACAAGCTAAATCAGGTTGTGTTCTAGCCTATAAATTTAAAGGTAAGCGTTTTGACTGTGGTAGTGTTGAAGGCTACATCGAAGCGACTAACTACTGCTATGAGAATATGTATCTAAAAGATCAAGATACTAAAACAAGCAAGAACTAATTCGCAACCTTCTTTACATCGTAAGCTCTCCTAGGCCGTAATAAATTGCTATTACGGCCTTTCTTTTTATATTTCTCACAACAACGACAACTGTATTTTTATACAGCTAACTGTTTCCACTTTTCTTAACCTATGTAATACTTATCTACTACTTAGCATTCAATACTCACCAATACACAGATTGGTATCACTTCTATCATTTATGAGAGCGTGAAGCATGGAAACAATTGAAGTTCGCGGAGCCCGTACCCATAACCTAAAAAACATCAACCTGACCATGCCACGTGACAAGCTTATTGTTATCACAGGATTGTCGGGTTCTGGTAAATCTTCGTTGGCTTTTGATACTTTGTATGCTGAAGGTCAACGCCGCTATGTTGAATCGCTTTCTGCTTACGCTCGCCAGTTTTTATCCTTAATGGAAAAGCCAGATGTCGATCATATTGAAGGTTTGTCTCCTGCTATTTCCATCGAGCAAAAATCGACCTCGCATAATCCACGCTCAACCGTGGGTACAATTACTGAAATCTACGATTATTTACGTTTGTTGTACGCTCGTGTCGGTGAGCCACGCTGCCCAGAACACAATACTCCATTAGCGGCACAAACTATTTCACAAATGGTCGATAAGGTATTAGATCTACCAGAAAACAGCAAACTAATGCTATTAGCGCCCATCATCAAAGAGCGAAAAGGCGAGCACGTAAAAACGCTACAAAATCTCTCGGCTCAAGGTTTTATCCGCGCACGTATTGATGGCGAAACGTGCGATCTTTCTGATCCACCTACCCTTGAGTTACATAAAAAACACACTATTGAAGTTGTGGTAGATCGGTTTAAAGTACGTGATGGCCTGCAACAGCGTTTGGCTGAATCTTTTGAAACTGCGCTCGAATTATCTGGTGGTACCGCCACCATTACTTGGATGGGTGATTCACAGCAAGAAGACATTATCTTTTCTGCCAATTTTTCATGTTCTCACTGTGGTTACAGCATGCGTGAGCTAGAACCGCGTCTATTTTCATTTAATAACCCAGCGGGCGCTTGTGAAACCTGTGATGGATTGGGTGTTCAGCAGTATTTTGACGCAGAGCGAGTAATTCAAGATGAGAGTTTAAGTCTTGCTAATGGCGCAATACGTGGCTGGGATAAAAAAAACTTCTATTACTTCCACATGCTAACCGCACTGTCAGAGCATTATGGTTTTGATCTACAGCAGCCATTTAATAAGCTGCCGAAAAAAGTCCGTGATGTGGTACTGCATGGTTCGAAAAAAGAAGAAATCGAATTTAAGTACGTAAATGATCGCGGTGATACTCGGGTCAAACGCCACGCTTTTGAAGGGATCTTAAATAACCTTAACCGACGTTATCATGAAACTGAATCAAATTCGGTACGTGAAGAACTGTCTAAATATATCTCCAATAAGTCATGTTCTAGCTGTGGTGGTGCACGTCTAAAAACTGAAGCTCGTCATGTATTTATTGAAAATACTGCACTACCTCAAGTGGTAGAAATGAGTATTTATGGCGCGCTGCAATTTTTTGAGTCATTAAAACTCACCGGGCAACGTGCTCAGATCGCGGAAAAGATCTTAAAAGAAATCAATGACCGCTTAAACTTCTTAATCAATGTCGGCCTAAATTACCTCAATTTATCACGCAGTGCTGAGACACTTTCTGGTGGTGAAGCGCAACGTATTCGTCTCGCTAGCCAAATTGGTGCAGGTTTAGTAGGCGTCATGTACGTGCTCGATGAGCCGTCGATTGGCTTACATCAAAGAGACAACGAACGCTTACTGAAAACCTTGATTCATCTGCGTGATTTAGGCAATACAGTTATCGTTGTTGAGCATGATGAAGACGCGATTCGCGCAGCCGACCATGTTATTGATATTGGCCCAGGGGCTGGTGTCCATGGCGGTAACGTAATTGCCGAAGGAACGATACAAGATATTCTCGACAATCCTAACTCTCTTACCGGTCAATACTTAAGTGGCGTTAAGCAAATTGAAATACCCCAAAAGCGCACTCCAATCGATAAGAAGAAAACCGTTGAACTGATTGGCGCAACGGGTAATAACCTACAAAACGTTAACCTATCTATTCCTGTTGGTTTGTTAACTTGTGTTACTGGTGTTTCTGGCTCAGGTAAATCAACGCTGATTAACGATACTTTCTTTAAAATCGCTCACGCCCGTTTAAATGGTGCGACCACAGCTGAAGCCGCACCTTATAAAAAAATTAATGGCCTAGAGCACTTTGATAAAGTCATCGATATCAACCAAAGCCCAATTGGCCGAACCCCACGTTCAAATCCAGCCACTTACACGGGCATTTTTACCCCAATTCGTGAATTATTTGCCGGCACACAAGAGTCTCGTTCGCGTGGTTATAAGCCGGGACGCTTTAGTTTTAACGTACGTGGCGGCCGCTGTGAAGCCTGCCAAGGTGATGGTGTTATCAAAGTAGAAATGCACTTCTTACCAGATGTGTATGTACCTTGTGATGCCTGTAAAGGTAAGCGTTATAACCGCGAAACATTAGATGTGCGTTACAAAGGTAAGAGCATTGATGAAGTACTAGAAATGACGGTCGAAGATGCTCACACTTTCTTTGAACCTGTACCAGTGATTGCTCGTAAACTGAAAACGCTGATTGATGTTGGCTTGTCTTACATCCGACTAGGCCAAGCAGCTACTACGTTATCGGGCGGTGAAGCACAACGCGTTAAATTGGCTAAAGAACTGTCTAAGCGTGACACAGGTAAAACCTTATATATCTTGGATGAGCCAACTACCGGGCTGCATTTCCACGATATTCAACAGCTACTAAACGTTCTACATCGCCTACGTGATCACGGTAATACCGTAGTGGTAATTGAACACAATCTAGATGTCATTAAAACAGCCGATTGGATTGTCGACCTAGGCCCCGAAGGTGGCAGTGGCGGTGGTGAAATCATCGCAGCAGGCACACCAGAACAAGTGGTTAAGGTAAAAGGATCGCATACCGCACACTTTCTTAAGCCGTTGTTGAAATAAGAAACCTAGTTCCGGTTCCTGGTTCCTGGTTCCTGGTTCCTGGTTCCTGGTTCCTGGTTCCTGGTTCCTGGTTCCTGGTTCCTGGTTCCTGGTTCCTGGTTCCTGGTTCCTGGTTCCTGGTTCCTGGTTCCTGGAGGGCAGCTTTCCGTAAAGACCATATTAAAACAACTAATGCATATATTTATTGCTGTAAATATTCAGCAACCACCTCTAGGGTCCAGGAACTAGGACCTAGCTCCCTCCCTTCCTAAACCCGAAAACTAGAACTCTCCCCCATAATTCCAGTTACTTTTCGTCATCTTTTTTACATAAACAATGCTAACATAGCCGTCCTATAGACAACTCAAACATCTAGAGGCTGCACTGTACATGGCAACGTTACATATCCAAGGCACGAAACTTGAAGAAGTGCCTGAACCTAATATCTTAGCCAAACCATTTCTTTGGTCGCTAGGTGTGGTGTTCTTACTTGCCATGCATTTTTTCCAGCCCAATCCAGGTGGTGCGGGACTCGCTCTCTCTTTCAATTCCACAACTTGGTTAGCCTTAAGTGTTAGTTTTGGCATTGGCTTATATGCGATTGCCAATCAGCGAGTGTTACGCATTACGAGCCTCACCATAGTGATGTTTATTGCTTGTATTATTTTAACTCTGCCAATTTTCTATTCGACCGCCAATGTTCAAGATGCCATGTTACGCTTGATCGGTCTGTGGGCTGGTTGGCTGCTGTTACTGATTTTGCACCAATACCCGCTGTCGATTAAACAAAAGCAGACGCTATTACTTCTCATTGTTGGCGCGGTATGTATCGAAGCAGCCTATAGTTACTTCCAATACTTATTTTTAGAGCCAGGTAATTCATTTGGTTACAACACCGAACAAAATCGTCCGTTTGCAATATTCCAACAACCGAATGTCACCGCGAGCTTTCTAGCCACAGGCTTAGCCATTGGTTCTTATTTATTGGCGAGACAAAGCCAAACCAATGTTCAGCTACATAAAGTATTCTCCGGCTTGTTGCTGTTAATGCCAATTATCACTATTCCATTATTATGGGTACTTGCTTCACGTACTGGCTGGCTAGGTGCGACTGTCTCTGCCGTTCTTCTGATCCCATATCTCGCTAAATTCTTACCAAAGCGAATGATGTCATTATGGCTCATTTCAATCATTGTCGGTTTGGCTGGCGGTTATACTCTCGCCACAACCAATGGTGGTAATGAGTTAATTGCTAAGAAATCCAATTTAGAAAGCCCGCGTCGTTATACCTTCCCGCAAACCTTAGATATGGTGATAGAAAAGCCGCTAACCGGATATGGTTATGGTCAGTTTGAACCAGCTTATATGGTTTACACCGCAAGGCAGCACCAGCTAAATCCGGACTACCATCCGGGATTGCCTTCGATGGATCACCCACATAATGAAATTTTATATTGGGCGGTAGAAGGTGGCATCGTATCAGTATTAGGTTTGCTCATTGCAGCCTTGATTGTCTTTCGTAAAGTACGAAAGTCTCCGTCAGGAACCCGTTTGGCGTTAATCGCTTTATTTTTTCCAATCGTGTTGCATACCCAACTTGAATATCCGTTTTATCACTCTGCGATCCATTGGATCATCTTTGTCATACTTATCTACTGGGTTGATCAGTTGACTTCTCAATATAAAGTGGTGAGTTTTAGCAAAATAACCAAAAGCTTATTGAGTGTATTTTCATTACTCATCCCGATCATTACCGCGTTTTTCATGATCACAGCACTACATACCAACTATGTTCTCAGTCGATTTGAATATACCAGGCCGATCAACCCAGACTTATTAAACCAAGTGACCAACCCTAGTGTTTGGAAGGATAGATTTGATTGGGATGTGTACAGCACTCAACTCAACATTGGCTTGCACCTTGATAATCCTGAGTACATCCAGCCTTATATTGATTGGGCAACTCAAGTCATCAAGCGTAAACCAAGAGCCGCGTTTTATTCAAAACTGATCGTGGCCTACCAAGGCATTGGTGATGACAGAAAAGCGGAAGAGATCCGCAAAGAAGCCAGTTTCTTATTCCCGGCGCAAGATTTTTCAACGATTCGTTATATTCCACCGGAGGAGAGGGTTTCAAGGGCAGAGGCGGCCTCGGAGGCTAAAGCTGTACAGAAAAGTGCAGAGATAAAATAAAAACGTAGCTCGTTACTTGAGCACTTCGTTTCTCGTTTCTCGTTTCTCGTTTCTCGTTTCTCGAAAAAGAAGTAGCCCCTGCATTAAAAAATGAAAGGGGCCATCACCGATTCCTAAGTAATCGTCAAAACAATAGCGTGGCTCGAAAAACGAGCTACGATCAACGAAGTGCCCGAGACTCGCTCTTCCTAGAAACTAGGGACTAGCACCTAGAAACCTTCCCCTTACTTCCCTATCGTCTCCTGCAGCGCTTTCAAACATAACGCGACATTTTCGCTTTTAGCGCTATACCCCATCAAACCGATACGCCATACTTTACCAGCTAACGCACCTAAACCACTGCCGATTTCAAGGTTATATTCTTCAAGTAAGTACTGACGAGTTTTAGCATCATCAACACCTTCCGGTAAATATACTGAGTTCAATTGTGGCAAACGACACGCTTCATCCACCACATAGGTAAAGCCTAATTCTTCCAGACCTTGTTTTAGTTTTTGATGCATATCAGCATGACGTTGCCAGGCATTTTCTAGCCCTTCGTTATACAAGCCAAGCAAAGCTTCATGTAACGCATATAAGCTATTCACCGGTGCAGTATGGTGATAACTGCGTTTACCTTCACCACTCCAATAGCCAAGTACTAAGCTTTGATCTAAAAACCAACTTTGAACGGGTGTTGTTCTTGCTTGAATCTTAGCAATCGCTTTAGGAGAGAAAGTCACTGGCGATAAACCCGGTACGCACGATAGGCATTTTTGGCTACCGGAATACACCGCATCTAACTGCCATTCATCCACTTTAAGAGGCACACCACCAAGTGACGTAACTGCATCAACAATCGTCAGTGCATCATATTGCTTAGCCACTTTCGATAGTTCTTGTGCATCACTTAAGGCACCAGTTGAAGTTTCGGCGTGAACAAAAGCCAGAATTTTGGCATCTGAGTTTTCTGCAAAGGCAGCGGCGACTTTATCGACACTAACCGATTTCCCCCATTCATCATCCACCAGCACCACTTCTGCGCCACTACGAATCGCATTTTCACGCATACGTTCGCCAAACACACCATTACGGCAAATAATCACTTTATCACCGGGCTCAATCAGGTTAACAAAGCAGGCTTCCATACCAGCACTGCCGGGTGCTGAAACCGGAATAGTAAAATCATTTTCGGTTTGGAAAGCATATTTCAGAAGCGTTTTCACTTCATCCATCATACCGATAAACAGTGGATCTAAGTGACCGACCGTTGGGCGACTTAAAGCTTGTAGAACATCCGATGAAATATCAGAAGGCCCTGGGCCCATTAAAATGCGACGAGGTGGAAAAAAGTGCTGAATTGTCATAATAATCCTTAATGGTGTATTCCATATTTATCATTCGCTCAATGACGACTTTAACCTGGCTTTTGGGAAACCTCGTAAATAAACATCAGCGAAATTTGTGTGCTGTATATACCTAAAGTAATTGGAGTTGCAGTGAGGCGACAAGTGAATGAACGCCGTCAACAAAGCTGAAGCTTCAAGTACGCAAGGTATAATATAAAATTACCACGCTCTGAGAGCCACCTCATCGCGAAGCCATAAAGCTGTGAGCTTGCTCAATTAATTGTGTACATTATTGAATTTTATTGTCGACAAATAAAGTTGAAAAAATGTTATCAAATACTTATCTATTATTGACTTTTTTGGTGCAACAACGTTCAATGGAGACTCTTTCTGCCATGGGATAATGGTTGAAAAGGAAGAGGAGCGTAACCCAGGCAGATGACTAGTGGATCCCGAGATCCCAAACTTGTCATTCAGGGGGAGTTACGCCGAGATGGGTAAATGCTCGGAAATTTATCGCATCGGTTGTTCAGGTTGAATCCTGGCAACTGTCACTGAGTACCTCACTTAGTGAAGAGCTTCTAAGATTTACATGGTCACGATTCAAGGGCCTGTTGATCTTTGGTGATTAAATTTTGTTCGATATAAAAGCATTTTAGGCAAGGCAAGCCGATTGAAGCCTAGTATTCTAAGTAAATGAGGCTTAACGAAGTATAAAACGCTTTTAGCCGAACCCGTTGGGCAGCGTTTGTTGGTCATTGCTACTGTCTTATCGGCTTCTCGTGTAGGCTAGCTACACCACGAAGCCTCTGCCTTGTAGAAAAACCCAACAATTCGCTGCAAAAATCATCACCAAAGTTCAACAGGCCCTAGTAATTCACTTCTATGTATTTCCCCCGCTCTAAGAAATCTCTCTTCAACATTGGACGTTTGCTTATTGATATCAATAAGCTTTATTTGAGAATTATGGGAGACAATGCCGTGAGCGCATTTAACGTAGCAAAGTTTGGTGGCACCAGTGTGGCGAATTTCGAAGCCATGAGTCGCTGTGCCGCAATTATTGAAGAAAACCCGTCAACTAAATTGGTTGTTAGTAGTGCCTGTTCTGGCGTGACTAACTTATTGGTTGAGTTAGCGCTTGGGATACAAAACTCGGATGATCGCCTTGCGACTTTAGAAAAAATTCGTGCGATTCATTACAGCATTATCGAGCAATTTTCCGATCAAGAAAAAACGCGACATGCGGTTGATACAATTTTAACTACTCTTTCTAGCATGGCTGAAGCAGCTTCATTTCAATCGAGCGATAAACTCACCGATCATATCGTTGCCTGTGGCGAGTTAATGTCGACCCACATTTTAACTCAGCTTATGGTTGAGCGCGGCATCAACGCGGTACGATTTGATATTCGAGACGTATTACGTACCAATTCTGATCATGGAAAAGCTGAACCAATTGTTGCCGATATTTCTACTCTGGCACAACAAAAGCTTAGCCCACTTTGCCAGCAACATGTCGTGATCACCCAAGGTTTTATTGGTAGTGATGCCGATGGCAATACCACAACGCTTGGTCGTGGTGGTAGTGATTACAGCGCAGCATTAATTGCCGAGGCAGTTAAAGCCTCTGGTTTAGAGATTTGGACGGATGTTCCGGGAATCTACACTACCGATCCTCGTATTGCTCCGAAAGCCACTCCGATTCCTGAAATTAGCTTTAGTGAAGCCTCTGAAATGGCCAACTACGGTGCGAAAATCTTACATCCTTCGACTTTACTTCCTGCGCTTCGCCACCAGATCCCTGTATTCGTAGGTTCTTCTCGCGAGCCAGAAAAAGGGGGGACTTGGATCCGAAAACAAGTAGAAAGCGCGCCACTATTCCGAGCATTAGCGTTACGTAATAACCAAACTATGGTGACATTACGTAGTCCAGACATGTTCCAAACTTACGGTTTCTTGGCTCAAGTATTTAATATCTTAGCGAAATATCAGATCTCAGTAGACTTGATCACAACGTCAGAAGTCAGTGTGTCATTAACTCTAGATCAAACCAATACATCCGGCCAAGCTCCAGAACTACCAGCAGAGGTTCGCACAGAACTAGAACAACTCTGCCTAGTTGAAGTGGAATATAACCTAAGCCTAGTCGCCTTAATCGGTAACAAAATGAGCGCCAAAAAAGGCTACGCTAAACAAGTATTCAGCGCACTAGAAGATTTTAACTTACGTATGATTTGTTACGGCGCAAGCCCGCATAATCTTTGCTTCCTAATTGGCGCAGAAGAAGCAAAAAATGCGGTAGAAATGTTGCACCGGGAGTTGTTTGAATAAAGGTAGCTAGGTTTCTAGTCCCTAGTTTCTAGGGAAAGAAGCCCTAGGGAGTAATTAAAACTTACTTTCCATTTTTACTCAGAAAATACAATTTAAGTATTTAGATAAGTGAAAGGCGATAACTGATTATAGGTTATCGCCTTTATTTTTAGCAGCCTAAAGAGTTGAACTCATAGGAAAGACTAACAGCTTTCAGAACCTAGGGACTAGGAACTAGAAACCGCTCTTCCCTGCCTTTAACTTAAATTCGGCCCTAGCCATTTCTCCATTTCCACTTCATCCCAGCCTTTACGCTGTGCGTATTCTTCCGCTTGATCTTGTTGAATTTGCGCTATCGCAAAGTAACGTGAATCGGGATGAGAGAAATACCAGCCTGACACTGAAGCGCCCGGCCACATTGCATAACTAGAGGTCAAAGACATACCGATGGTTTCTTCAACGTTGAGAAGCTCCCACAAGCTGCCTTTTTCAGTATGTTCAGGACAAGCAGGATAACCTGGCGCAGGGCGGATACCTTGGTACTTTTCACGGATCAAATCATTATTGGTTAGATTCTCATCCGGTGCATAACCCCAAATATCTTTACGCACTTGTTCATGCATATATTCTGCAAACGCTTCGGCTAAACGGTCGGCTACCGCTTGGATCATGATGGCATTAAAGTCATCACCTTGCGCTTTATAAGCATCAGCTAATTCGCGCTCACCAATACCACCAGTAACCGCAAAGGCACCAATCCAATCCGCTTTATCACTGTCTTTTGGGGCAATGTAGTCTGATAAACAGTAGTTCGGGCCTTTTGGCTTTTCGGTTTGTTGACGAAGGTTGTGCAACACTTTAATCACGTCGGTACGAGTTTCGTCTGCATAGACTTCGATATCATCACCCACACTATTCGCAGGGAACATTCCGCACATACCGCTCGCTTTTAGAATGCCTTCTTGCTCGATTTGATCTAAGAAAACATTGGCATCTTCATACAAACGCTTCGCTTCTTCACCGACTTCTTCATGGTCAAAAATCGATGGGTACTTACCCATTAATCCCCAAGTTAAGAAGAACGGTGTCCAGTCGATGTACTGACGTAAAATCGCCGTATCAATATGTTCAAATACATGCATACCCGGTTTAACCGGAGCCGGTGGTGTGTAAGCTTGCCAGTCAATATTCACCTTATTGGCGCGAGCTTGCTCTAACGTTACTGGCTTAGTACGCGGACGCTTACGTGCGTGTTGCTCACGCACACGGTCGTAATCTAGGTTTAATTTTTCAACAAAGGCTGGACGTAAAGTGTCAGAAAGCAGAGCTGAACATACCCCAACAGCCCTAGAAGCATTGTTTACATACACCACTGGTTGAGAGTAGTTTTGCTCAATTTTCACCGCGGTGTGGGCTTTTGAGGTTGTTGCCCCACCAATCAGTAATGGCAAGTCAAAACCTTGACGCTCCATCTCTTTAGCCACATGCACCATTTCATCAAGTGATGGCGTAATAAGACCAGATAAACCAATAATATCAACGTTTTCTTCTTTGGCGACTTTCAAGATAGTTTCGGTTGGCACCATCACACCAAGGTCGATGATTTCGTAGTTATTACATTGCAACACTACTCCAACGATGTTTTTACCAATATCGTGTACATCCCCCTTTACTGTCGCCAGTAAGATCTTACCGTTAGTTTGTCCAACTTGTTTTTCAGCATTGATAAAAGGCTCTAAATAAGCCACCGCTTGTTTCATCACACGCGCCGACTTTACTACTTGAGGAAGGAACATTTTACCTTCACCAAATAAGTCACCGACCACGTTCATGCCATCCATCAACGGCCCTTCAATTACCTCAAGAGGTTTGGCAGCTTTAGTTCGAGCTTCTTCGGTATCTTCAACAATAAACTCTGTAATACCTTTTACTAATGCATGCTCAAGACGCTTTTCTACTTCCCAAGTACGCCATTCTAATAGAGCAGGATCTTCCGCTTTGCCTACGCCATTTGAACGATATTGTTCGGCAAGTTCGAGTAAGTTTTCAGTCGCATCAGAATGACGGTTAAGTACCACGTCTTCCACCGCATTACGCAGTTTTTCCGGTACGTTATCGTAAATTTCCAATTGGCCTGCGTTAACGATTCCCATATCCATACCGCGTTTAAAACAGTGATAGAGGAATACCGCATGAATCGCTTCACGTACGTAGTTATTGCCACGGAATGAGAAAGAAACGTTAGAGACACCCCCAGAGATCATTGCATAAGGGAGATCGCGTTTAATATCACCGACAGCTTCAATAAAATCGACGGCGTAGTTATTGTGCTCATCAATACCGGTCGCGATGGCAAAAATATTAGGGTCAAAAATCACATCTTCTGGTGGGAAGCCCACTTCATCAACCAGAATACGGTAAGCCTTAGTACAAATTTCGGTTTTACGTTCACGAGTATCGGCTTGACCCACTTCATCGAATGCCATCACGATCACTGCCGCGCCATAGCGACGGATCAATTTGGCTTGCTCAATAAAGTTCTCAACCCCTTCTTTCATTGAGATAGAGTTGACGATGCCTTTGCCTTGCACGCATTTCAAGCCAGCTTCAATAACGTCCCATTTAGAGGAATCAACCATAATAGGTACTTTAGAGATTTCTGGCTCAGAGGCACATAGATTCAGGAAGCGTTCCATACAAGCTTTGGCATCGAGCATTCCTTCATCCATATTGATATCGATGATTTGCGCGCCATTGGCTACTTGTTCACGAGCCACATCAAGCGCTTCATCATATTGCTCTTCAACAATCAGACGCTTGAACTTAGCAGAACCGGTTACGTTAGTACGCTCACCAACGTTCACAAATAATGAATCTTTATCTATGGTAAGCGGTTCTAGACCCGATAGGCGACAGGCTTTTGGTAGTTCAGGCAATGCGCGAGGTTTTACCCCTTCAACAACACGTGCCATCTGACGAATATGTTCAGGTGTAGTACCACAACAACCACCCACCATATTTAAGAAACCACTTTCTGCCCACTCTTGAATGTGCTTAGCCATTTCACGAGGCTCAAGATCATATTCACCAAAGGCATTTGGCAGGCCAGCATTCGGGTGAGCAGAAACATGACTTTCTGAAATGCGCGATAGTTCTTCAACATATTGACGTAGTTCATTCGGTCCTAGTGCGCAGTTGAGGCCAAATGACAGCGGCTCAACATGACGTAGTGCATTATAAAATGCTTCCGTGGTTTGCCCTGACAGCGTACGGCCAGAGGCATCTGTAATGGTGCCAGAAATCATTACTGGCAATTTGAAGCCAAGTTCATCAAACACACTTAACACCGCGAAAGCACAAGCCTTGGCATTTAAGGTATCAAAGATGGTTTCAATCATAATGATATCTGCGCCACCTTCGATTAGCGCGCGAGTAGATTCAGAGTAAGCAGTCACTAACTCATCAAAGCTGACATTACGAAAGCCAGGGTCATTTACATCAGGAGAAATTGAGCAGGTACGATTAGTTGGCCCTAGAACGCCGGCAACAAACCTTGGTTTATTTGGCGTTTTTGCTGTCCATTCATCAGCCGCTTCACGCGCAAGTTTCGCCGCAGCAAAGTTTATCTCTGCACTTAAGCTTTCCATGTCGTAATCAGCCATCGCGATAGTGGTGGCATTGAAGGTATTGGTTTCTAGAATATCAGCACCAGCAGCTAAGTAGTCACTGTGCAGCTCTTTAATTAACTGCGGTTGAGTTAAAACCAATAAGTCGTTATTACCTTTAAGGTCACTATGCCAATCCGCAAAACGTTCTCCTCGATAATCATTTTCTTGCAATTGATGAGACTGGATCATGGTTCCCATGCCACCATCAATCAATAAAATTCGAGATTTTAATAACGTTTGAATTTGATGTTTTACTTCATTGTGATGAGAATTTGCGCTTCCAGCCACGATATAACCTCTTTCCTTAAGTCTTTGATATACCCAAGTGACTTCAAGTTGCAGAATTCAGAGATTCATCCAGCCCTTTAGGCAAGGAAGATTGGAAAGGAATGTAATCACCTTTCAAACCAATCTGACGCCGTATAAAGAGCTAGTTAAAACAAGCTTTATACTGCATTAAATTGAATAGAGATTGAACAACTATGATCGTATTCAATTTGCCTTGCCTAAAGCTTGTTTTATTCTTGCTGAAACTTGCCACTTGAAGTTACTTGGATATACATCCTAACATAGAAATCTAGACGTCTAAAATAAGTTTTAAATATCTAATATATCCTTTTTAACATGCTTTTTATCTGCTTTATTCCAATCTTGTTAAAAATATATTGATATTTATTGATAAGCGCATGAAAATTGCAAAATTACAGTTTGTTACATTAGTCAAGGTTAAACTATGTCGGTCTATAATACCCTTTGCTTCCTATCGTTTGCTGCGATGGTGATTGCATTGATTAACAGTAAATTTGGTCGCCTACAAACGACAATTGCTATTACAGCGGGCTCTATGATGCTCTCTCTAATTATTATTATTGCAGGTTATAGCGGCTGGTTTAACCTTATCGATATCGCTTCAAAAACAATAACGGAAATTAATTTTGAGAGTTTCCTATTAAATGGTGTGCTTGGTTTTTTGCTATTTGCAGGTGGTCTAGGTATCAAGTTACCGCATTTTTCTGATCAAAAATGGGAGATTGCCATCCTTGCTTTTGGTGGCACTTTATTCTCTACTTTCTTTATTGGTTTCAGTTTATATGCGATTTGTGATGCAATTAACATTCACATTGATTTGATCTACTGCATCCTGTTTGGTGCACTTATCTCGCCAACCGATCCCATTGCAGTACTGGCCATTGTTAAAAAACTCCAAGCACCGCAACGTATTTCAACTCAAATTGAAGGCGAATCTCTTTTTAATGATGGTATTGGATTAGTTATTTTCGTTACTATCTTTACTGTTGCCTTCAGTGGCCAGGCTCCTACCCCTGGCGGCGTACTAACATTATTCTTACAAGAAGCAGTAGGTGGTATTGCCTACGGTCTTGTTCTAGGTCTCATATTCCACTACCTAATCAGTTCAACCAACGATCACTCAATGGAATTATTGTTGATGATCTGTATTCCAACCGCCGGTTACGCTTTTGCTGAAACCCTTGATGTATCAGGCCCATTGGCGATGGTTGTTTCTAGTATAATGATAGGTAACTGGACACGCTATGTTGGATTTTCTAAAGAAAGTACCGAGCACATGGATCACTTCTGGGAACTAATTGATGAATTCCTCAACGGTATCCTATTCTTACTTATTGGTATGTCGTTATTATTATTCGAGTTTCACTCAGAAGATTGGATCATGATGGCCATTGCAATACCACTGGTTCTACTGTCACGCTTCTTAAGTGTTTGGATTCCATTTATCGGCTTTAAGCGTTTTAGAACTTACAACAAATGGTCAGTAAAAATCCTAACTTGGGGGGGGCTACGTGGTGGTTTAGCACTGGCTATGGCACTATCGATTCCACATGATAAGTACTTTGTAACCGATGGTAATATTGATATTAAAGAGATCATCATGGTGATGACCTATGCGGTAGTGGTATTCTCGATCCTAATTCAAGGCTCAACGATTACCCCAATGATCAATAAAGCCAAAGTGGTACAAAAACAAATGGAAGAAGCGGATCAACTACGCGCGCAAGTAGAAGCGGATTCGCAAGATCAGGAAAATAAGCCAAGTTAATTAATACCAATCACAACGCTTCACAAAAAAAGCAGCATAACGTTAAGGCGTAATTCCAAATAGTTATGCTGCTTTTTTATTACTACTAAGTTTATCGATACTAAACTGTACTAAGACTTTATTTATCAATCATCTTTAGTAAAATTCTCTATCGAAAAATGGTCAAGATCGTAAGGCGTTTGCTGGTAAACACAGTAATTTAACCAATTAGAAAATAACAAATGACCATGACTTCTCCAACTGGCAATCGGTGGATTATCTGGATTATCATTTGGATAATAGTTCACAGGAATTGCAGGCTCCATCCCTTCAGCTAGATCTCGCACATATTCATTGTGTAGAGTATGAGAATCATATTCGGGGTGTCCTGTGACAAATACATGTCGTTTATCTTTGCTACTCGCGAGGTAAACGCCAGCATCCTCAGAAGTGGCTAAAATATCTAAAGTTGTATGTTCAGATAAGTATTCAGCGGTAAAGTCGGCATAGCGAGAGTGAGGCGCTAAGAAGTTATCATCAAATCCTCTAACTACCGGATGAAACTCGCTAACCACATCATGATGATACACACCTGATAGCTTCTCTTTACGCGTACGTTTCGGCAAGTTATACAGAAGCTTTAAGCCTGCTTGCGCTGCCCAACAAACATATAATGTAGACGTTACGTGATCTTTAGCCCATGACATTATCGTCTGTAAATGATCCCAATAAACCACATCTTCAAATTGTACTAGCCCTAATGGTGCGCCCGTAATAATCAAACCATCAAAGTTTCGGTTTTTTACTGTATCAAATTGACGATAAAAATTATTCAAATGTTCTGTTGGGGTATTTTTACTTGGGCGGTCATCAATACGCAGCAGTTCAATATCAACTTGTAACGGACTATTTGAAAGTAAACGTAAGAACTGAGTTTCCGTCTCAATTTTTTTCGGCATCAAATTTAAGATCAACACTTTAAGTGGACGGATCATCTGCGTAGTTGCACGAGTCTCCGACATAATAAAGATTCTTTCCTGACGTAAAATATCAGAAGCAGGAAGTTGATCGGGAATCTTGATTGGCATTGCACTCTCTCCATAAGCAATCTAGACGTCTAAACACCTACGAGTATATCAAGACAAATTGGAATGTCGAGAAGGAATATTTAGAAGGTCTTTCAAGCTTATTTATACCAATCACATTAATTAGGTGATCAAAAATTGCGCTGAGAAAAGGCTTGAGAACAAGGCTGAAATTTTTTGGTAAGTAGTTATTTTACAAAAATAATTTCTAACGCAGTTATCGAGTCTTTTAGCAAGCAAGGATGAGTAAATAATTAATACGATTGGTATTAGACTCATTAGATTAAGTTTAGCGCTAAAAAAAGCAGCGCATTAAGTGCGCTGCTTTTGAAAAGGAAATGATTTAGTTATCACTACTTAACAATAGTTAAACTCGGACGACCTTTAGGTTTCGGTGCTTCAGATTCATTAGTAGCTGACGCTTCAGGAGCTTCATCGCTTAAGTCATCAACACTTGATAGTGAAGATACTGGCTCTTCTTCGATACCAGCCTCCATTTCAGCAGTGTAAGCACTTTCAGGTTCAAACATAGTTCCAGCGCCATTTTCACGTGCATAGATAGCTTGTACCGCATACATAGGAACAATGACTGAATGTGGACGGCCGCTAAAGCGAGCATTGAACATAATGGCATCATTACTGATTTCTAAGTTACCAACCGCTCGTGGCGCAACATTCAAAATAATTTGTCCATCTTGTACAAACTCTACCGGTACACGAACACCAGGTAATGTTGCTTCCACGACTAGGTGTGGTGTCAATTCATTATCCACTAACCATTCATAAAACGCACGTACCAAATAAGGGCGCCTTGGTGTCATTTTGTCCATATCCATGATTAACGAACCAAACGCATTTCTCGTTCAGCTTCTGTTAATGAAGCTAAGAATGAATCACGCTCAAACACACGGCTCATGTAGATTTTTAATTCTTTTGAACCTGGGCCTGATAGCTCAATGCCAAATGTCGGTAAACGCCATAATAATGGTGCTAAATAGCAGTCGATTAAACTAAATTCTTCACTCATAAAGTGCTCATATTCAGCAAAAACAGGGGCTAAAGTTAACAAGTCATTACGTAGTTTAGTACGAGCTGCATCCGCTTCTTCCGGTGTACCTGAAACAATTTTCTCTGCTTGTGAATACCAGTTACGTTCGATACGGTACATCATCAAACGACTATTACCACGAGCAACAGGATAAACCGGCATTAAAGGTGGGTGAGGGAAGCGTTCATCAAGGTATTCCATGATGATATTTGAGTTATATAATGCAAGTTCACGATCGACTAAAGTCGGAACTGACTTGTAAGGGTTTAATTCAATAAGTTCAGTTGGTAAGTTATCTTCTTCAACTAACTCAACTTCAACACTAACCCCTTTTTCGGCTAGAACAATACGAACCTGATGGCTATACATATCTGAAGCACTTGAAAATAGAGTCATCACAGAACGTTTATTGGCAGCTACAGCCATTGAGAAGCCCTCCAGCACACTTAAAAATAAAAAAGAATGGAGGCTCAATGCCCCCATTACATAAAAATTAGCAAGGAATTTTAGCACAAATATTTACATTCAGGCTAATTTTTATTCCTAAGCCTTATTGATTATAGCTTAACAAGCCTCTGCTATTAGTGAACATCACGCCAATATTCTTTCTTCAATAAGACCACTACGATAGTAAAGATTACTAAGAAAGCCATTACCCACCAACCTAGTGCATGGCGTTCAAGCTTCACAGGATCGCCAGAATACTCAAGGAAGTTAACCAAATCACGGACAGTGTTGTCATACTCTTCCGTGGTTAACTCACCCATTTTGACGATTTTAGTTCCCATAACGACTTGATGTTCTTCACCATCAACGATCGTGGTTTCAAATACAGGCTCTGGGATCCCTTGTAAGCCTTCCAGTACATGTGGCATACCAACATTAGGGAAAGTTGTATTATTCACCCCAAATGGACGAGATGGATCGGCGTAAAAACTGCGTAAATATGTATACAACCAATCAACACCACGTACTCGAGCGACTAAAGTTAAATCTGGTGGCGGAGTACCAAACCATTTACCAGCGTCTTCCTCAGGAATAGCATTGGTCATCAAGTCACCGATTTTCGCATTAGGATCAAATACTAGATTTTCCATCATTAAATCATCAGGAATACCTAAATCCGTCGCGACACGTTGATAACGTTGATATTGCGTTGAATGACACCCTGCGCAATAACTCATAAAGGTTTGAGCACCACGTTGTAAAGATGCTTTGTCCGTTAAGTCATTATTAGCACTGTCTAAATGTACATTTCCACCTGCAGCCATTCCAGAGAATGGCAACATAATAGTCAAAAGTCCTACAATCCACTTTTTCATTTGAATGTTACCCTCTCTGGCAATGGTTTCGTCGCTTCATTTTTACTATAAAAATACAGTAGAACGAAGAACATGAAATATCCTAGGCTAAAGATCTGTGATAACAAAGTATACAGAGGTGTTGCTGGTAAAGTACCTAAAATACCCAAGCCAATAAAACACACCACAAACTGGATAATATTTAATAAATGCCACTTGCTGCGGTAGCGGTATGAACGTACTTTACAACGGTCAAACCAAGGCAGTAAGAATAGGAATAAAATCGATGCCCCCATTGCCGCCACACCAATTAATTTATCAGGAACCGCACGTAAAATTGCGTAAAATGGTGTGAAATACCATACTGGTGCAATATGCTCAGGTGTTTTTAGCGGGTTAGCAGCTTCAAAGTTAGGCGGCTCAAGGAAATATCCTCCCATTTCAGGGTTAAAGAACAGCACATAGCTAAAGAAAAACAAGAAACCAGCCACACCCACTAAGTCTTTAACCGTACCATAAGGATGGAAAGGGACCGAGTCGATAATGTTGTATTTTTTCGTAAACTGCTTATGGAATTTAAACTGAGTCTTATGTTCGCCGTTATCATCTGGCGCTTTAGGAATCTTAGTATCAATACCATCTGGATTGTTTGAACCTACTTCGTGCAAGGCTAGTACGTGTAAAACAACCAATAGCAATAATACAATCGGTAATGCAATCACGTGCAGTGCAAAGAAACGATTTAAGGTTGCGCCAGAGATAACATAGTCACCACGAATCCATAGCGTTAAATCATCACCAATAACCGGAATCGCACCAAATAGAGAAATAATTACCTGAGCCCCCCAGTAAGACATTTGTCCCCAAGGTAGCAAGTAACCCATAAAAGCTTCGGCCATCAATACTAAGAAGATCAACATACCGAAGATCCACAATAATTCACGTGGCTTTTGATACGAACCGTAGATAAGGCCACGGAACATGTGCAAGTACACCACAACAAAGAACGCAGAAGCACCGGTTGAGTGCATATAACGAAGCAACCAACCATATTGCACATCTCGCATGATGTATTCAACCGAGGCAAAAGCACCATCGCCAGAAGGAACATAATTCATGGTTAGCCAAATGCCAGTAAGGATCTGGTTAACCAATACTAACATTGCTAAAGAACCAAAAAGGTACCAAAAGTTGAAGTTCTTAGGCATTGGATATTCGGATAAGTGCTTTTTATAAGCATCCATCACAGGTAAACGTTTTTCTACCCAATCAAGTAAGGCTTGCATCAGGCTCCCTCCTCACGACTTTCGCCAATGATAATCCGTGAATCACTCAAATAACCATGCTCTGGAACCACTAGATTTAACGGTGCAGGTACCCCTTGGAATACACGCCCCGCCAAATCAAATTTTGACCCATGACATGGACAGAAAAAGCCGGATTTCACGCCTTGAACTTGCTCACTAAAAGTGTCTGGTAAATAAGTCGGTGAACAACCAAGGTGAGTACAAATACCAACCGCAACAAAGTATTCAGGCTTTATTGAACGATATTTATTTTGAGCATAACTAGGTTGTTGCTCTTGATCTGATAAAGGATCACGAAGCTTATCATCCAACGCATCTAGCTGCTCTAAAGTACTTTGAGAACGACGTACAACCCAAACCGGTTTACCTCGCCATTCAACACGAACCAACTGACCTTCTTCTATTTTACTTATATCAACTTCAACTGGAGCACCAGCCGCTTTTGCTCTTTCACTTGGATTCCAGGATTTAATAAAAGGCACAGCGACAGCCACAGCCCCTATTCCACCTACAACCGCAGTGGTGGCAGTCAAAAAGCGCCGACGGCCATTATTGATAGGCGCATTGCTCATCCAAACATCTCCCAATCTGTATTAAATACAAAAGAGTAACCCAATCCTTAGATCTTGCGACCTTTGTACTCTTAACGTGCATTTTCATTTTTTTAAAATCGATTTAGCTAACATCGACATTAATATGCTTATTATCATGCACATGTTTATAAAAATTCTTTTAAATGATAAAGAAACCGCTACATAGAGACAAGATAAAGCTACCTTTTAATAACATCTGTAACCCATATTTGTTTAGGACTTCACAAAAGCACCCAAAAACCCCAAATACAAGAAGATGAAGAATAACCAGAAAGCCTAAAAGGTCCGAAATCAATAGGATATTGCAAGATAATCAAGCCTAAATGACACATTATGTAACATTTAGATTTTAAGGAGAATTCAAAAAAACAGGCGGAATTAAAAGAAAGCATTTACTACAGAAACAAAAAAGCCCAGCCGAAGCTGAGCTTTTGTAACCACACACCAGAAAACTGGTGACGTTGATTTTGCAATACAGAGAAAACTCTGTAGAGAAAATTAACGCTTAGAGAATTGTGGTTTACGACGTGCTTTACGTAGACCAACTTTCTTACGTTCAACGCAACGAGCGTCACGCGTAACATAGCCAGCTGCGCGTAGAGCAGGACGTAGAGTTTCATCGTATTCCATAAGAGCGCGTGTGATACCGTGACGGATCGCACCAGCTTGACCAGAAATACCACCACCTTTAACAGTAATGTATAGGTCAAGTTTCTCTACCATTTCAACAAGTTCAAGAGGTTGTTTAACAACCATACGTGAAGTTGGACGACCGAAGTAGGTGTCTAGGTCACGTTTGTTGATTACGATGTTGCCGCTGCCTGGTTTGATGAAAACACGAGCAGCTGAGCTTTTGCGACGGCCAGTGCCGTAGTATTGATTCTCTGCCATTTCGATAATCCTCGATTAGATGTCTAGTACTTGTGGTTGTTGAGCAACATGGTTGTGCTCAGCGCCAGCGTAAACTTTTAGCTTACGGTACATAGCACGGCCAAGAGGACCACGTGGTAGCATACCTTTAACAGCTAGTTCAATAACCATTTCTGGCTTCTTATCAATCAGTTTTTCGAAAGAGATTGATTTTAGGCCACCAGGGAACTCAGAGTGACGGTAATAAATTTTACCTTTCGCTTTGTTACCTGTAACAGCTACTTTCTCTGCGTTTACAACGATGATGTAATCACCAGTGTCAACGTGAGGAGTGTACTCAGCTTTATGTTTGCCACGTAGGCGAGATGCAATTTCACTTGCTAGACGGCCAAGAGTTTTACCTTCAGCGTCTACAACATACCAGTCGCGTTTTACAGTTTCTGGTTTAGCAACGAAAGTTTTCATGCTAACAATACCCGTTTAATTTAAATTCATAGTTTAAGGAACAAGCAACCGCTTATTACCCTTAGGATAAGAAGCTCTAAAAGCTTATTCCCACTGTCTAAGAGTCCCATTCATCACCCCTTCGAGCCGTTGGTACTCTCGGCTTCGTTCATAGAACTTAACCTGCAGTAACGGTGGGTCGCAGGATTATAGAGAAGAGTGAGGGAAAAATCATCTATTTTTACCAAAAAACTGAGATTAATGATAAAAACCGATGAATCACTAGTTAATTCTATATTTTAGTATAGAAATCTAGCCAGCCCTTACTCACAACACAATATTAAGCCAAGTGTTCATTGGCTAAGTAATCAAGGCTCTGCATCTCAATCAAACGTGATTGGCAACGTTGGAATTCAAATTCAAGCTGCCCTTCACTATATAAAGACTCGAGTGCCACTTCCGCTGAAATAATTAACGTCACATTGCGCTCATAAAACTCATCAACTAAAGCAATAAACCGACGTGCCGCGTCATCTCTATTGCGTCCCATTTGCTTCACTTCAGAAAGTAATACTGTGTGGTACAAACGTGATATTTCAATATAATCAGACTGGCTGCGCGAGCTTTCACAAAGCTGTGAAAAGCTGGCAGACAACACGCCATCACATGCGCCTTTAACCTCAATATTACGATTATTAATCTCGACAGATTTAGTGTCTCGACATTCATCGCGGCTAAGTTGCAAATAATAGTGCTCTAAATTGGCCTGCGCTTTTTCGTCTAATGGGAAGTGATAAATTTCAGCTTGTTCAAGAGTTCGCATTCGGTAATCAATACCGCTATCAATATTCACTTCGATACATTGCTGTTCAATCAGCTTAATGGCCGGTAGAAAGCGGGCACGTTGTAAGCCATTTCGATACAGATCTTTAGGCGGAATATTTGATGTCGCCACCAGCACAATGCCACGTTCAAATAACGCTTCAAATAAAGTACCCAAAATCATTGCATCGGTAATATCGGAAACAAAAAATTCATCAAAACAAATGATATCCGCTTGTTGCTTAAACCTATCTGCAACTATCTGCAAAGGATCGCTGACATCTTTTAAACTTGAAAGCTCAGAATGTACCTTTTGCATGAAGCGATGAAAGTGCATGCGGCTCTTTTTTTCGTAAGGCAACGCATCAAAAAACAAATCCATAAGATAAGTTTTACCACGACCTACCCCACCCCAAAAATACAGACCTTTAGGCATGGTCACTTGAGCCTTCCGACCTAACAGTTTTGAAAATAAACGCAGTTTTTCTGGTGGAGTTGATACATACTCAAGAAATTGGTGATAAAGTTGATCCAGTTTCTCAACGGCATATTGTTGCGCAGGGTCATGTTGAAACCCAGAGTGTTCAATGTCGTTCTGATACTTTTGCTTAGGTGTCATCATTCAATATCATCCATGAATACGAAATAAAGTGGAATGTTGAGAAAAAATGGCCCATCTACGTTAGATGTTTTTAAGGGCAGTTTTTGCTTTATAGAGCAAGAATCTCATAGTACCATGTATTGCAAACATGTATAACATGTCGTAATAAACATGTTAAAAATCAATAGTAAGGAGCTTGTATGGCTTTTCTTTATGCTGCAGTAGGTTTGGTGATCGGTATCATTATCGGCATTATCGTGGCCCGTTTAATGACGCCAGAGTACAAGAAACACAAACAACTACAAAAAGAACTAGAAACGGCTAAATTTGAACTAGAGCAGCATCGCCAAGATCTTTCTGATCATTTTTCAAATGCCGCTGAAATGCTTGACACTCTTGGTAAGAATTATACTAAGCTTTATCAACACATGGCTCAGACTTCTACCGATCTATTGCCAAATATTCCCAAACAAGATAATCCATTTATCACTCAAACCACTGAAGAGCCATCGGAAGCACCTAGTAAGCCTGAAGAGACACCGGAAATTCAACCTAAAGATTACGCTAATGGTTCAACCGGTTTATTAAAAGAGCAACCAAAAACTTATGTTGATTCTCCAACGTTGAATAAAGCGTCATAAATCGCTCTCATTAAACGATTCATTTTTGGAACTTTGTAAAGGTTTTTAGTTCTAATATCCTTGATATTGATTTTGTTCAATAAAGGAGTATTAGAATGAAAAAACCTTTACTTGTTTTGAGCGCTATCTCATTAAGCCTCAGCGCTATCCTTACCCCTGCTTTAGCATCAGCAAGCCTTCCTTCAGTCAATGGCCAACAAACACCTAGTCTAGCGCCTATGCTAGAACAAGTAACACCTGCAGTTGTTTCAGTGTTAGTTGAAGGTAAAAAAAATGCCATAAATCAATCTATCCCTGAGCAATTTCGCTTTTTCTTTGGCCCTGACTTTCCTTCACAATCTCTACCTGAGAGACAATTTAGAGGATTAGGCTCAGGGGTTATTATTGATGCTAAAAATGGCTACATCGTCACTAACTACCATGTCATCAATGATGCCGATAAGATTCTCGTGTCCCTGTCAGATGGAAGAGAAGTGAAAGCTACGTTGATTGGTGGCGATAAGTTATCCGATATTGCGATCATCAAACTCGACAAAAAAATATCCGACCTCGTGCAAATCAAAATGTCCGACTCAGATCAATTACGTGTCGGTGATTTTGCTGTGGCGATTGGCAACCCATTTGGGCTGGGACAAACTGTGACTTCTGGCATTATTTCTGCGCTAGGACGTAGTGGACTCAACATTGAAAACTTTGAAAACTTTATTCAAACCGATGCGGCTATTAATACCGGTAACTCGGGTGGTGCTTTGGTGAACCTCAACGGGGAACTTGTCGGAATCAATACTGCAATCCTTGGACCAAGTGGCGGTAACGTGGGTATTGGTTTTGCCATTCCCTCCAACATGGTAAAAAACCTAACCGAGCAAATTATTGAATTCGGCGGCGTAAAACGAGGTATCTTAGGGATTCAAGGTGGAGAAATTACCCCTGACCTTGCCGAAGCCATGGGTTATAACAGTAGTAAAGGTGCATTTGTCAGCCAAGTGCTGCCAGAGAGCGCAGCCGAGAAAGCGGACCTACAAGCAGGTGATGTGATCACTTCCATAAATGATAAAAACATTGATACTTTCGGAGAGCTTAGAGCAAAAATTGCCACTATAGGAGCAGGCAAAACCGTCAAAATTGGATTAATTCGTGATGGTAAAGCGTTATCTAAAACGGTGACCCTTGGCGAAGCCGAACAAATTCAAGCCAGTGCTAGTGATATTCACCCAGGGTTAGAAGGGGCGAAATTCAGCAATACCGACAGTAGTGATAGTATTTCAGGAATTAAAATTACCGATATTGCCAAAGGTTCTCCAGCCGAAGCCTATCAACTACAACAAGGCGATATTATCATTGGTGTTAATCGAACTCGCGTGAAAAACCTAGCGCAAATGAAAAAAGTGCTCGATCAAAAAACCAATATTCTGGCTTTAAATATCCAACGAGGTAATCGAACCATTTATCTTGTGGTGAAATAGAACTTTCCTAAACAATACCATCCAAATATAAAGCCGAACCGAAAGAGAAGTTTATAATCACTTGGCTATAACAATAAACTTCTCTTTTCTTTGCTTTCCATCCAGTGCTATTCTTTGCCGAATCATCTCTTTTCTAATTCTGCCTATTTGAGGAAAAAATGCTTAAATTTTTGCTTCGACCTATTCTTATCGGGCTAGCAACAGCAGCGGTCATTCTTATTGCCGCTCCTTCATTACGTCAGGGTTTAGTTCCTATCGAAACCAAATCTAAAGCTGAAAACATCGAGGATATTCAGGTTTCGTTTAGCCATGCTGTACATCGTGCAGGACCTGCAGTAGCGAATATTTACAGTCGAAAATATGTTGAAGGCGATCGGTTAAAGCTTAAAACTCAAGGGCTTGGTTCTGGGGTTATCGTCTCAGATAAAGGCTACATCATTACCAACTACCACGTCGTCGCACAAGCCGATCAAATCGTAGTCGCATTGCAAGATGGCCGAGTATCGAGCGCCCAATTAGTGGGATCAGATAAACGAACCGATATCGCGGTACTCAAAGTTGAAATGACTAATCTACCGGTTATTCCACAAAATTCGCACAATAAGACCAAAGTTGGCGATATTGTTTTAGCCATCGGTAACCCTTACAACCTAGGTCAAACCACCACATTTGGTATTATTTCTGCTATTGGCCGATCCTCTGTTAGCTCCGATGGCCGCCAAGCACTCATCCAAACAGATGCGGCTATTAATAAAGGTAACTCGGGGGGCGCATTAGTAAACACTCGTGGTGAGCTTATCGGGATTAATACCGCTTCATTTCAACAAGCGACCGATCTCGAAACTTATGGAATATCCTTCGCTATTCCCTACCCTTTGGCTTATAAAATCATGACCAAAATTATTGCTGATGGTCGGGTGATCCGCGGTTACATAGGGATTGATGGTCAAGACATGAACGCGGTGGCCGCACGCCTACTCGGCATTGATCATGTTAGTGGTATTATTGTACTAAGCATTGCCGAAGGTGGGCCAGCAGACAAAGCCGGCCTAAAAGAAAAAGATGTGATTGTCGCTATTGATGACAATAAAGTACTTAACAGCCAAAGCGTCATGGAAATGATCACCGAATTGAGACCTGGTACTACGGTTGATTTTGATGTACTACGCGATGGTAAAACCATCACACTACCTGTGACTATCGAAGAAGATCCTAGGGATTAAGTCGTTCAAGTCCTTATTAACTTTATAGATTAAATGGAAGCCTAATATGACATGGATATTGTTTACTTTGATGGCTGCCTTTATGCAGTCTTGGCGCAATGCATTTCAAAGTAAACTATCCACAGAAGTCAAAACGCTAGGGGTAACCTTAGCGCGATTTTTATGGGCTAGCCCAATTGCTGCGCTGTATCTCTTTGCCCTTTATCAAGCCAATCCTATTTCTTTACCCGAGCTCAATACACGCCTTATTTCCTTTGTCATTGCCGCCGCTTTAATGCAGATCCTCGCCACCGCGCTAATGGTACAATTATTTAAACTCAATAATTACGCAATTGGTGCTGGTCTTGCCAAAAGCGAAGCGTTAACCGCCGCAATTTTAGGCATGCTGTTTTTTGGCACTCAATTATCACTACTCGGTTGGATGGGCGTTTGCTTAGGCGGTGTTGGAGTATTTCTGTTAAGTACAACCTCTGGTATTCGAGGGATTTCCCTCTCAACCGTACTACTCGGTTTATGCTGCGGCAGTGCATTTGCTTTAACTTCGTTATGGATACGCGAAGCGAGTTTATCCCTTAACTTACCCTTTCCTTATAACGCCGCTTGGGTGTTGTGGTTAGTGATCAGCATACAAACACTTATCTTATTGGCTTATATTTTTATAACCGATAAATCTACCCTACAAGCTTTATGGCAGCGTCCCAAACTTACCTTTCTTGCTAGTGCCACCAGTTGTTTGGGATCGATTGGTTGGTTTAGTGCGATGTCACTAGAAACAGTACCGTATGTTAAAACACTAGGACAAGTTGAAATCTTTTTTACCATGATGATTTCAGTACTTTGGCTTAAGCAGAAAGTCAAAGTTAAGGATGGTTTAGGTTTGGTTCTGGTGGCGATTGCCGCAGTTTTAGTGATGTGGACATAGCTGAGTTGCGAAGTTGCGAAGTTGCGAAGTTGCGAAGTTGCGAAGTTGCGAAGTTGCGAAGTTGCGAGCAATTATAAAGCCACTAAACAACTTGTCTAGCGGCTTTAATTCTTTTAATAACAAAGACAGAATTTATTCTTCTTCGTTACTTGTCGAACTATTGGCTTCCACTTCAATACGAGTCACACGTTGCAAGCCTCTTGGTAGTTTACCACCACGACGACCACGCTCGCCTCGGAAGTTATCCAAATCAATCGGTTTCAAGCCCAGCTTACGTTTTCCTGCATATAAAGTTACAGTCACACCATAAGGGATGGCAATCAGTTGCGAGATCACTTCTTCACGTGCTTTGGCTTTTGCTGAAGGAATATTGATGATCTTATTGCCTTTACCTTTGCTTAGCTGAGGTAGATCTTTGATCGGGAATAACAGCATTCTGCCATCATTGGTGATCACTAAAATCTCATCTTTCTCGATATCTGAAACTCGGCTAGGCGGTAGTACTTCTGAGTTTTCTGGAAGATTTAACAACGCCTTACCGCTACGGTTTTTCGATAATAGATCCGCACCTTTACATACAAAGCCATAACCAGCATCAGAGGCAATTAGCCATAATTGATCTTCTTCGCCCATCAAGACTTGACGAATTTGACTACCTTCGGCAATCCCTAAACGACCTGTGATCGGTTCACCTTGACTACGTGCTGAAGGAAGCGAATGCGACTCTAATGAGTAACTACGGCCATCGGAACCTAAGAACACCGCTGGCTGGTTGCTCTTACCATGCGCTGAAGCGAGATAACTATCACCTGATTTATAGTTCAGTGTCGAAGCATCAACATCATGGCCTTTGGCATGACGGATCCAACCTTTTTCAGATAGTACAACCGTAATCGGCTCACTTGGAATTAAATCACGTTCAGTTAAGGCTTTCGCTTCTGAACGTTCAACGAGTGGAGAGCGACGATCATCACCATATTTTTCCGCATCCGATTGGATTTCTTTCTTGATCAAGGTATTTAAACGACGATCAGAGCTCAGCAGTTGCTCTAGTTTTTGACGCTCTTTTTCTAACTCATCTTGCTCACCACGCAGCTTCATTTCTTCAAGCTTAGCTAAGTTACGCAAACGAGTATCTAAAATCGCATTGGCTTGAATTTCCGTGATCCCAAAGCGTGCCATTAACACTTCTTTTGGTTCATCTTCAGTACGGATAATTTCAATCACTTCACCAAGGTTTAGATAAGCAACCAATAAACCTTCTAAAATATGTAGACGATCGAGCACTTTATCTAAGCGATGTTGCAAACGGCGGCGTACTGTTGTTTTACGGAATTCAATCCACTCAAGCAGAATTTGAACTAAACCTTTCACTTCAGGCCGATTATCTAAACCAATCATGTTTAAGTTAACACGGTAGTTTTTCTCAAGATCGGTGGAAGCAAATAAATGGTTCATCAATTGATCACAATCGACACGGTTTGAACGCGGTACAATCACAATACGAGTTGGGTTTTCATGATCCGATTCATCACGTAGATCATCAACCATCGGCAGCTTTTTAGCACGCATCTGGTTGGCAATTTGCTCAAGCAGTTTTGCGCCAGACACTTGGTGTGGCAATGCGGTAATAACGACGTCAGAACCTTCTTTGTGCCATACCGCGCGCATCTTAATGCTGCCACGGCCATTGCGATACATTTTTTCTATATCAGCCGGTGCCGAGATAATTTCCGCTTCCGTTGGGTAGTCTGGGCCTTTAACATGCTCCATCACTTCGCCCAAGTCAGCTTTCGGATTATCAATCAAATGTACCGCTGCGCCAGCAATTTCACGCACATTGTGTGGCGGAATATCGGTCGCCATACCAACTGCAATCCCAGTAATACCATTAAGTAAAATGTGTGGCAAACGCGCCGGCAGCATTTTTGGCTCTTTCATGGTGCCATCAAAGTTTGGCGTCCATTCTACTGTGCCTTGGCCTAGCTCACCGAGCAATACTTCAGCAAACTTAGAGAGTTTGGCTTCCGTATAACGCATCGCAGCGAAAGACTTAGGATCATCCGGCGCACCCCAGTTACCTTGACCATCAACCAGTGGGTAGCGGTAAGAGAACGGCTGAGCCATCAGTACCATGGCTTCATAACAGGCTGAATCACCATGTGGGTGGTATTTACCTAATACATCACCGACAGTACGAGCGGATTTTTTATATTTTGCTGCAGCGGATAAACCAAGCTCAGACATCGCATAAATAATACGACGCTGTACAGGCTTGAGACCATCCCCGACATACGGTAAGGCACGGTCCATAATTACGTACATTGAATAGTTTAGATACGCATCTTCAGTAAATTTGCGCAGGGCTAACTGTTCAACGCCATCAAATGTCATTTCAGAACTCATTGATTAACCTTAATTCTTTTCTATAAAGGGCTTATAGCTCTACGTCTGCTTGATCACCGTAGGCTTGTAGCCAATTACGACGGTCTTCCGCTCGCTTTTTACCAAGTAGCATGTCCATCATTTCCATGGTTTGTTCATCGTCATCTACGGTTAATTGCACTAAGCGACGAGTGTTTGGATCCATGGTCGTTTCGCGAAGCTGCAATGGGTTCATCTCACCCAAACCTTTAAATCGCTGCACGTTAATTTTGGCTTTCTTGTTGCTTAATCGCTCTAAAATGCCATCTTTTTCAGCTTCATCTAAGGCATAGAAGACTTCTTTACCACAGTCGATACGGAACAAAGGAGGCATGGCAACATACACATGGCCAGCACGAACCAACGATTCAAAATGACGCATAAATAGCGCACAAAGCAGGGTCGCAATATGCAAACCATCTGAGTCCGCATCGGCAAGAATACAAATTTTTCCGTAGCGTAAACCATCAAGACTATCAGTATCTGGGTCGATACCTAATGCAACCGAGATATTATGAACTTCATCAGAGGCAAGAACTTGGTCTGAAGACACTTCCCAAGTATTTAAAATTTTACCACGCAGCGGCATGATGGCTTGGAATTCACGATCGCGAGCTTGCTTGGCTGAGCCGCCCGCCGAGTCCCCTTCCACTAAGAAAAGTTCGGTACGGTTTAAATCTTGCACCGAACAATCGGTCAATTTACCCGGCAATGCTGGACCAGAAGCCACTTTCTTACGCACCACTTTTTTACTGGCACGCATACGACGATGGGCGTTGGCAATACAAGATTCTGCAAGTAGTTCAGCAATTTGTGGTTTTTCATTTAGCCATAAACTGAAAGCATCTTTGACCACGCCAGAAACAAAAGCGGCCGATTGACGAGAAGATAAACGCTCTTTGGTTTGACCGGCAAATTGAGGATCTTGCATTTTGATCGACAGTACATAAGCACAGCGGTCAAAAATATCATCACCGGTTAATTTCACACCACGTGGCAGCAGGTTGCGGAATTCACAGAACTCACGCATTGCATCCAGTAAGCCTTGGCGTAAACCGTTAACGTGTGTACCACCTTGAGCAGTTGGGATCAGGTTAACGTAACTTTCTGTAATTAAATCGCCACCTTCTGGCAACCAAATAATCGCCCAATTCGCAGCTTCGGTTTGTGCAATAAACTCACCTGTAAAAGGTTCTTCAGGCAATACAGGGAAACTTTTAACCCCTTCAACTAGGTAATCTTTTAAGCCATCTTCATAAAGCCATTTGTGAGTTTTATCATTCACTTTATCGATAAACTCAATTTCAAGACCTGGGCATAACACGGCTTTTGCACGTAAATTATTAACTAAACGACTAACGGAAAAGTTGCCAGAATCAAAATAAGAAGCATCTGGCCAAAAATGAACACTAGTCCCAGTGTTACGACGACCACAAGTACCGGTGATTTCAAGTTCAGATACTTTATTACCGTTTTCAAATGCGATTTCATACACTTGAGCATCGCGTCTAATCGTTACTTCGACACGTTTGGATAAGGCATTCACAACCGAGATACCTACCCCATGCAAACCGCCAGAGAATTGGTAGTTTTTATTTGAGAACTTACCACCCGCATGCAATTTACAGAAAATCAGCTCCACCCCTGAGATTTTCTCTTCTGGGTGGATATCGACTGGCATACCTCGCCCATCATCGGCAACTTCTATTGATTGATCAGCATGGAGTATCACCTGCACTTTAGATGCATGACCAGCTAAGGCTTCATCGACACTGTTATCTATAACTTCTTGCGCCAGATGGTTTGGACGTACCGTATCGGTATACATCCCCGGACGACGGCGAACCGGCTCGAGCCCATTTAGGACCTCAATCGCACCAGCATTATATTGTTCAGTCATAATAAAAAGATATTCTCAAAAAAAGATGGTAGCCATTTTGGCATACAAATGATGTCACATAGTATTCATTGGAAATATACTCTGTATCCCCATATACAATGTCAAGTTAAGCCACAAAGACATAAAGGATTCTATAGTTATCCCCAGACAACCTCAAGATACGAGTTTCATACGATAACGGTAAACACACTACAGTTGCAAAAACTCAATAATTTGTTGTGGGTAGCGTTCAAAATTCACAAAACTGTGATCACCGCCGACTTCAACGGTTGAGCGACTATGCTGATATTTTTCTACCGCTTGACGATAATCGAGCACTTCATCGCCTTTTTGTTGTAATAACCAGAAATCTTGTGGCGATCTAAGACTTGCCACTTCAAGTGCTTTAAGCTCTAAAATATGTTTCTGTTCTAATACGTAGTGTTGCTGAGTATAAGGATTGGTTTGTTGACCAAGGAAGTTAACCAATAACTCATAAGGACGAACTGCTGGATTAATCACCACGGCTCGACAACCATATTTATCATTAAGCCAAGTAGATAAATAGCCACCTAATGAGCTGCCAACTAAACCAATATTATATTCTCGTTGATGGTTACTCACAAAAGCATCAATGTAATCGGCGGCACGTTTCGGAAAATGAGGGAGCTGTGGGATTTCTAACTTAATATCAGGGCGATGTTGCTGACAGTATTGACGAATAACATTGGCTTTATGAGAACCGGGAGAGCTGTTAAAGCCATGTAAATACAGCAACATTGAAGGTTTGGACACGAGACACTCCTCAGTTATTGATTGAGGCGCTATTGTATACCCAAGTCATCTAGGTATAAACTCATGTACCGTTAAATAATATTAAGGGGATTAGTATCCTTGCGCCTCAAAGTTTGGTAAGAACTCCTCTCCCTCCAATCGATACACTTGAGTATCAAGCTGACCGTTAGCCTTCAAACTCAAAGAACGCCAACCTGGAGATACTTTATCAAGGGCAAAGTTATTCGATCGCGGCTTAAACTGAATGCAAGTCGATGGACTCGTCAGCACCTCAACACCTTGATGAACTTGATGGAAATCTTGGTGAACATGACCACATAATACCGCTTTCACATTATTAAATGGCTCTAGCGTTTTCCAGAATTCATCACTGTTATGCAAGCAATGTTGATCGAGCCACTGGCTCCCCACCAATAATGGATGATGGTGCAATAACACTAAACTAAAACGGTCAGAGTGCTCAGATAGACAATCTGATAAATACTGCCGTTGTTGCTCAGTCAAAAATCCATGTGGACTGCCTTCAGCTTGACTATCTAATAAAATGACTTGCCAATACTTACCTACCAACAGATGTGTATCTTGTTGAATTTGGGTAGAAGGATAAACACTTCGCATGCTTGGTTGATAATCGTGATTGCCCGGTAACCAATAACAAGGCTTACTCAAAGGGGCAATGCCTTGCTCAAAGTTGGCATAAGAAGCATCAGTATGATCTTGCGATACATCCCCAGTCATAATCAAAGCGTCATAATCGAGTGCTTGTTTTTCAATATCAGCAACCACAGCAGAAAAGCTACTTAAGGTATTCACACCAAGTAACTCCCCTTTGTCATCCGCAAAAAGGTGGGTATCAGTAATTTGAACCAAGGTTATATCTTCACGATCTGGTTCAATCATATTAGGAGAATCTTTTTTCAAGGCTGCTAACTCAAATATACTATAGTTAAAATTAATTAGTTGGGGTGAGATTAATAAAATGATTGAAACTAATAAATAGGAGCACGGCTAATTCCGTGCCTTAAACAAAAGCTTAACCACTCACCAAGAAATTGGTTTACTTGGAACTTTTCGTCTTTTTGCATCATTCTTTTATTAGGATAATCATAACGCGCTTCTACCCGAGAAATCTGCTCACTAGCACACACTTCCGCAACTCGAGCATCATGATATAAACGTACTTGCATGCGCGGCAATGGGAATACTGGACGAACATCACATTGACAAACATCGACTAAAGTCGTGTAACGCGTAATTTCTTTAATTTCTAATTGATAAGCCATTTGCGAAACTTGATACGAACGCGTATCCCCTACCGTAGGTTCAAACGGCAATAAAGAATTCATTTTGGCATAATTGGTTTCATATACTCGCATTAAACCCGCCAAATCAACATGATACGCTTTTTGCAACTTTTGCATTAATAACCTTAGAAACCTTTTTCTTGAATATTTTTAGTCTTCAAAACATCGAGATAGTTCATCGACTATAGAGTCTTTACTCAGCCCAACGCTGTTTGAGCTTTTGATGATTTAACTCTAACCATAGTAGAGCAATAATAGTGGCACCATTTTCAATCACACCAGATTCGACCAGCTGATACGCTTGCTCACGACTCATTACGTGCACTTGAATATCTTCGTCTTCGTCATCCACTCCGTGAATACCAGACGCTAAACCAGCATCGACTTGACCAATGAACACATCTAAAGTTTCAGAGCAGCCGCCAGACGAAGGATAATAGTGGCTAATATGCTCCACTTCGCCGATTTCAATGCCCGCTTCTTCCTTGGCTTCACGCCGAACGACTTGATCGAGTGGCTCATCCTTATCATTGATGCCTGCGATAATTTCTAGCTGCCAAGGTGATGAATGCTCTAGTGCGCCAACTCGAATTTGCTCGATTAATACTACTTGGTCACGGGTAGAATCATAAGCCAATAAAGCGGCGGCATGGCCTCTCTCAAACATTTCACGAATCACCGGCGGACTCCAACCACCCGCGAATAAACGATGCTTAAAGGTGTATTTCACTACTTTAAAAAAACCATTAAATACAGTTTCTTTGCTCTCAATTTGAACGTCACTAGACTGAAAAAGCGACCGAAATGGTTTAAAGTTCATGGTGAAACTCCTTTTTATCGAATCAGAGATCTAATCACGATAATAATCAATCAACAAGCGTTGTTATAAATTTATTTGATAAACATTGAGTTTTTTTTAATTTTAACCTAACTTATTATCCAGTTGGATAGTAAATGATAAAATAGTGTAAAAGTTTGCATAACATTCTAGCTACTTAGGTTACAATCTAAGCCATGTTGTCTATTAATTTTATAAGCGGGAAAGAATCATGAAAAAACTGCTTCCACTTATCATTGGCCTGACTCTAGGTGGCGTTCACCTTGCACACGCTGATGATCTGGCAGAGATTTATAATCAAGCAAAAGAAAACGATCCTCAATTATTACGTTCAAAAGCTGACCGTGACGCCTCTTTTGAAGCGATCGAGTCAAGCCGTGGTGATCTTTTGCCTCAAATTAATTTGACCGCGGGTTACAATATCACTCGTAATATTAATACCCACACTGGTTCACACTCTGTTTCTAGCCCTACTTTAGGTTCACCATCAGAGCAAAATGCATTCACTGCCGGCGTGGAACTCTCTCAAGAATTATACAGTCGTGACAGCTGGGTAAATTTAGATATTGCTGAGCAAAATGCTCGCCAACAAGATTCAGCCTACGCCGCAGAACAACAAGCAATGATTTTGCGTGTTTCTCAAGCCTACTTTGAGGTACTGCAAGCACAAGATAACCTCACCTTTATCCAGGCTGAAAAAAAAGCAGTTGCTCGTCAACTTGAACAAACCAAACAACGTTTTGAAGTTGGTTTATCTGCGATTACCGATGTTCATGATGCTCAGGCTCAATACGACAGTGTTTTAGCCGATGAAATTCTAGCGAAAAATGATGTGACTAACAGCTATGAAGCACTACGTGAAATCACTGGCCAAGATCACAAAGATCTCAGCGTGTTAGATACCAAACGTTTTGCTGCTAATGTGCCGCAGACCAACCAAAACACTTTAGTTGATGAAGCACAACAAAAAAACCTTAATCTATTAACTGCTCGTATTGCGCAAGATATTGCTAAAAGCAACATTTCTTTAGCTCAATCAGGTTACACACCATCACTAACCCTTGATGGTGGGTATCAATATTCCGATATTGATGAACACAAAAATCACACAGCGGCAGGAAACTACACCAGTAACGACTACAACATTGGTATTAATTTAGTGGTTCCACTATACCAAGGTGGCTCAACCAGTGCCGATGTGAAAACCGCTCAATACCAATACGTATCAGCAAGCCAACAACTTGAAGCGACTTACCGTAACGTAGTGAAAAATGTTCGCGCTTACTACAACAACATTAACGCTTCAATTGGTTCAATCCGTGCTTATGAGCAATCTGTGGTTTCAGCTAAATCCGCTTTAGAAGCAACAGAAGCTGGCTATGAAGTGGGTACTCGTACCATTGTGGATGTGTTAGATGCAACACGTCGACTATATGATGCAAACCGTCAGCTTTCAGATGCTCGTTACGGCTATATACTAAGCGTACTTCAGCTAAAACAAGCAGTGGGTACATTAAGCGAACAAGATATCCTAGATATCAATGCCGGTCTTAAACGTCCATCATAATCTCTGATCTGACAACAATCAGAGTTTTTAATTCTCGCTTAAATAAAAACGCCACTTCAATTGAAGTGGCGTTTTTGTGTCTCTTTAGGTTAGTTATTCGAAACAGAAAGGATTAACCTTTTCCGCCTTTAATTGCATTAATGATCTCTGACGTTGAACAGCCATCTTCAAAGTTTAATACTTTCACTTCTCCACCAGCCGCAATCACTTCTTCACCACCAGCAATCTCTTCCGGCTTATAATCGCCGCCTTTGACAAGAATACTTGGTAGTACTTCTGAGATTAAGCGTTGTGGCGTCTCTTCACTAAACGGTACGACCCAATCAACCGCACCAAGTCCGGCTAACACTGCCATACGGCGATCAGTAGGATTCACTGGACGGCCAGGACCTTTAAGACATTTCACTGACGCATCAGTATTTACTGCCACGATAAGCTTATCACCAAGCTCTGCGGCATTATTTAAATAAGACACATGGCCAGCATGCAAAATATCAAAGCAGCCATTAGTCATCACCACTTTTTCACCACGGGCACGCGCACGTTTGACCGCTTCAATTAAAGCAGACTCACTGATCACGCCATAATCGGTATCTTTACTACCATGGATCGCTTCAGCTAATTCAATGGTTGATAATGTTGAAGTACCTAGTTTACCAACCACAACACCTGCTGCCGCATTCGCTAAGGCACAAGCTTCTTTCAAATCTTTTCCCGCCGCAACCGAAGCGGCTAATACTGAAATTACCGTATCGCCAGCCCCCGTTACATCAAACACTTCTTGTGCTTGAGTTGGTAGATGGAAAGGTTCTTCACCACGGCGTAGTAACGTCATGCCATGCTCACTACGTGTCACCAATAACGCTTCGAAATCGAACTTTTCAATCAAAGCTAAACCTTTTTCTACTAGCTCTTGTTCGTTTTTGGTTTTACCTACTACTAATTCAAACTCTGATAAATTTGGCGTAAGTAGAGTGGCGCCACGATAACGTTCAAAGTCGGCACCTTTCGGGTCAATAAACACGGGAACATTGGCCGCTTTGGCTTGCTGAATCATGGTTTGCACATCGTCTAATGCGCCTTTGCCATAATCAGATAGGATCAATGATTTTACTTGAGGTAGGTATTGCGCCATACGCTCTAACATTGGCTTAGAATCAACATCTTCAAAGCTGTCTTCAAAATCTAAACGAATTAATTGCTGGCCACGGCTCATCACTCGTAGCTTAGTAATCGTCGGTAGATTCGGCACAGTGACAAAATCACAAGTGACATTAAGTGACGATAACTTTTGATTTAACACTTGAGCGGGTTCATCTTCACCGGTTAAACCGACTAATTTTGCATTGCCACCTAATGCCGCAATATTCATTGCAACGTTTGCTGCGCCACCCGGTCTTTCTTCATTATTTTCAATTTTAACTACCGGCACCGGTGCTTCAGGCGAAATACGACCTGTTGGGCCATACCAGTAACGATCTAGCATCACATCACCAATGATCAATACACCAGATTGGGCGTAATCAGGCAAAATAGGTTTCATACTGTTCTCCGCATGCTTAATGGTTATCTGCCATTAAGACAAAATTAACGTTGTTATGTCGATAATATCACAGGCTTATAAGCTTGTATTTAGTCGCTGCGATTAACAAACCAATGCTGCCAATGGTCAATCACACACTCTCTTTGTTCAATAAAAAGAGCATCATCAACATCGGCGTCTAAGTTTAGCAAGTTTCTACGGTGCGTCTCATTACGCAAGCAAGTATAAGCTTCCGTTAGTTGCTCGCGCCCTTGCTTAGTCATGAGGCCTTGTTCGGCAGCTTTTTCCAAAATACGCACATTATCCGACCATTGAGTTAACGGTGAATGAGTGTGGCTATATTGCAACACCAAATATTGCACTAAAAACTCAATATCGGTAATGCCGCCTTTATCTTGTTTAAGCATAAAACGGCCCGGCTTCTTGGCACTTAAGTGTTCCCGCATTTTCTCTCGCATATTACTAACGTCTTGGCGGAGTTTTTCAGCATCTCGCACTTGAGTAAGTACCTTATGTCGAATGCGGCTAAAGCTTTCTGCTAATTGAGAATCGCCATAAATCACTCTAGCTCGCACGAGTGCTTGATGCTCCCACGTCCAAGCTTGTTGTAATTGATACTCCTCAAAAGTTTCTGTTGTACAAGCCAATAAACCGGAAACGCCAGATGGACGTAAGCGAGTATCCATTTCATAGAGAATTCCTGATGGAGTTCTTACAGAGAAAATATGTACAATGCGTTGTGCCAACCTCAGGTAAAATTGGCGACCATCAATTTCTTTTTGTCCTGTGGTATAGACGTTGGTTGGACAATCATGCAAAAACACCACATCAAGATCGGAATTATACCCTAGCTCCCAACCGCCTACTTTGCCATAACCGACCACCGCAAAGCCGCGGCCTTCTCTATCCGCTAAATGACTCGGCTCACCATATTTTTCCGTCAGTTGTAGCCATGCCTGTTGCACTACCGCATCCACAATCGCTTCTGCCAAATACGTTAAGTGATCACTCACTTTCATCACAGGCAGTACACCAGCAATATCGGCAGCCGCAATTCGCAAAATACAAATCTGCTTAAATTGGCGCAGCGCTTCCATTTGCTGCTCCATATCATCTTCTGGAATGCGCGCTAGAAAATCTCGCAACTCAGAACGATATTGATGCAATTCAATCGGGTTATACAATTGCTGAGGATCGATTAACTCATCGAGCAAAATTGGATAACGACCTAACTTTTCAGAAATCATCGGGCTTGCGGTACACAAACGTACTAGCTGCTTTAACGCTCCAGGATGTTCTTCTAGTAACTCTAGATAGGTGGTTCGAGTCACGATTCGATTAAGTAAATGTAATACTCTCGCCAAACCAAACTGAGCATCTTTATGAGCAAAAACCGCCTCGAAGACTTTAGGCATTAAACGAACAAGCACTTCACGCCCGCGTGGACCTAGTGTCTTTTTAGCTAAGTCTTGCTTAAAGGGCACGATCACTTCAGCTAAAGACGTCGCATGTTCCGAGCCAACATCTTGCTGCAAAATGGTTTCTAAGACATCCGCCTCGGTGGCCATATCCCACATTTCAACAAAATGCGGTGCAACCGAATCTTCGGACTCTTCTTCCTCACCAATTAAATCAACAAAAACCTGATGAACATTCTGCATGTGTTGGAAGGTAGTTTGAATTAATGAAGACCAATCAGGCATCGACATCGCAAAGGCTAAACGCTGCTGATCAAGCTCATCATCTGGCAAGGTTTGAGTTTGCTTATCACCTATCGCTTGCAATAAGTTTTCGAGGCGACGTAGAAATAGATAAGATTCACGCAAAGTTTGCACTTCATGTGACTCAAGCAGACCAAGATCATCAATCGCGGTTAAGGTTTCCAGCAAGCCTCGCCCTTGCAAACTCGGCTCTCGTCCACCACGAATTAATTGAAAAACTTGCACGATAAATTCAATTTCACGGATACCGCCTGCGCCCAGTTTGATGTTATTGCTCAAACCGCGGCGACGCACTTCAGCGCTGATCATAGACTTCATTCGGCGCAAAGATTGGATCGCACTAAAATCAATATAACGACGGAATACAAACGGCCTAAGCATCTGACGTAGCTCTTGGTATTGTGGATACATTTCGCATCCCATCACGCGAGCTTTTACCATCGCGTAACGTTCCCAATCACGGCCTTGCTCTTGATAATAATCTTCTAGTGCGGCATAACTCATCACCAAAGGGCCACTTTCGCCAAATGGACGTAACCGCATGTCGACTCGATAACAAAAGCCATCAAAGGTAGTTTGGTCGAGTGCTTTGATCACACGCTGACCTAGGCGAGTAAAGAACTGGGCATTATCTAAGCTTCGACGCTTACCTTGAGTCTCGCCATTTTCTGGATAGGTAAAAATCAAATCAATATCGGAAGAGAAGTTCAGCTCAGCACCACCGAGTTTTCCCATACCAATAATCAGCATAGGTTGGGCTTCTCCTTGCGCGTTGCACGGCGTTCCCCACTCTTCACAACATGCTTTATATTGCCATTGATAAGCTTCAACAATCATCGCCTCTGCCAACATCGACAAATGCTGCAAGCTCGTTTCCAGAGGCCACTGTTGCAAAAAGTCACGCCAAGCAATAACCACCATTTCTTGACGACGGAATAACCGCAACTGATGTAAAAACTCGATTTCATTGCCACATTGCGATAACCGTTGCTGCAACTCCTGACGATAATTCTCAGCACGTTTGTTTACTTTAAGTAGTTGAGGCAACTGTTCGAGTAACGTCTCATCACTCATCAGCGATTCAGTAATAAAATCGCTTAGACCTAAAACCGTTTCGAGTTGCTGCTTTTCGTCTTGTGACCAATCTTCTAAGCTATTTGAATGACGCTCAAGTAATGTAGTGAATGCAGAATCAGAAAGGGCTTGTAGCGCAGCAGGCAAACTCATAGAAACTCCTTGTTTCATTAATAGACCATTATATTGGTCGTGTATCTTGTGCATGATAAAGTGCAGATAGTTTGTTTATCCCCCAAGTGACTAGAGTATGAGCCCTAGTCACTTAGGGATATTCTACGTTAGAAATTAATTAATAAGGAAACACCATGGCTAAGATGCATAACGGCTCCGATTTTAAACCAATGAGCCTAATGTCATTATTGCTTTCGTTTATCTCCGTCGGCATTGTCATTTATTTGCTCTTGTTTCCAGTCGATCAAGAAACCCGCCATACCTTATTAGGCATAGACACCGCCATCTGTGTTCTCTTTTTACTACAATTGACCGTTGATTGCTGTCGCTCAACGAACAAATTAAACTATTTAAAATCCCATTGGCTAGATATCGTCGCCAGTATTCCTACTATTGAAATTCTTCGTCTTGCTCGAATCTGGCATATTGTCAGAATGCTGTCTCTCTTCCGCCATAGCAACTCTTTTATCAAGCAAGTCAAACAGAACCGTAAAGAAGCAACCTTAGCAACCATCTTCACTTTATTGATTATTTTAGTCTGCAGTGGCTCTATTTTTATGTTGATGTTCGAACGTGATGCAATTGATAGCAACATCCATACTGCTGGAGATGCTTTGTGGTGGAGTTTAGTCACTATATCCACGGTAGGTTATGGGGATCACTATCCTGTCACCGCTGGAGGCAAAGTACTCGCTACCGCAATGATTATCTGTGGTGTGGGAATATTCGGTATGATTTCTGGTTTGATCACATCAATTTTAACTTCACCGGTACAAACCGAAGCAGAAGATAATAATGCGCTGCAACAATTACTTTCCCAGCAACAAATCATGTTCGATAAAATAGAACGCTTAGAGCAACAGCTTCAGCAGAAGGGTCGAGATAATTAGCTTCTCAGACTTCAAATAATCAACCAGCAGAAATAACAAAGGGATCTTTCGATCCCTTTGTTCGTTATTAGGCTTAATCAGTCATGAATTGCATCGATTAATGGTTTCGATGCCAATATGGTGCAGCTTCAATACAATGAGCACGCGTTTGCTCCATGGCATGTAGAATCGACATTTCTTGACGTCTTATCCAACGCTCTAGCTGCTCTTGATCGGATTCTTCAAGCTCAGGCAATAGTTGTTGTAACGGATCTAGTGTCAATAAATCATCGACCCCTTCCAACAAGTCTACCCAAGGCAAGCGAAACTGAGTTCGCAACTCTAAATCAAACAAGTAAGCGAACGCTAATCCAGTCAACAAATTACGTCTCAAGCGAGCCTGTTGGTCGATATAATCTTGGCGAGACAACTCACGCTCGACAGGGAAAACTTCGATTAACTCGGCCCAACTGCGATCCAGTTGCTTTATCGCGAAAGGCTTAACATCTTGCGCCATTTTATCACGCGCTTTATCGTCTAAAAATGGTTGCCAGCCTTTCGATAAAATCCAACGACTTAAATCCAACAACACTGCAGTATAACGTGCAGATTCAAATAACTTTAAAATCAAATCTGAATTAGGTAGGGCTTCTTTTTGTTCATTCAATACCGAAACCAACTGCTTTTGGCAATCCAGCTTACGCAAGGTATAACCTTTATCCTTGGTTAAATCCTCTAAATACTGTGAGGTTTTCAACCAAGATAACTCCTCTTCTAACCATTTGAATTCTTGTCGCAATAAAGCACTAGCACGGCGAGGAACAATACCACCATAAACCGTAAATAATTGGCGAATAAAGTGAATGGCGTAATCTATTTGCTCTAACGCCTCTATCGTTTGTTGCTCGCAATAGATTTGTTCATGGTAATGCCAGTGCGACAAACCATGTTCGAGTGATTGAACAAAACATTCTTCGACGCTGAATTTAGGGTCAGTTTCAATTAAAGCGAAGTCTAACACCGGATCGGATACGTAGTTTTGTGCTAAACGATAGCCGCGTGCCGCTTTACTTAAATTACCTAAACGCATGCCACCTTGATCAGACAAAATACGCGCTAAAGCAAATAAAGATTCGGTTTGCCCAGATTTCAGTTCTAACTCTACTTCACAAATAGGAGATTGTTGCTCTCCAGCTACCACTACACCTTGATCGAAAGCCACTTCTATTTGGCTTCCATCTGGCATGCTTAATAACCATTGCTCACGCTCAAAGTTAGTCGCGAATAGTGGGACAATTTGCTCTTGTAAGACTGACACTTCTCGACCTGCGGGCCAAATATCATCAGGGTGAAGTAAAAGGTTTGGTTCATTACTGGAATGTTCAGCATTGTATTCTGGGCGCTGATGTAAGCCAGCGACGACTCGGCCTGACGTTTTAACGGTTTGAACATACACGCCATCGCTTTCACGAATCCGCAAACCAATATCATGGTCGCGTAACCAAGAATCAGCGGTATCAAAATAAATATTACCAAGCTCTTTACGGCTATGCTGAAGGATTTTGGTCTCGGCAATTTTTTGCTTTAAAATATCGGAGAAATCAGGTGAAACAAAAAACTTAAGTTCTATCTCGGTTTCCATAATGATACCTATTGTTGATTACCCAGAAAGGATATTGTGGAATTGAGTGGTGAGCAAGAGGGAAATGTATGATCAAATTACTTGGGTATAGTTATAACTCACAATAATATGATCTGCAGATTACATGATCTAAAATAGTATTAATGCTTTTCAGATTAAGTTAACATGCGCGACTTTATAGCACAGTCCAGTATTTGAGCTAAAGTTAGGCCAAATGTCCAATGGGTTATATTTTTTTGTAGGTTGAATAACCATGCCAGTAAATACGATAATGGGGTTATTTGCAAAGTCCCCTATTAAGCCTTTGCAAGAACATGTTGTTTGTGTAAATGAATGCTGTTCCTATTTAATCCCTTTCTTTGAAACTTGCGCCAAAGGCGACTGGGAAGAAGCGAATAACATTCGTGAAAACATCTCTCGCCTAGAGCGTGAAGCTGACGTATTGAAGCGCGAGATCCGTCTCAAACTTCCACGTGGCCTTTTCATGCCGGTAGATCGTACCGACATGCTTGAACTCCTCACTCAACAAGACAAGCTTGCTAACCTTGCTAAAGATATCGCGGGTCGCGTTATTGGACGTCAGTTGGAAATACCAACGCAAATGCAAGAAGCTTTCCTAGCTTATGTCTCTCGCTGCCTTGACGCTGCAGGTCAAGCACAAGAAGTTATTCATGAACTAGATGAACTACTTGAAACAGGTTTTAAAGGTCGTGAAGTAACATTAGTTGCAGAAATGATTAACCAATTAGATGAAATTGAAGATGACACTGACACGATGCAAATTGAGCTTCGTCAACAGTTAATGGCCATTGAATCTAAATACAACCCTATCGATATTGTATTCTTATACAAAATCCTTGAATGGGTTGGTGGTATTGCCGATCAAGCACAACGTGTGGGTGCTCGCTTGGAAGTCATGTTGTCTCGTTCTTAACGTTCGACACAGCTACAATAAACAAAACAGTAAAAAATAACTAATGTGGTAAGTGCTGGGTGTGACTCCCTGCGCCAAACTTACCCGAATTGTTATCTCAAAAACTAGGTATTACGATGGATATCCTCGCAAACTACGGCACTATTTTAATTTTAGTTGCAGCGTTCTTTGGTTTCCTAATGGCTGTTGGTATTGGTGCAAATGATGTTGCCAATGCAATGGGTACTTCTGTTGGCTCAAAAGCACTAACAGTAAAACAAGCAATTGTTATTGCTATGATTTTCGAGTTTGCTGGTGCTTATCTAGCTGGCGGAGAAGTAACTGACACCATCCGTAAAGGGGTAATTGAAACCTCATTCTACGTATCCCAACCTGACGTTTTAGTATACGGTATGATGTCAGCATTACTTGCTGCTGGCACATGGTTGCTTTTAGCTTCATACATGGGTTGGCCGGTATCAACCACTCACTCAATTATCGGTGCAATTATCGGTTTTGCTTGTGTTTCAGTAGGTACCGAAGGTGTCGATTGGCACTCAGTACAAGGCATCGTGGGTAGCTGGATAATCACTCCCTTTATCGCTGGTATATTTGCCTATGGCATATTTGTCAGTGCACAACGGTTGATTTTCGATACTGAAAACCCGGTCCACAATGCTAAGCGTTTTGTACCGGTTTATATGTTTATTACCACGATGGTGATTGCTTTAGTTACCATTAAGAAAGGCTTAAAACATATCGGTCTACATCTAACTCACAGCGAAGCTTGGATGTGTTCAGCACTGATTTCTGCGTTTGTGATGGTATGTGGTTACATCTATATCAGCAAAAAATTTGTCAATCAAAAAGAAGACCATAACTTTGCCGGTGTTGAGAGCATCTTTAGCGTATTAATGGTTATCACTGCGTGTGCGATGGCATTTGCTCATGGTTCAAACGATGTAGCCAATGCAATTGGTCCACTATCCGCGGTTGTATCTACTATTGATCATATGGGCGAATTAACAGAGAAAAGTGCTATTGCATGGTGGATTCTACCATTAGGCGGTATTGGTATTGTGGTGGGCCTAGCGACCATGGGTCACAAAGTAATGGCAACCGTTGGTACCGGTATTACTGAACTGACTCCTAGCCGTGGTTTTGCAGCTCAACTTGCAACCGCAACAACTGTAGTATTGGCATCGGGTACTGGCTTACCTATTTCAACCACACAAACCTTAGTTGGTGCGGTATTAGGTGTAGGTTTTGCTCGTGGTATCGCGGCATTGAACCTGGGTGTAGTACGTAATATCGTGGCATCTTGGATCATTACTCTACCAGCAGGTGCCGTACTTTCTATTGTATTCTTCTACGCAATTCAAGGCGTCTTTGCATAATACAATCCAACTATTGCTGTAAGACATTCTGTCATAGCTATGTCATATTTTTTACGGCAAGGTAAAAAGAGGGAGCGAAAGCTCCCTCTTTTGTTGCACCTCAAGCTGAAACTTCTTACTATTTGACAAGCTCATATCTACCCAATTCTGGAGATACTTAAGGTGTCTGGTTTTATCGGACTATTAAAGCAGCTAATTGCTGTTCATCTCCTTTAGATTTATATAAATTAAAAAGCTTTATTCAACTGAAAGCTTTATACCAAATTAAAAGGGACAAAATGTGAAAAAGCTTCTTTGCTTAGTATTATTGGCATGTTTTTTTACTCCAATAACATACGCACGTGACTTCTACATTTCAGACCAACTTTTTACTTATATGCATTCAGGCCCAAGTAATGACTACCGTATCATTGGTAGTGTTGATGCTGGTGAAGTGATAAAAGTATTAGGTCGCAACAACTCAACTAAATTTACCCAGATCTTAGATACCAAAGGTCGTAAAGGCTGGATTGAGAGCAAGTATGTGACTCAAAATGTCAGTATGGCGGTTCGTATGCCTAAACTTGAAAAAGAATTAGCAACGGTAAAAGAGCAATTAAGTAAAGCTCGTGAAATATCGGATACTGAAAAAGCAGGTCTAGTAAGTTCTCTAGAGATAAGCAAAAAACAAATTACCGATTTAGAAACTAACTATCGTGAAATCAACCAGCAGCTTGCGGACTCTCAAGAAGAAGTTCGCGCGTTGCGCGCAAGAATTGACACTCAAAAAGATGACTTACTACTTCGTTATTTCATGTATGGGGGTGGCGTTGCAGGTCTAGGTCTATTATTTGGTCTAATTCTGCCACACATTATTCCACGCCGTAAGAAAAATCCAGGTGGTTGGGCTTAATCCCATTTAGATATTTAACCTCAGTTACGGTTATTTAAAATATAAAAAAAGTGCGCCTCATTATCATTAGGCGCACTTTTTGTATCTATCGCTTTAATGTTGTATCAGCTCAGATTACTTAACGTCTGAATCGCCTTCCATTTGCGCGTTATCGACAATATGATTTTCGCCAATATCTTTAGGAAGTACTAGGTTAAGAATAATCGCCACAATACCGCATAAGCTGACACCTTGTAGGCTAAACTCACCAATACCGAACGCCATACCACCAATACCAAAGACCAATGTCACCGCCACAATCACTAGGTTACGTGACTTGTGTAAATCAACTTGGTTTTTAATCAAAGTATTCAGACCAACGACAGCAATCGAACCGAATAGTAAGATCATAATGCCACCCATCACAGGAACAGGAATGGTTTGTAGTACTGCGCCTAACTTACCAACAAACGCCAATACCAGAGCTGTCACTGCTGCCCATGTCATGATCACAGGATTAAACGCTTTAGTGAGCATTACCGCTCCAGTCACCTCTGAGTAGGTAGTATTGGGTGGTGCACCAAACATAGCTGCTGCCATAGTTGCCACCCCATCACCAGCCATAGTTCGATGTAAGCCAGGTTTTTTCAGGTAATTTTTTCCAGTCACATTAGAAATCGCCAAAATATCACCTACATGCTCAACCGCTGGCGCAATCGCCACTGGGATCATAAATAGTATCGCATTGATATTAAACTCAGGGAAAGTAAAGTTAGGCACTGCAAGCCAAGCCGCCTGTTGAACAGGTGAAAAATCTACTACGCCGAAGAATAAGCTCATGATATAACCAGAAACAATACCACCAAGAATCGGCACTAATTTAAAAAAGCCCTTACCCATTACGCTTAAAATAATGGTCACAATCAAAGAAACAGCAGAAATCCATAATGCAGAATCATTAGCAACAATTTGAATACCACCATCACCACTTTTACCTAGCGCCATATTCACGGCCGCAGGTGCCAACCCCAGACCGATAACCATGATCACTGGGCCAACGACCACCGGTGGTAGTAACTTATGAATGAAGCCACTGCCACGCACTTTAATCACCGCGCCTAATATCACATACACAGCACCCGCAGTCATCAAACCGCCTAAAGTACTAGCAACACCCCATGCCTGGATGCCGTACATTATAGGAGCAATGAAAGCGAAAGAAGAAGCAAGAAAAATGGGAACGCTTCGCTTGGTAATCACTTGAAAGATAAGAGTACCGATACCAGCACCGAATAACGCAACGCTAGGATCTAACCCAGTTAAAAGAGGAACTAAAACCAGTGCGCCAAATGCTACGAATAACATTTGAGCACCTTGTAATATCTGGAACATACGCAGCCTTCATCCTTTATAAAAAAACCGATGAATTTTAGCATTAAAAAATGCATGTTTGCTGAAACATTTTAGGTAATTCTTAACAATATCCATTAAGAAACCGTTTACCTTACGATAAAATACACGAAATCCTTATTTAAACTAACTTATGTTAGATCCTCAATACCTACCCTTGCCATTCATACAGGGCTGGAATTTGCAGTTGTTGATTATCAAACGTCACAATCAAACTACCGGGTAAAATCAGGTCCAACTTAACCAAATTATTAATCACCCACTCCCCTTCATGCACATTATTGCCATTCACTTTAATCCAACGGCTTTGAGGTTTAGAAGAGTACATGTGGGTTTCAAAATTCATTTTTGGTAGGCGACCTCGATACTCACTTTCATGCCCCACCAAATTAATCGCATCTTGCGGCTTAGTAGGCATCGAGGTGATTTTCGTTTGAGGCTTACTTTGAGCAGGATGTTTTTCTAGTGCTGATTGAAAACGCTGAGCAAGCTCCGGTGATAAGCCAGAAAGATCAAGATCATCGACATTCCAATCTTGCTTTGAGGCATGGCTAACATTGACTTGATCCGTTTTAATGCGCTGTCCTTCTGATGGCGCATTATGTCGAGTCACGGTCGTGATCGGTTTAGTTTTTATTGGTAAAGGTTTAGCGACCAATTTGGGTAATACCACTAATCCGGTTAGTTCAGGATAAGGTAACAACTTGGCCAATGGCTCACTTTTCCCACTTGATTTTTTTTGCTCAAGCCTAGTCGCTTGTTTTTGATTTTTTGAAGTACCTGTAGCTTCAAGCTGAGACGATGTGTTCGCTGTCTGATTGAAATGCAAATAAGTCATCACTGCCAATATCACAATAATAGGTAACACAGCAAACAGCCCAACCAACCACCAGCGCGTGATTTTTCTGGCATTAACGAGAGCTGGGGAGGATAAATGAGGCTGTGATATTTGCGCTTGATAAGCTCGCTCTGATTGTTGAAGTGCTTTCATTACTTCGGACATTACTTATCCTCCGTGGCTAACGGTAAGATATTATCAACCACACTCGGCGCTTTATTATTAACATAACTATCAAGCAGCATCAGTGTTCTTTTGCCTGCGATACCATCAACATTAATGCCTTGCCACATTTGAAAGGCTTCCACTTTATTCTTCACACTTTGATCAAACTGACGACGCTCTTTTAACGGTTCACCTAATACTTGAGATAATAAATCATTCAATTTAGCAACTTCCGGCCCTTGAGAGTTCAGTTTCAAAGTTTGACCAGCAAACTCACTATGCCACAATAACTGATACTCTCCGCTCCAGTGTTGTTTCAGCCATTGGGTTGGAACTTCAATTCTTTTATTTGCGAGAAGTAATTGCGCCTTGTCATCAGACAATTTATATAAAATGGCAAAATAAGAATGATATTGATCTTGTAGCGTCAGCATGGCTGGGCGATTAATGGCCGCCAGATCATTTAAAGTACCAGAATCTTGGTAGCAGTATAAATTCGCACGCTCGGCTTGTTGGCAATTGGCTTCATCATTCGCCACCTTATACCCCCATAAGGCCATCAATGTTTTCATCGCAGCAATGGGGTTATAACTTTGGCGAATCAAGGGCTCAACCAACTCGGCAACATTGTCGTTTTGAGAAATGTTACTTTGATATGATAAATCATTGCTACCTTGAGCATCTAAAGGCTGAGCTAAATTGTCAGCTTGATTCACCTGTGATGAGATTGGCGCGGCAACTGGCTCAAGCTTGGCACTCTCAAATTTTTCGCTTGCCATCCAACTCGGTAACCAAAACCACGCTGCCGCCGCTAACAAACACCCCACTGACAAACTTGCGATATACGTTAACCAAGATTGAGATTGATTGGCTAATTCGGCTCTACCATTTAACGCAGGATTAGAACGGCCAATTGGACGCTGAAAACTCATTACATCTTCACACGCTTTTTCCGCGTTAGACAAAGAAACATGAGCCTCGCCACTATAGTAGGCATACAGCATGCACTTATCACACACTAAGTTGATTAAACGAGGCACACCTTGAGTTTGCTTGGCTATCAACTTAACCGCTTTGGCTGTAAAAATGTCATATTGCCCACCCGCAACTTGCAAGCGAAATTGAATATATTGAGAAACTTCATCGGTAGTGAGAGGCAGTAAGTGATAACGTCCAGTTATACGTTGTGCAAGTTGGCGCAGCTCTTCGGTTTGCAGTTTATATTGCAGCTCTGGCTGACCAATCAATAACACTCTAAGTAACTTTTGACTTTCAGTCTCTAAGTTGGTCAATAAGCGTAATTGCTCCAACACATCAGCTGATAAGTGCTGAGCCTCATCAATCAACAGTAGTGTTTTGATGCCCTTACCATGGTTATCCAGTAAGTATTGGTAGATCGCTTGAGTGAGTTGCTTAAGGCTGGCTGATGCTTGATAACCAATAGAAAACTCATCACAAATCGCTTCTAACAAATCTGTGCTGGTATAGGTTGGATTCAACAAGAGTCCGGTTTTAACATTCGACTCTAATACTGAAAGTAGCGCTTTAGAAACGGTGGTTTTTCCCGTACCAACTTCACCGGTGAGCAAGGCAAAACCACCGCCACCACCTAAACCCGCTTGTAAGTGATTCATAGCTTCACGGTGACGCGCACTCAGAAAAATATAACGAGAGCTAGGAACAATCGTAAACGGCAGTTCTGATAAACCAAAAAAATCCTTGTACATGTACACTCTCAAACCAGAAAAGAAAAGCTGTCGATAGCTAAAATCAGATGCCCTAAAGTACACCAATCAAGACTAAATTTATACTTACTGACCGCTTCATCGTGGCGAAGTTCTAGTTTATACCCATTCCGATAAATAAGTGGTCTAAATTAGCGTAGGGAAAAAGCTTGATAACAAGGCATAAAATTTCTGTTAGTAGTGGTTCTACATGCAAATTTTATAACGCAGTTAGCGAGTTTTTTAACAAGCTAAGATAATCAGTTATTTGTTGGAGTTGGTATTGTTGCTAAACTGCCGATCAATATGATGGTAAAAAAGGAATTAGGGTGAAAATTTATCTGGTAGGCGGTGCCGTGCGTGACCGACTTCTTGGCATTCCAAGTTACGATAGAGACTGGATGGTGGTTGGTAGCAGCCCGCAAGAAATGTTGGCACAAGGCTTTCGTGCAGTCGGGCAAGATTTCCCGGTATTTCTTCACCCTAAAACACAGGAAGAATACGCACTAGCTCGTACCGAACGTAAATCGGGGCAAGGTTATACTGGTTTTGAATGCCACTACGCGCCCGATGTAACCTTGGAAGAGGACTTAGCTCGCCGTGATCTGACAATCAATGCCATTGCACAAAGCTCAGATGGTACATTACACGATCCTTACCATGGCGAAAAAGATCTACAAGATCGAATAATACGTCATGTCTCCCCGGCTTTTAGCGAAGATCCACTGCGTGTGCTACGTGTCGCAAGGTTTGCTGCTAAATTACAACCCTTTGGCTTTACCATCGCCCCTGAAACTATGCAATTAATGCAGCAAATTGTGGATTCTGGCGAATTAAAATATTTGACGGCTGAGCGCGTATGGCAAGAATGGCAAAAATCATTGAATACCGACTCTCCACACGTGTTTCTAGAAACTTTAAAACAATGCGGTGCACTAGCCGTGATTTTACCGGAAATTGATGCGTTATTTGGCGTTCCGCAACCTGAGTGCTGGCACCCAGAAATTGATACTGGCATCCACACTTTAATGGTAGCCAAACAAGCCGCCCAATTAAGTTCAGATATTGCAGTACGCTTTGCCGCACAAGTGCATGATCTAGGTAAAGCCATCACACCTAAATCAGAAGGGCCAAGTCATAAAATGCATTGTCATACTGGTCTAAAACGGATCAAACAACTTTGCCAACGCTTGACCGTTCCCAATGAGTGCCGCGATTTAGCACTATTAGTTTGCCAGCATCATTCTAATATTCACCGCACCATGGAACTCAAAGCTTCAACGGCACTCAAATTGCTTAACCAGCTTGATGCTTGGCGTAAACCACAACGCTTTGAACAAGTTTTATTATGTTGTCAGGCCGATCATCAAGGGCGCTTAGGATTAGAATCTCAACCCTATCCACAAAAAAGGCGTATGTTAAATTATTATCATGCAGCAGTGAGCATTGATGTTCAAGCTATTATCTCCCAAGGCTTTACAGGGCAAGCTATTCGAGAGGAGCTAGATAAGCAAAGAACAGCTGCCATTCAGGCGGTAAAACAGCTCAAATAACCCCCTGTATTATCTATGGGAATCATCGTACAATGCGGCCAATTTTTGCACTACCACATTCATAAACGTAGTCCGGTAAGTGATTTTACCAGCAACACACTATCTAATTAGGGATACACACTTCCAATGACCATTTTTGATTCCATTATCCTAGGAATAATCGAAGGTATTACTGAGTTTTTACCTATTTCATCTACTGGACACATGATCGTTGTCGGTGATTGGTTAGGCATTGCCAATACCGATACTAACCAAGCTTTTGAAGTCATCATTCAAGTAGCTGCCATTTTGGCCGTTATCGCTAACTATAAAGAAAAATTCCACCCTAGATTCTTTGATCTTTGGGTGAAAGTCGCGGTGGCTTTCTTGCCTATCGGTATCATTGGCTTTCTAATGAGTGATGTAGTGAAAGCGTTATTTAGTGTCACGGTAGTGGGAGTAATGTTTATCGTCGGCGGGATTATTTTCATCGCGGTTGAAAAGTATTACCAAGAAGAATCCTGCCCCACCACCGATGTTAATGATGTCACGATGAAGCAAGCGATGTGGATTGGTTTCGCGCAGATATTTGCCCTAATTCCGGGTACTAGCCGTGCAGGCTCCACCATTATTGGTGCCATGCTTGTCGGATTGAATCGTAAAACCTGTGCTGAGTTTTCATTCCTACTTGGCTTACCGGTTTTAGCCGCAGCATCAGGTTATGATTTATTAAAGCACTACCAAGACTTCACTAGCGCTGATGTTACTAACCTTGCAGTTGGTTTTGTTACGGCCTTCATTGTGGCCTACTTTGTCATTAAATGGTTTATCAGTTTCTTAGCTAAGTTTACCTTTGTCGGGTTTGGTATCTACCGCATTCTATTTGGCATGTTATTACTTGGCATGGCTTGGGGTTAATCAAACTCAAATATAAGAAAATGGGCGTGATACGGTTAAGTATCACGCCCATTTTGTATCTACGGTCTGGATGAACCGCCAGTATTAACGAAAATCAAACGGAACCGCTTGCAAACTACCTTTTGGCGTAAAACCATCCCATAGCTGGCGAATAGTTCGTCCATCATTTGGTACACTCAAATCTGGGCATAATTCATATAACGGCTGCAAAACAAACTCATAATTAAAAATATCAGCTCTTGGCAAGATCGGCTTAACCGTTGAAACCACGTTTCCATACAACAGAATATCCAAATCTAGAGTTCGGTCTTGGAACTTTTGTGCCTCAACCTCGCGGCCCCACTTCAACTCAATCTCTCTAAGCTTGATTTGCAATTCAGACAAACTTAATAACGTTTCCAGTTCAAACACTAGGTTATAAAAAGCATGACTATCAAAGCCAACGGGCTGACATTGATAAACCGTGGAAGATCTTAATTCACCCAGCAAGCTAAGCTCGTCAAAGGCGGCCTTTACATGCTTTTTAGGTTCGAGATTACTGCCTACTCCAATATAACTGAGCGTCACATTTGGCCTCGTTCAATAATCACGCCTACGCCTTTCGCTTGTGGTACGGCACCAGGCTTAATTAAGTGAATTTTCACCCAAGGCACTGCAAAGGTTGTCATGATAAGTTCTGCCACTTCTTCGGCGACTCGCTCAACTAGTTGAAAGTGACCATTCTCAATATGATTTAATACCGCTTGACTCACTTGAGCGTAATCTAATGCATCATTGACATCATCACTTTTGCCTGCCGGACGGTTGTCATGAGCCATTTCAATATTGAGAACCAATTTTTGTTTAATATCTTGCTCCCAATCGTAAGCGCCAATCGTGGTAATCACTTCTAATTGATCAATAAATACTTTGTCCAAGGCCATGCTGCTTCCTTTTAATAAATTAGATTCTTTCTTATAAAAATTAATATGATTGAATTTCTAAGATTACGACTCATCGGATACCCAAGTGAGATAAAAACACGTAATATGCGCAAAATATACTACAAACTCCCAACTTCACACTACCGTCTAGGAAGACTATGAGCATTCTGGCACTTATATTGATCATTCTCGCCTATTTACTCGGGTCAATTTCGAGTGCGGTGCTGATCTGTCGAATGTGCAAATTGCCAGACCCACGCCTTCAAGGTTCAAACAACCCTGGTGCAACCAATGTATTGCGGGTCGGGGGAAAATGGGCTGCGTTTGGTGTATTGCTGTGTGATATTTTGAAAGGAATGCTTCCGGTTTGGGGAAGTTACTACCTAGGTATAGAACCACTGATTCTTGGTTTTATTGGGGTTGCCACTTGTTTAGGGCATATCTACCCAATCTTCTTCCATTTTAAAGGTGGCAAAGGCGTAGCGACTGCGGTAGGGACTATGGCACCGATTGGGTTCGATTTAACCGGCATGGTGATGGCAACATGGCTTATTACGTTTTTCTTTAGCCGCTATTCATCGCTTGCTGCCATTGTCACATCACTGCTTGCACCATTTTATACTTGGTTAGTCAAACCGCAATACACCATTCCTGTGGCAATGCTCTCTTGCTTAATCATCTTTAGACACCACCAAAACATTAAACGCTTGATTGATGGTAGTGAGCCTAAGATCAATAAAAAGAAATTACCTTCCAAATAAAAACAGCAACCTAGGCTGCCGTTTATTCATTGTATTGTCATCGAATTTATTCAATCGGCTTTAAATGATCAATAGGCCAACGTGGTTGAGCTTGAACAGAAAGATCGGTCATCTCACCATTACGTAAACGCTGCATCCCCGCATAAGCAATCATCGCGCCATTATCAGTACAAAATTCAGTACGAGGATAATACACCGCGCCACCTACTTTTTGTGCTAGTGCTTCTAGCGAAAGCCTCAGTTGCTTGTTAGCACTTACTCCGCCTGCAATCACGATACGCTTTAGTCCGGTTTGTTCTAGTGCACGACGACACTTAATCACTAAGGTGTCACATACCGCTTCTTGGAAAGCATAAGCAATGTCTGCGCGAGTTTGATCATCGTTATCATTTGCCGCAATGGTATTAGCCGCAAAGGTTTTTAAACCAGAGAAACTAAAATCAAGTCCTGGTCGATCCGTCATTGGACGCGGAAACTTAAAGCGACCTTTAGTGCCATTTTCCGCCAAACGAGATAGCAAAGGCCCTCCCGGGTAATCTAAGCCCATCAACTTAGCAGTTTTATCAAATGCTTCACCCGCGGCGTCATCAATGGATTCGCCTAAAATGTGGTACTCACCAATCGCTTTGACTTCCACCATCATGGTGTGACCACCAGAGACGAGCAAAGCGACAAACGGGAAATCAGGTGGATTATCTTCTAGCATTGGCGCTAACAGATGCCCTTCCATATGATGAACCGGCACCGCGGGAACATTCCACGCATAAGCAAGGCTGCGACCAATCGTTGCGCCAACTAATAATGCGCCAACCAAGCCCGGGCCAGCAGTATAAGCTACCCCATCAATATCTTTTGACGTTACACCCGCTTCTTTCAGAGCCGCTTTAATCAATGGAATGGTTTTTTTTACATGATCACGAGAGGCCAACTCCGGCACTACACCACCATAATCAGCATGTAATTTCACTTGGCTATATAATTGATGAGATAATAACCCTTGCTCTTCATCATAAATCGCAATGCCGGTTTCATCACATGAGGTTTCAATACCTAAAATTCGCATAGTTATCCCAGTACTTCTTGGTACATCGGTTGATTTTTCTAGAATTGAGCGTAATCTTACCGCCTCGGAAAAAATTTAACCAGATCTTCCCTTTATAATGCTTTACAAATGGGTAGCGATCGGATTAAAATTCCGCACCATTTTTGATCTAGCTGATTAATGTCTGGGCTAACAATTGAACAGACTCAACGATCAGCGTTAACGAATAACCCCTGAGGTGAAAGGCATATGCCAGTAGTTAAAGTACGTGATAACGAACCGTTCGACGTGGCACTACGTCGTTTCAAGCGCTCTTGCGAAAAAGCAGGTGTTCTTTCTGAAGTGCGTCGTCGTGAGCACTATGAGAAACCAACAACTGTACGTAAACGCGCTAAAGCAGCGGCTCAAAAGCGTCACGCTAAAAAGCTAGCTCGCGAAAACGCACGTCGCGTTCGCTTGTACTAATAACTTAACTTCCATAAGGACTTAAGTTATGGCTCTGATTGACCAACTTAAAGAAGAGCAAAAAATAGCGATGAAAGCCAAGGACAAAGCGCGCCTTGGCACAATCCGTTTAGCTCTATCAGCCATTAAGCAACGTGAAGTTGACGAACAGATTACTCTGGGCGACGATGACATTCTTGCGGTGTTGACTAAAATGGTTAAACAGCGTCGCGATTCTGTTACGCAATATGAAGCTGCAAATCGTCAAGATCTTGCAGATGCTGAAAAAGCTGAAATTACCGTTCTAGAGGAATTTATGCCTCAACCGCTTAGCGATGAAGAAGTAGCTGCTTTAATTGATAAAGCAATTACTGACTCTGGTGCCGCGGGCATGCAAGACATGGGGAACGTAATGGGGGTATTAAAACCTCTACTTCAAGGCCGTGCAGACATGGGTAAAGTAAGTGGCTTAGTTCGTTCTAAGTTAGCTTAATTTCTCCAGCTTAAATTAAATCAAGCCGTGCACTTCTTTGGAGTTGCACGGCTTGTTTGTATTTATAAACACGACAATCGAAAGCTCGTGACTCGTATCTCGATAGCTCTATCGAAACCCGAGAAGCGTAGCGCCCTAGACTCGTAAATCGGATTTTATTCTTTATGGCAGGACACATCCCACGTAGTTTCATTGATGACCTTCTTGCTCGAGTTGATATCGTCGATCTTGTTGATCCACGCGTCAAACTCAAGAAACAAGGTAAAAACTACAGTGCATGTTGCCCGTTTCATAATGAAAAAACACCCTCTTTTATTGTCAGCCCTGACCGTCAAACTTATCATTGCTTTGGCTGTGGTGTACACGGCAATGCTATTGATTTCATGATGGAATACGAACGGCTTGAGTTCGTAGAAGCGATTGAAGAATTAGCTGGAATACTGGGCCTTGATGTTCCTCGCGAACAACGCGGCGGTGGCAACTTCCAAAATAATGCCCCACGCGCTAACGCGGAGCAGAAACGCAATTTATACGATTTACTGGGAAGTATTAGTCAATATTATCGGTCTCAGTTAAAAGTTGCCGCCAATAAACCGGCGATTGAATACCTTAAAAATCGCGGCTTATCCGGCGAGATCGTACAAAAGTTTGGCATCGGTTATGTCCCAGATGAATGGGATAATGTGCGTAAAAACTTTGGTCAACAAAAAGCCGTACAGGATATGTTGGTTGAAGGCGGCATGCTGATTGAAAACGATAAAGGCAACCGTTACGACCGTTTTCGTGGTCGTATCATGTTCCCGATTCGAGATCGTCGTGGGCGAGTGATTGGTTTTGGTGGCCGTGTACTCGGTGATGAAAAACCGAAATATTTAAACTCACCAGAAACCCCAGTTTTCCATAAAGGTAAAGAGCTATACGGCTTATACGATGTCCTACAAAGCCATCGTGAACCTACACAAATTTTAGTGGTCGAAGGCTATATGGATGTGGTGGCCTTAGCGCAATACGGTGTGGATTACTCAGTTGCAGCACTAGGGACTTCGACGACTGGCGATCACATGCAAATGCTATTTCGCCAAACAGGTACAGTGGTCTGTTGTTACGATGGTGACCGCGCTGGCCGAGAAGCAGCCTGGCGAGCCATGGAAAACGCTCTACCGTATTTAACTGACGGTCGACAATTAAAATTTATGTTCTTACCCGATGGTGAAGATCCAGATTCTTACATTCGCGAATATGGTAAAGAACAATTTGAGCAACAGGTATTCCATGCAACATCTTTGTCAGAGTTTTTATTCTCAACCTTGATGCAACAAGTAGATACCAGTAGCAATGAAGGTAAGGCAAAATTAACCTCATTGGTAGTACCATTAATAGAAAAAGTGCCAGGTGGTACATTGCGTCTATACTTGAGGGACTTATTAGGTAAAAAGCTCGGGTTATTGGATGAACGTCAATTACAGCAATTAATCGCTAAAGATAGTCAACCTCAAACAACGCCTCAACCACATAAAGAGATAAAACGTACACCTATGCGCGTGGTTATTGCGTTACTTTTGCAAAAACCCAGCTATGCTGAATTAACACCAAACTTAGATACAATTCGCCATATAGACTTACCTGGTTTAAGTTTATTATTAAATGTACTTGATATTTGTCGAGAAAATCCCCATATCAAGTCTGCCCAGTTAATGGAACACTGGCGAGATCAACAAAATGAACCATTATTATCGCGCTTAATGAATTGGGATATCCCCCTCAATGATGATAATGAACAAGATGTATTTTTAGATACATTGGATAAAATACTAGCCCAATGTATTGAAAAACAAATTGAAACTTTGCAAGCGAAAGAAAGAAGCTCCGGCTTATCAGTCGAGGAAAAACGGGAGTTGCAAGATCTTATTCTTCAACGTCCTTAGTTCAGCAACGTCCTAAGAAAATGTTCTTAAGTGGCGAGCAATGATTAAATTTGTTATAATTGGCGGTTTGCATTTCGCATACTAATATTCTTCACTCAGACCTCAAGTTGGATATCGTCGATGGATCAAAATCCGCAGTCACAGCTAAAGTTACTTGTCGCAAAAGGTAAGGAACAAGGCTATCTGACCTACGCCGAAGTAAATGACCACCTACCTGAAGAAATCGTAGATTCAGAACAGGTAGAAGACATCATTCAAATGATTAACGACATGGGTATCCAAGTCGTTGAAACCGCACCTGATGCGGACGATCTTATGTTGAATGAGGCAGTAGCAGATGAAGACGCTGCCGAAGCTGCAGCAGCCGCACTTTCAAGTGTAGAAAGTGAAATTGGCCGAACTACTGACCCAGTGCGCATGTACATGCGTGAAATGGGTACGGTTGAACTTTTAACTCGTGAAGGTGAGATCGACATTGCTAAACGCATTGAAGATGGCATCAACCAAGTACAATGTTCAGTCGCTGAATACCCAGGCACTATTTCTTACATTCTTGAGCAATTTGATAAAGTTCAAGCTGAAGAACTTCGTTTAACTGACATTATTTCAGGTTTCGTTGATCCTGATGATGATGGTAATGCCGCACCAACTGCAACACATGTTGGCTCAGAGCTTGCTGTTACTGATGATGATTTGGATGACGATGATGAAGATTCTGATTCAGATGAGGACGAAGAAGAGGAAGATACAGGCATCGATCCTGAGCTTGCTCTAGAGCGCTTTACTGAGCTTCGTAATACTTATCAGAACCTGCAACTTGCGATCAATGAACACGGTCGTGACAGCAAAGCCATTTCTGATAGTAAACAAGAATTTCTTGATGTTTTCCGTCAATTCCGTCTGATTCCAAAACAGTTTGATTATTTAGTTAATAATCTTAAAAACTCAATGGATCGTGTACGTACTCAAGAACGTTTAATTATTCGTACTTGTGTTGAATACGGGAAAATGCCGAAAAAAGCATTTGTGCAAGCCTTTACGGGTAATGAATCATCAGATGCATGGTTAGATGAAGTTCTAGCATCTGGTAAACCTTATGCAGATAAAATAAAACAAAGCGAAGAAGAGCTGCGCCGTAGTATCTTCAAGCTAAAATCAATCGAAGAAGAAACCTCTTTGAATGTGCAAACGATCAAAGATATCAGCCGTCGCATGTCAATCGGTGAAGCAAAAGCTCGTCGTGCGAAGAAAGAAATGGTTGAAGCAAACTTACGTTTAGTTATTTCGATTGCGAAAAAATACACTAACCGTGGCCTACAATTCTTGGATCTTATTCAAGAAGGTAACATTGGCCTAATGAAAGCGGTTGATAAGTTCGAATACCGTCGTGGTTATAAGTTTTCGACTTATGCAACATGGTGGATTCGTCAGGCGATCACTCGTTCAATTGCTGACCAAGCCCGTACGATTCGTATTCCGGTACACATGATCGAAACCATTAACAAATTGAACCGTATCTCTCGTCAGATGCTTCAAGAAATGGGTCGTGAACCTTTACCAGAAGAATTGGCTGAACGTATGCAAATGCCTGAAGACAAAATTCGCAAAGTACTAAAAATTGCTAAAGAGCCAATTTCAATGGAAACTCCTATTGGTGATGATGAAGATTCTCACCTAGGTGATTTCATTGAAGATACTACGCTTGAGCTACCTTTAGATTCAGCTACCTCGACTAGCTTGAAGTTTGCAACTAAAGATGTGTTAGCGGGTCTAACACCTCGTGAGGCAAAAGTACTTCGTATGCGTTTCGGTATCGATATGAATACTGACCACACATTGGAAGAAGTGGGTAAACAATTCGACGTAACTCGTGAACGTATTCGTCAGATTGAAGCGAAAGCATTACGTAAACTTCGCCACCCGAGCCGCTCAGAAACACTACGTAGTTTCTTGGACGAATAAGCCAAATCGGATACATTTCTGATTAAAAAGGTGAGTTCTATACTCACCTTTTTAATATCTGAAATAAGAAACAGGTTTAAGTGGATAAAAACTAAACACAATCTAGGCTTACACATCTAGACACTAAGAACTCATTCCCCTATAATCGTGCAACAATTTGGCCCCATAGCTCAGTTGGTTAGAGCGCACGACTCATAATCGTTAGGTCCACAGTTCAAGTCTGTGTGGGGCCACCATTTCAAAGAAGACGCTCAAGGGCGTCTTTTTTATTCTCTAAGGTGAGAATAAAGCCCCCTTTGGCTTATACTGAACGGTTTGATCGGTACATGTTCATACGGTAGTCATGCTAAACCCAATGAAAACTCGCATCCACTCAATCCCTCGCTTTGGTATTTCCCGCTACTTGTGGGCAGCATCATTGTAACCGTTTTCTTTTCAGTTTCACTCGCCTGCTGACTACTTGTTCATTCGTATCATGATTTTGATAATACGAGAGAAAGAACAAAGTTTTCCACGAAGTAAATCAATTTGTTATAGCTTTAAATATTTACGGTCGTGAACGAGATTTCGCTTATAAACTCACCTTTGCTGATCAAAAAATTAAGTTAGCCAAATTAGCAAGCTTTAATAAAAATCCGTTTAGAAAGTGAATGATGGATGGGGTCATGTGGTTGGCGATCATGTCTCAGTTAGTATTGCCGATATTTTACGTGAACATTCTCACCCAAAAAGCTTAGTGACACGACTCGGTGGTGAAGAGTTCGCCATCATCTTCTCACCTAATATTAAATTTAGATCAGCAATTAGTCATACTACAAACGAAAATGCGTCAATGATAGGTTGATAACGAGGTAAGTGGCAATATCGTAGATCAGCCAATTCGATAAAATAGTAAAAATTTCGGACATGATGAGATTTACTTTTATTCAATATACACGCCCAATAGCCAGTAAATAAGAAACATTCACAAAAAATGTTTTTATAATCAAACTAAAAAATAGAAATTAGAGGCAATCTTATTACCTCTAAAAAATTAATGACAAAAAACCGAGAAAAACCTTACCAAGAAAAATAATTAAAATTAGTTAGAACTTAAACTATAATAACTATTTTTTTCTGACGATAAAGTACCTTTTTCACAATAAACCATCATTGCTTTACCGTTACTCCTTAATCCCTTCTCTATATTTTCATTATCTTGAATAATTATAGAAACAACATCATTCCCGTTAATTAAATCAACTATTTCATCATGATAAAAAATTATCAACAGATGAATAATAAAACTTATAAAAACAAATAAGGCAAGATTATGTTTTGACTTATCTATAATTCCAACATCAGAACTTTTCGCTAATTTAATGTCATCCTTTGATAAGCTAGTTGCGATTTCAATCTTATACCCAACTTTAGGTAAAGTTTCTATATGCACTATCGCCCTTAACACAGTATTATTTATTTGCTTTCTTAATCTTGATATACATTGGTTAAGACTATTTTCATCAACTAAAACCCCCCTATCCCCCCAAATATTTTTAATTAATAATTTTCTCATGACAAATTCATTTTTATATTCCAAAAGAGTGCATAAAGCCATACATTCATTATAACCTAATGCTATAACCTCACCATCCGACAATGATATTGAAAACTTTTCAGGCAAAAACATACTACCATCTATAAATTCATATCGATGCATACTAAACGATGCTTCATAGGTAGTGCATTTATAAACTTCCATTTTAACCCCTTAATACTCTAATATAATCAATTATAAATCAAAAAATAAAACCACAATGAAATCTATAACTTAACATCCCTTGAAACAAATACTCCCGAAGAAAAATAACTATCAGTTCATATTACTATTTACAACATATTTTTAATATTAACATGTCGTCATTTCATATTTATTTAGATGAAAATTAATGAATTATTCTATTTCATAATTAATTATTCTGTTTCACTTTGTGAAAACATTAAAGATAAGCTCTAATTTGATTTGTTGAGCTTACATTTTAAATACCAAAAATAGAGCTCAATTAAAATGAGAATAAAAATTTAAATAAACAGTTATTCTCATAAATCATAAACAGAACGGAGTTTTAAAAATGAACAAAAACAAAAAGAACATTGCTTTAAAGGCAGGGTTACCTCTTACTGCAATGAGTATTTTTAGTATTTTCCTATCAGCACCTGCAATGTCAGACAACACAACAAATGTTTATTTTAAAGGTGAAATTGTTGAATCAGCATGTGGTTTATCCCCAAATAGCATGGATCAAACTATCCAACTAGGACAACACCCTACTCACATATTTAAAGCGAATGGTGATCGCTCTACTCCCGTTCAATTCAATATAAAACTAACCGATTGTGATACAACGGTATCTCAAACAGCTGATTTTACTTTCTTATCGAATCCAGATTCGAGTGGTAAACTCTTCGGCGTAGAAGGTGGTGCTGCTGGTGTCGGTGTGCGTATTCTGCATAATGGCCAACCAATTGATAATGGCGATGTGGCCGCATCAAATGTTTTGATTGATGGTACAAACATGGCTTCATTTTCTGCAGCTTATGAAGCCAACGTAGATCCAGCAGCAACCCCAGTCACAGCTGGTAATGCTGAATCTTGGGCTTTATTGCGCGTTAGCTATCAATAATAAAAACAAGCCCTAGTTTATCTAGGGCTCTATTTTTATTGCTCAATTTTGGAGTTTAATAATGCGTTTTCATTTATTCAATGCATTTTTGATTTATATATCTCTTATTTCATGCTCAACCAATGCAACTGAATTTAATAGTTACTTTATAAAATCTGAAAATGAAGTTGATCTCAGTAACTTTGAAAAAGGAAACCATATTAAGGATGGAAACTATCTTCTTGATCTGTACTTTAATCAAGATTATCTAGATACTGAAAATTTAACTATTATTTCAAATCAACTTTGTATCGATAAGAAAACATTAAAGTCACTCCCATTAAATGAAAAAGGATTAAAAATATACAAAAAAACATTATCAACAATCAATGACAATCAGTGCTTTAGACTGATCAATATAGAATATACTACTATTGATATCAATTTGGGGAAAGGACGCGTTGATATTTCGATGCCTCAAGAGTATTTAGCTGAAAATTATAAAAATGGCTTTGTTGAACCAAAACAATGGAATGATGGAATATCAGGAATCTTTCTTGATTATCATATGAATTACTTCTCAACAAAACAAAATTCAGATGCAAGTTGGGACAATAATTTAACCACCTATGGAATGTTCGGTGCTAATACTGGCCCTGTAAGGTTACGTGCTCAATATCAAAAAACCGATGATACTAGTGGAGAATTTACATCTTATTATGGGTATATTCCAATAAGAAACATCCAATCCAAATTCACTTTTGGTAATACTCAATTCGCCTCAAGTGTATATGATTCTTTTAACATGATAGGTGTGAACTTACAAAATGATGACAAAATGTTGCCATCCTATTTACGCGGATACTCTCCAACGATATCAGGCACGGTAGACAGTAATGCGGTAATTACTATCACTCAACAAGGAAGAGTGCTTAAAGTTGTCAATGTGAATGCAGGCCCTTACATCATTAATAATCTTTCACAAACCAGTCAAGGCGATATTAATGTGGAAGTTAAGCAGGCAAATGGAAAAACTCAAAATTATCAATTAAATGGGGCAGATGTTCAATATCTTACTCGCCCAGGAAAAATACGTTATTCCTTTTCTGCGGGGGTTCCTAATTCAAAAAATTATGAATATACGCCAGGTTTTTTATCAGTAGAATCCGCTTATGGTTTGAATAATACGCTTTCATTATTTTCTGGCACTCTGCTTTCAAATAAGTATCAATCCTACACCTTAGGAAGTGGGGTTAATATTAATCAATTTGGTGCCTTATCCTTTGATGTCTCTCTCGCTCAAGCAGAGCTTGAAAGGGAAGGAAAAGTGACGGGGACATCTTATGGCTTTAGTTATAACACAACATTAACTGATTGGGGATTAGGTCTTCGCGTTGCTGGTTATCGATTTTCTGAAAAACAATTCTATGAATTTGATGAATATTTACATACCTATGATGATTATACTATCGCTAATATATATGCCTCAAATAACAATAAGAAAGATGAAAAATATATTACGTTAACTCAAAGCATCAAGGATATTAGTTTATTTTTATCTTATAACTCTAGGAATTATTGGGATAATCGTCGTTACTCAGAACGATATGATATTACAGCATCAAAACCTTTTACTATTAGTGGATTAACCTTTTATGTTAATGCAAATATTTATCATTCCGTCAATTCATATGCCAATTATAATAATGAAAATGGACTCACGTCTTCTTTATCAAATGATAATGAAAATGGTTGGGGAATTGGAATATCAATCCCATTAGGTAATGGGGATACCGTTTCGATGCAAACAAAAGTAAGTGATCATAAATATTCACAAAATATGGCCTATGCAGGAAAGGATGAAAGTCGTAATGCTAATTACCGACTATCATTTGATGAATATGAGGGCCAGTCTATTGGTGCCAGTGGTTCGTATAATCGAGATTTTTCTTATGTTTCCACTTCGGTAGGAGGAAGTTACCAAACAGATGATTATCGACAAGTGAATGCCAGCGCATCTGGAACCTTATTATTGACTAACCATGGTCTTGCTTACAGTAATTTAAATGCAGGAGATACTCGTTTATTAATCGATACTAAAGTTCCTGATGTTGCAATTCAAGGAACGGGAAAACAGTCATCAAATTCATTTGGTCTAGCTGTCGTGAATGGTGTCACTCCTTACCAAAAAAGTTGGAATACTATTGATTACAAATCTTTACCCGACAATGTGGAAGTTTTAGATTCAATAAAAAGTACCGTTCTTACAGAAGGTGCTATTGGTTTTCAAACCATACGAGCACGTCAAGGAGAAAGTTTCTTAGCCCAGCTTAGTAGTTCACAATTGATTCCGTTTGGTGCTTCCATCTTTGATGTCAATACAAATGAAGAAATAGGGATAGTAGGTTCAGATCAAACGGTTTATTTGTCAGGTGTAAATAATACTTCATTTTTGAAAGTTAGCTGGGGTAATAATGATTATTGCCACATCTCGATAAATGAAGAGCAACTCAATAATAACAATATTCGTCAATTAGAATGCATCTAATTAACTTAGAGGTTAAAGGTTATATGAAAACTTTATCAATCATAACTATTATATGGTGCTTTTTTATTCAGAATGCTCAAGCAGCATTAGCATTAGATCGCACAAGAATAATCTTTCCGGAGAAAAGTAAATTAGAAACGATCAGAGTGAAAAACCCTTCGAATTTACCTTATTTATCTCAAGCTTGGATAACGAATGATGAAGGAACTCAAATAATGGAACCATTTATGGTTGTTCCCCCTCTAATTCGTATTGAAAGTCAAGATTATGCACTTTTGAGAATTGAAAAAACAGGCATGACTCAAAGCCTACCTTTGGATCGTGAAAGTTTATTTTACTTCCATGTTCGTGAAGTTCCCCCAAAGGATCAAAATAAAGAACAAACAAACAAAAAGCTAGTCGGTGATACAGGGGGATCGATTCAATTTGCAATAGAATCGGTTATTAAAATGTTTTATAGACCTGACCAATTAAGCAGCATTGCTAATATTGATTTAGCTATATCAAAAGGCACCAAAATAACAAAAAAAGACAATCAAGTTTGGATTGAAAATAATTCACCTTTTTATGCTACTTATTTTTCAATCACAGATAATCATAAAAAAAAGATAAAAGGTCTTGATTCCATGATGCTAAAGCCATATAGCCGAAAAAAAATCTCATTGCTCATTAAAGGAAATTATTATATTACCCATATAAATGATTATGGCGCTTTAATAACTAATCTCTATCAGTGTGATAATGAGATGTGTCAATTTTCCGAAAAGATGAAGCAGGAGTAACTTTTCATGACGCGTTATATCCTATGGATTTTTGCTCTAATTCTGACATTAGGCATCAATACCCAAACCTGGGCTCTGGCTTGTTATAGCACTGATGCTGGTGGGTCATTTGGGGGAAGTGGTCCTGGTGGGGTCAGTCATTTTTATATCGACCCTTCAGCATCTGTACCAGAAAGTGCTCCAAACGACCAAGTTATTTGGAGAGGTACAACCCAAACAGTCACCATTACTTGTTATAAAGACGCTACACATTATCCACGTGAAAGAAAAATGGTTGAACAAGTCTATTTTTGGCCGGGTAAAACGGGAGATACGGGTGTACCTGATATATCTGGTATCAAGGTAGGATTTCGCTATAACGGCATAGATATCTATGGTTCCAAAACACCGGTAGAAAGTTTTATAGTTGACAAATGTGCTACAGGTGAAACGAATTCCGCGTGTGAAGTCAGAACAAAAGTAACTAAAACCATTACTTATCAACCCATTATTGTCACGGGACCAGGTACATTCGAAGGCTATTCATCTCCTTTAAATATATTTCAAGTCGATGGCGTTAAAGGTTATAACGGAAAATATTCGAACTATAATGCAGTTATAGAAAATATGGATGTTTTAAAACCGTCTAAGTGCGAAGTGGAATTAAAACTTCAAAATAACAATGTTGACTTTGGCTTACTTAATGAGAATGATATTAGAAATACAGTGACTCAACCAGTGTCTATTGTTGTAACGAATATTAAATATGGACCAGATTGTCGAGCAGTACAGTTACGTGGTTATTTCAATAATATAAGAGATGCAAATAACAACATTTATATTCCTGCATTTGACCCTAGTGGTAATAAACTAGAAGGCCTTGCTATTAAACTCCACACCGAAAATGGTACTCCTGTAAAATTAAATGAACCTATTGATCCTGGCTATGAAATAGAAAAAGTCGGTTATGATCGTTACAATGCTACTTTATATGCACTTGATTCAGATAATATAGACAAAGGAAAATTTGAAGCCATGGTCATTTATTCAGTCTCCTACTTATAGAGATATAATAATGTTAATTAAAACTATCTTTTTAATATTGATATTCATTGGGAATATTTTCATTTTTCAAAATAGTTATGCATCTGAGATATCCACTCCAAGTCCATCATATTTAAATGATCTTTATTTTATAGCTGGGGGGGGGAAAGCAGAGTTTCAGGATTCTGCTTTTTCAGAAAATGATAATATAACTCTCCTAAGATATGGGATCGGTTATAATTTCCCATGGTTTAGTACTGAAACAGCTTATCGAGGGTATTCTAATGGAGAAGATTTCACTATCCAAGGATTAGATATCCTTGCGCAAAAAACACTATTTGAATGGAGTGATTTCAAAATATCAGCTGGAATTGGAGCATACATTTATAAAAGCAAACTGGATAATCCTATCTATGACAGCCAAAGCTCCCATAATGATATTAGCCCTTTACTTAGCGTTGGCGGCTATTATCGATTAAATGAATATATTGATATCGGTTTAAACTATGATCATACTTTCAATGTTGAATTTACTAGTCCGAAATACGACAGACCAACAAATGATGCTCTAAAACAATTTACATTATCTCTTATCGTAAGACCTTGGGGAGCTAAATCAGATAATGTAACTACCATTGAAATGGAAGAGTCGAATCCAAATATTATAACTATTTTTAATGAACAGTACGACAGTGAAACTTATGCCTATGACTCTTATCAATTAACCCCATCTAATCGAATATCATTGGATAATGCTATTGAACGTACAAGATCATTTGAACATTACGTAATAATAGTAACAGGTAGTGCCGATACTCATGAAAAATATCGTTCTTATAATGAAAAATTAGCCGATAAGCGTGCTAGAACCGCTATCAATTATTTGCAAAAGAATGGAATCCCTTCAGAACGTATCCATTTAAAAACCGATCTTTATCTATTATCACCTGAAGAAAAAGAAAGACCAAAAGCAAGAAAGGTCATTGTCGAAATTAAAAATATAGAATAGATGAAATAGTTTTATCTTTAAATAAAAAACGATGTCATTATTAGGCATCGTTTTTATATTTATTCAACTATTTTAGTGCGCTACGCTTGTTTTTTCATTAACGACTCGCGATATTGAACGATATCATCAATAGTTAATACTGGCATGTTATGTAGTTTGCCGAATGCCACGATCTCTTCTGCGCGCGCCATAGTGCCATCAGGGTTCGTTACTTCACACAATACTCCCGCAGGATTCAAGCCAGCAAGCTGCATCAAATCCGTCGTGCCTTCCGTATGACCTCGACGAGTAAATACCCCGCCAGTACGAGCGCGTAGAGGGAAAACGTGACCAGGGCGAGCTAAATCATCTGGCTTAGCATCGGCAAAAATGGCCGTTTTAATAGTGGTAACACGATCTGCTGCTGATACACCAGTCGTCACACCTTGCTTGGCTTCGATTGAAACCGTAAATGCCGTCTGATTCTGGCTATTGTTATTAATGACCATTGGCGGTAAATCAAGTTGATTAGCTTGTTCATCGGTTAAGCATAAGCACACAATACCGCTACACTCGCGAATCATTAGCGCCATTTGAGCATCGGTTAGTGTTTCAGCAGAATAAATAAGATCGCCTTCATTTTCACGATCCTCATCATCAAGTACGAGTACACCTTGCCCTTGTTGCAAGGCAACTAAAGCGACTTCAACACGCTCAATAGGATTTCCAAACTCGGCCAATAACGAAGGTTGGTTCTGATTCATGGTAATATCTCCTGTGGATACCAGAATCAGGGCTCTTTAAGAAGGGGTCAGTAAGACAAATAGCAAAATCTACGCATTACCAACGTCAAAGCCACTAAACCACCTTAGAAATTAAGGTAGTTCAGTGTCATTTATCCTCTCCCATCCAGACTATAACTGTCGGCTCTGGCATCTCACCAGATCTGCTGACCCTACTTCAAAACGATAATGAATAGGCGCTCGCGGGCTGATAACATCAAGTGCTATTTACCGCCGGTGGGGAATTTCGCCCCGCCCTGAGAATAAGTTAAAAATTGTGCCACTTAGTGTGGTGGATACATACTATTACAGCGACAAGATAAAATCTATTTCCTGTTAGAGATAAATTCTAATACTAATCAAATTAATTAGGTGTTCAGAAATTACGCAGGAAAAAATTTTGAGAACAAGGCATAAATTTTTGATAAGTAGTTGCTCTACAATCAACGTCTTTATAAACGAAAGGGATAACGTAGTTATCGAGGCTTTGCACAATTAAGAATGATCAGATAATTAGTGCGATAAATATAAGCAGTAGCCAAGATCAAAAAAGCCTCAGACTAAGCTGAGGCTTTCACGATAACGTTTTTGTTAGGAACGAATTAAGCAGCAGCTTTAATTGACTCAACAGGTGCAGCAACTTTCTTTTCACCGATAGGAAGAATAGTGCGACCAAATTCTAAATTGATGACTGTGGCAACCGCTAGGTAAACCGCACTTGAACCACAGAAAATACCAACGACACCAGCAATATGGCCGATAGTTGCATTACCAGTAAAATCACCTGCCGCAAGCAAGAAAAATAGTAGAGTCAAGCTACCAAATATCACTTGTTTCGCTACTGGGTAACGAGCCAATGTTGCGATAAACATCAAGCCAGTGAAGATACCCCAGATGAGTAGGTAAGAGGCTAGAAAATACGTTGGTGTTACTTCTCCTAGCCCCATGCCAGGCATTAAAATTAGACCGACAAGTGATAACCAAAACATACCGTAAGAAGTGAAAGCTGTGGTACCAAATGTATTACCATTTTTATATTCCATAATACCAGCGATAACTTGTGCAATACCGCCATAAAAAATACCCATAGCAAGAATTACACTAGTTAATGGAAATAAACCTACATTATGTAGATTTAAAAGAATCGTAGTCATACCAAACGCCATTAAGCCTAACGGTGCTGGATTTGCTGGTTTTGTAGTAGTCGCGGTTGACATAGAATTACCTGATTAAAATATGAACGAAATTTTAAAAGCGGCGTATTATTGTCGATGATCGAAATTTTGTAAAACACTTTGTAGTATAAGTCACAAAAAACTCATTTAAAGTCATGAGAAATCTTAATATACCCTAGTGACTTCAAGATGCAGAATTCAGAGCTATCATCCACCCCTTTAAGCAAGGAAGATTGGCGAAAGAATGTAAGCACCTTTCAAACCAATCTGATGTGGCGTTAAATTGAATAGAGATAGAATAACTATGATCATATTCTGACTGAATAAAATAGGGACATAGTTATTATGATTTTACTATTTTTTCAGTAACTTTCGATTCAACAGTACCCGTATTCTGCTCTATTGCTACCTCTACTTCAGAGGCATTAGTCTCTTTTGGTTGTGGTTTTTCTTTTAATACAATCACAGGTCGAGTTATAAATAAGCTATTCGGGTACAAAATCGAATCACCATCAAGGCTACGTAACTGAACATTCATAAAGCCCATTTCGGTGATCTCACCTTCCAAAAAATTAGCACCATCAACAACTCTCACCCAGCGCCCCACTCGACAATCATTCTGGGTAAACAAAATTAAAAAGCTGGTTAAGTTACTCAATAATGACCAACCAGCAAAGAGTGCCACCCCCAATAAAGCAAACATGGATGAACCAACGACTAATAAACCTTTTAATTCAATCCCCCACAACATCAATAACAAACAGATTAGAATGATAGAAGTAATAGTATTGAGCAATAGCCTAGCGCGTTGCTTACGGTGAGGACTAATACCACTTTTCATACTACGTAAGAAAATTTTACTCGGAATACGGCGAAGCATTGGATAAAACACTAAAACCAAAACCGTAATAAACCATTTGTAATAGTCTTGAGTAAACACCAACCATTCTTGAGATATTGTAGACATTAATCATTCGCCTCTATTTGCTGTTCACGAGTGATGGCTTTCTTTTGATACCGATTGGCTAGAACTGCGCAATAAAATATTTGTAATGGGTGATAAATCATTATCGGCAACAATATCATCCCTAATCTAGGATCAGCACTAAAAATCACTTTCGCCATTGGCACGCCAGCCGCCAAGGTTTTTTTGCTACCACAAAACACCGCTGCCACTTCATCAGCATGATCAAAGCCCAGCCAACGAGTGCTTTTAACCATCAAGTTCACGACAAAAAACAATACCAGCCCACAAATTACAACCGACATAATGACATACTCAATAGAAAAGCTATGCCAAACCCCCTCTGCTATGGAATCACTAAATGCATTAAAAATAATCAATAAGATAACGAATTTATCTAACTTACCAATAATACTTTTATACTTTTCAAAACTTGCTAGCAAAAAAGGTCTCAATAGTTGACCAAGCACCATAGGCAATAATAGCATCGTCGAAATAGAAGTAACTGAATCCATAACATCAATTTTAGCGCCCTCTAACCCCATAAAGACTTGAACCAAGAGTGGGGTAATTAAGATCCCAAGAATACTAGAAAGTGATGCGTTAAATATCGCTCCCGGCATATTGCCTCGACCAATCGCGGTCATAGCGACCGATGAAGATATCGTGCTCGGTAATACAAATAGAAAGCAAAAACCAAATGCCAATGCGCTAGGCATCACAGCCAATAATCCTTGACCAAACACTAGCCAAAGTAAAGGATAGAGAATAAACGTCGCCGATTGAATAAATAGATGCAGCCTCCAATTACTCATCCCCGCTTTTAACGATTGTGGAGAAAGGCCAATACCATGCAAAAAGAAAACGATCGCAATACCGAAAGCGGTCACCTGATCTAAATGCAAACTACCTTGGCTACGCCCAACATCAGGAATAATCGTAGCGAGTAACATGCAGATGACCATCGCGATTAAAAACCATTCTTTTTTTAATACTGCGACTAGATTTAAACGCATATGATTAATATCTCTTAATAAATAAAATTGGATAAAAACTTTGGAACTTCATTAGTATCGTATAAACTAACATGACGTACACACCATATATTATGAGATGCAGCCCAAAGAATACAAAGCGTTGTATTTTAAGCAAAGCCTTGTTTGACATAGAATATTAACTAATATTAATAAAATCACGATATTTTTATTAATAACTGTCATCGCATTATATTGAGCGAGCAGATAAAGGAAAAATAATGACATTAGATCATCTAGCTCTGGGCATACTTATTTTCGTCGTACTGGTGCTGTTTTACGGCATCATTGTTATTCACGATATCCCCTATGAAATTGCCAAAAAGCGCAATCATCCCCATCAAGATGCCATTCATGTTTCTGGCTGGGTAAGTCTATTTACTTTACATGTACTTTGGCCATTCTTGTGGATCTGGGCGACCTTATGGCGTGAAGATCGAGGTTGGGGCTTTAATAAACTACAAGCCGAACAAGATGATATGCACCATAAAGTGGATGAATTGAATAAGCAAATCTCTCAACTACAAAAACAAATGGCTGAATTATCACCTCAAGCAAAACCAACTGAGCACACACAAGAAAGCGCCAAAGGAGAATCAAACTAATGGAAACAATATTGATTCTAACCTATACCGCTTTTTGTATTGCGATATTTAAAATCTTCCGTATCCCACTCAATAAGTGGACGGTTCCAACTGCGGTTTTAGGTGGCGTAGTTTTACTTGGCTCTATCTTCTTAGCGATGAACTACTTCCAGCCATTCACTCAGTTGGGTGGCCAAATCTATAGCACGACACCAATGGTTTCTAATGTCCGCGCCCGTGTGGTTTCCGTCGACGTTGTACCAAACAAACTCGTAAAACAAGGCGATGTATTAGTCCGTTTGGACGATACCCCATTTAAAGCTGCGGTTGTACAAAAAAAAGCAGCACTGGCTGCCGCGAAACAAAATGTATTAGTTCTAGAAGCTGATTACAAACAAGCTGCCGCCACTAGTGTGCAAGCCTTGGCAGAAAGAGATCGCTCACAACGTGAAGCAGCGCGTTACCAAAAAGGTTACAAACGTGGCGCATTTACTTTGCAACAAGTGGATGACAAACAACAAATCGCGAAAGGCGCAGAAGCCGCTTACCAAGCAGCCCTTTCTAATGAAAATGCCGCTAAAGCCGCGTTCGAATCACAAATTGATGGGGTTAATACCTCAGTTGCAGAAGCACAAGCAGCATTAGATAAAGCTCAATTTAATCTAGACCAAACAATCATTCGTGCACCAACGGATGGTTATGTTTCTCAACTAGCATTAAAGCCTGGTGTTATGGCAGTTCCACTCCCATTTAAACCAATTTTAACTTTCGTGAGTACTCAAGATCATTACTTCGTGGGTGCCTTCCGCCAAAACTCAACACTAAATATTAAAGCTGGTGATGAAGCAGATATGATATTTAGAGCGCTCCCTGGTAAGTCTTTCAAAGCAGAGGTGGAAGAAGTACTTCCTGCAATTGCTGAGAGTCAATTCCAAGCTGGTGGTGAACTATTAGGAACCAATGCTCTGCAAACTCAAGGCCGTATCATGGTAAAACTGAAACTGATTGATGATGTCGACCAGTATAACTTACCTATGGGAGCTAATGTTGAAATTGCAGTCTACTCAGGCAAGTTAGAACACGTTGCTATTATTCGTAAAATCCTAATTCGAATGAAAAGCTGGCAAAACTACGTGTACTTCGACCACTAATATCAATGCACTCACAGTAATACTTCAGGTACACAAAGCCCCAAATTGAACTGAGCCCCAATCATTGGACAACCAACATTTGGGGCTTTTTGTTATCTAACATAAGACTTTCTATTCAATATCATGCTATTTAAGAATAACCTCAGCCACTGAACCAGAAAGACCAGCACCAATAATCACAACCGATGTTTTTTGTATTGTGTTCATTCTCAATCTCTATCTAAATTCAATTTTAATCAGCTTTAAGATGTATGACGCAGCCTCATAACGCTGTGCATCCCAAAATAGTTCAATAATATACAGATCGATTGAAGGCTTCATCGCAGCACGAACGCAGCGCAAAATACTGAGAATTTCCATCGGTGAGCAGCAATCTAGAAATTGACTCATCCACCACACATCAGCACCTTCTGGCAAAGCTTGTTGCTTATCGAGCATATTGTCTGGGAAGAAATCAAACAGAGTTACCAAGCCGTAATGGTTGCCGGTGGTGGTAAAGAGCGATGCCCTACTGAGTCAGCCGTTTTTAATACCCTTTTTGCAACCAGTTTAAAAAACGACTCTCCGAAAACCACTCCTCGTCCTTATGATAAAGACCGAGATGGCTTAGTCATTGGTGAAGGGCTGGTACTTTAGTGCTTGAAGACGATGAGCATGCCGTTGCTCGTGACGATTTAGATTCTATTCGTGGAGACGGCCGTGAAATGGATTGCCAATACATCATGAGTAACGATTTCACATTTAGTGATATTAATACTTTAATTATTTTTAAAAAATACGCTTAAATAAAAGTGGCGCTTGTCAGATAAACCAGCGCCGCTTTCTCTTCATTTAGCAATAACTAGAACTTATAACCAATGCCAACCATGTAAACCCAAGGGTCGATATCAACATCGACGTTTAACTTGCCAACACCATTAAGCTCAACATTAGCTTCGGTATCAATATCGATATATCGAACCTGAGCATTCAAGGTGATATTATCGGTAATAAAATAATCCATCCCTACTTGGCCAGCCCAGCCCCAAGAGTTATCTAAATCTAAGTTACTGAATCCTTTATCTTTAGCGCTATCATCAACCGATTCATCAAAAAACATTGTATAGTTTACACCAACCCCGACATAAGGTTGAAATTTCGATTGAGTATCCATCGGGTAATACAATACGCTTAAAGTTGGTGGTAAGTGTTTCACATTGCCCAATCCACCGTTCAAAGAGTCAAGCCCTGCCGGTGAACCGCCTAATGTAACATCATGGCTAAATGGGGTTGCAGCCAACAACTCAAGTGCCCAGTGATCTCTCATCATATAAGCAAAATTCAATCCAAGCTGAGTATTATTATCCACTGAAACGTCACCACCTAAATTGGTTCCTCCAGCTTTAATACCTGAATTACTTTCATCCGGTGCGACTAATACCGCGCCAGCCCGGACTAAAAAGTCACCTTGTTGTAGAGCAGCATGAGCAGACACTGAAGTAAAACCTGCCGTAATAAGAGCTAAAACTATCAAAGACTTTTTCATTATTTCACCTATATTGTTTTTATTATGATTCCTCAATATTCAACAATAAAAACAAATGGAAGTACCACTTTTGAGTTACATCAATTTTACTTATGATTTCCCCGTATAAATTGACAAGACGTGATCACACCATCATTTTACCTAGTGAAATAACCGTAGGTAAAAATGGAACCTATGTTTAGACTATAAGATTTACACTGATATCAGCAGAAAATAGGAATAAGCAATGTACAAAATCGGAGAACTGGCTAAGTTATGCAGTATCAATAACGACACACTACGCTTTTATGAAAAGTCAGGCTTATTAAGCCCATCTGCTCGCTCTGAATCTGGCTACCGCCTATATAACGAGCAAGATAGGCAAGCACTACAATTTATTATTAGAGCTAAAAAGGTAGGATTTAACCTTGCAGATATTAAAGAGTTACTTGAAATCGAAGTCGATAAAGCCAGTAATTCTTGCTTTGATGTCAAACAAGTGGTTGATGCTAAACTTGCGGATGTGGAGCAAAAATTGGCGGAACTACAACATTTTCAACGCTCATTAAAAACCTTATCGTCCGCTTGCTGTGGCGGTAAAGGTAGCGCAGAGGAATGTACCATCTTACAAGCTTTGGAAACTAATACGGAGAAAGTGAAAGTCGAAAAACATCACCACTCCGAAAGCTGTCAGAAACATTAACTGGCAATATTAATAGTGAGCTGTAATTTCAATGGCAAAGAAGACAAGCGAGCTTCAATGCCATGTCTGGCTTGTTCAATATCATCACGTGAGATCAGTTCACTAGAATCATCAACATGAAGATCCACATCGACCCACAATTCATGGCCAACCTTCACTACACCCGCTAATTCAATTTCTTGTTGAGAATCTTCATTCGTCACTATAATGCTTTGATCAACGGTTTGGTAAATCTCTTTACTTGGTGCCATCAAAAAGATTTCTCTTAATGCAGATCGCAACATCTCAAACGGTACTTTAATAAAATAAAATGACATCAGTAGCATCATCATTGGGTCTGCATATACCGCGTATTTTTCCAACGGTGTTAATGTCATCAACCAAGCCACCACAAATCCTGCGGTTACAGCAACACTCAATAATGTATCCATTTGCCATTGCTTCACTTCAGCATCAACCAAACCAGAAAAATGCTTGTTTCGTAATGAGATCATGCACCACCAAGCCAGACCACAACCAATAATATTGATAACACCAAAGGCGGTTGCAATCGAAACATCAACAGCACGGCCTCCAGTAAACATGGCGCCAATCGCTGAATATAATGAATAACTGACGATTAATAAGATCACTGCTCCTTTGACCGCGATAACCGCAGGTTCGAATAGCGCGCGACCAAAAGGAAATTGAGCATCAGATGGTTTTTTAATATAACGAGCGGCAACGAGCGACAACAATGTTAACAGTAGGCTAACAAGGGAATACACCCCATCAAACATGATGACAAGCGAGCCAACAAGTAAGCCAACAATCAAGCCTCCCCCGGCAAACATAGATGCAAAAACAGCCGAGAAAACTAAAACAGAATTTTCGTTAAACCTTGAATGAACAGACATATTAATACCTTTAGATAACTAAAGATATTTTGGCGAAATGGAGGAGCTTTACAATAAAGATTTACACAAACTAAAAATGGAAACGTATCAATAAAAATTAACTTAATATTATTCAATAACTAACCTCTAAAATTAACTGTCAAATTAAATGACACTGGCTGACCTAGCAAAGTAAAGAAGAGTAAAAATACTTTAGAAGTCGAACAGATAATCACTCACTTTATCGACTAACCAATCAATGGCAGGACTATCAGCGCCTTCAGCAACACTGAACATACAAAAATCTTCTTGGGTTAACCCATAAGTATGGCGAATCACCGAAAGGCGTTGTTCACGCAGGTGATGACGAATCAATGGTTCAGGAAGCACTCCCCATGCTGATTCAGTCAATATGGTATTAAGCATGTATTCAAAACTAGAGAAACCAATATAACGACGAGAAAAAGGCTCTAAACTAGCATTATCTTGCTCATTCAAGTAAGCCATGACTGCTTGCATAGACTTACGTAATTCTTCATCTGTCACTCGTTGAATTTTGCTTAATGGGTGGGTTGAACTGCACACCGACATCATACGAATTTTACCCAGAGGCTGACGAACAATACGAGCATCATCGATATGTTCGTAATCCACTCCAAATGCAAAATCCACTTGTTGTGTGGCGACTAAATTGGCCAAGTCGCCACTAGAAGCCAGAATGATATTAAACGAAGTACTAGGAAACTGCTTACTAAGCGAATGGGCAAACTCCTGCCATAACATATCCGGCAAGGCGTCATCACGAGCTATCCATATTTCAGCGGCAAACTCTTTAGAAACTTGAGAACAAATGCGACGAACACGTGAAGTGGTAATAAGAATACTTTCAAAATCCTTATAAACCGCCTTACCAATCTCAGACAAGGTTAAGTTATTGCCAGTGCGGATAAACAACTTAACATTTAGATCCGTTTCAAGTGCTTTAATTGCCATACTAAGTTTGGTGCGATTGCATTCTAGCTGTCGGGCCGCTTCAGAAACGGAACCGGTATTAGCAACGGTGCAGAATGCTTCGATTTGTGACAAGTTCATAGCTGACTCACCTAATGAAAGTCTCAGAATAATAAACAATTTTTGAAAGATTGCCTAATATAGGTGATATAAAAATGGCTGTGTCCAAACCGGAACACAGCCATTTAGTCACAACCAATATTTAATTGCTAGAATCGTATGTAAACCATTAATTTAAAATGAAATTACTCAACCGTCACTGCCTTAGCTAGGTTCCTAGGCTGATCGACATCGGTGCCTTTAATCAAAGCAACATGATACGAAAGCAACTGCATTGGAATGGTGTAGTAGATTGGCGCGGTGATCTCGCTGACATGTGGAAGATTAATGATCTTCATGCTTTCGTCTGCTTCAAACCCTGCACCTGCATCAGCAAACACATACAGTAAACCGCCACGAGCACGGACCTCTTCGATGTTTGATTTAAGCTTTTCAAGTAGATCATTATTTGGCGCAACAACTACCACTGGCATATCGGCATCAATTAATGCTAGAGGACCATGTTTTAGCTCGCCCGCAGCATAAGCTTCTGCATGAATATAAGAGATTTCCTTAAGCTTTAAAGAAGCTTCTAGTGCAATGGGATAATACTCACCACGGCCTAAGAATAGCGTGTGATGTTTATCGGCAAAACCTTCGGCTAAGGCTTCAATCTCTTTATCGTAAGCGAGTGCTTTTTCAATTTGAGAAGGCAGTAGATGCAAAGCTTCCACAATTTCCGCTTCTTTGGCACTATCGATACGTTGCTGCTGTTTCCCCATTGCAGTAACTAGCATTAATAACGCTGCTAACTGAGTAGTAAAAGCTTTAGTTGAAGCTACGCCAATTTCAGTACCGGCACGTGTCATAAAAGCAAAGTCCGACTCGCGAACAAGAGATGAGCCGGCGACATTACAAATGGTCATCGCTGACATGTAGCCTTTTTCTTTAGCTAAGCGTAATGCGGCTAAGGTGTCTGCTGTCTCGCCTGATTGAGATAGGGTAATCAACAGACTATTTGGACGAGTAACAAATTTTCGGTAGCGGAATTCTGATGCAATTTCCACATCACAACTGACGCCAGCCAAAGACTCAAACCAATAACGTGCTGTCATACCAGCATTATAAGACGTACCACAAGCGATGATTTGCACATGTTCAACTTTAGATAGGATCTCGGCAGCATTCACACCGATGCTTTCCGTCACCACAGTATCTTTGGTGAGTCGAGCTTCCATAGTGTTAATTAATGCGGTTGGCTGCTCAAAGATTTCTTTCTGCATAAAGTGGCGATATTGACCTTTATCACCTGCATCATGCTCTGCGCTTGATTCAGAAACCATACGCTCTACTCGTTCACCATTCTCAGAAAAAACGGTCACATCCCGACGAGTCACTTCAGCAACATCCCCCTCTTCAAGGTACATAAAACGACGAGTGACATTTAATAGAGCCAATTGATCCGAAGCGATAAAGTTTTCACCCAATCCTAAGCCAATCACAATCGGGCTACCTGAACGTGCAACAACTACACGGCTTGGATCTTTACGATCAAATACGACCGTACCGTAAGCACCATCAAGCTGCTTAACCGCTTTTTGCAATGCTTCGATTAATGTTTCAGAAGTACGACGTTCCCATTCAACTAAATGAGCGATCACTTCAGTATCCGTTTGAGACTCAAATACATAACCACGTTCACGCAAGGTTTCACGCAATACTTGATGATTTTCAATAATGCCGTTGTGTACCACCGAAATATCATTAGAAACGTGTGGATGAGCATTAATTTCCGAAGGTTCACCATGAGTTGCCCAACGAGTATGAGCAATACCAGTTCCACCAAACACATCGGCAGCTTCAATTGCATCGGCTAATTCTTGCACTTTGCCTAAGCGGCGCACGCGCGTCATGTTTGAATCAGCATCGACCACTGCGACTCCCGCTGAATCATAGCCGCGATATTCCAAACGACGTAAACCTTCAACAAGAATTTCAGCTATATCACGCTGCGCAACAGCACCAACGATTCCACACATATTGTTATCCTTTTTTATTCCTTTACCAGCAGCAAGCAAAAGATGGTAAAGCGTAATTTAATAAATTGATTAATTTTAAGTGTTAAGTTTTTTGATATTAGGCAATCAGCACTTGCACGTTATATTTCTGTATTTGTGCTTGTTGTTCGTCAGTGATGCCATTATCAGTTACCAACACATCGACTTTGTCCCATGCCAGTTCTAAATTTGGAATTTTTCTACCAATCTTGTCAGATTCCACCATCACTACCACACGGCGTGCTACTTCGGACATCACCTGACTTAAACCTAAAAGTTCATTAAATGTGGTGGTTCCTCGAGCTAAGTCGATGCCATCTGCGCCAATAAATAACTGATCAAAATCATAAGAGCGAAGCACTTGTTCTGCGACTTGACCTTGGAATGATTCCGAATGGGTATCCCAAGTTCCACCTGTCATTAGTAATGTGGGTTCACTTTCTAATGCATTTAATGCATTAGCAACATTCAGTGAGTTGGTCATCACAACTAAACCACGCTTGTAATTAAGTTGTTCAATCAAAGCACCAGTAGTGCTACCGCTATCAATAATGATTCTATGGTGATCTTTAATAAGCGATGCTGCGGCTTTCGCCAACTCAACCTTTCGTTTCGAAACCTCTTCCGAAAATGCTTCATTGATAATTTCTTTAGGTAAAGAGATTGCCCCTCCGTAACGGCGCAATAGCAAACCACTAGCTTCTAATGCTGACAAGTCTTTTCTTATAGTGACTTCAGAGATATTGAATTGCTTATTCAATGCTTCCACACTGACCTCACCCAATTCATTTACTTGTTGAACAATAAGGTGACGTCGCTGTTGAGTATTTCGTTTTGACATAAAATAAAACCAACAAAGTTTCGAAACGAAATACATTAAACACAATCGAAACTTAATTGTCCATTTTTTTCACTATAAAAAATAAATGTTTTTCGAAGAAACCTTGCTCTAAGACAAGTAAGTATCGTGATCTTCCCCACAAAGACTGGTAAAATTATTACCCTTATTTAAGAAACAAAATTACAACGCAGCCCCTCGCAGACTACAAAATGAAATGGAGGCTGCAACGAAAATGAAGTGTGGCCATGCGAGAATGGGAATAATGACTACAATGTAGCTCATGCAATAAAAACTCAGCAAAGAATTTCTGTTTTAATGCACTCAATCAATCAAGTTGCTTGCGATTAAAACGCATAAAAATTGAAAAATGTAATATTACTTACCGGAGAGTACCTACTCATGAAAAAGACCAAAATCGTATGTACGATTGGCCCGAAAACTGAATCTATTGAGAAACTAACTGAGCTAGCAAACGCTGGCATGAACGTAATGCGTTTGAACTTTTCACACGGTGATTTCGAAGAGCACGGCAACCGTATTGCTAACCTTCGCCAAGTAATGAAGAACACGGGTAAGCAACTTGCGATCCTTTTAGATACTAAAGGTCCAGAAATCCGCACTATCAAACTAGAAAACGGCAACGATGTTACTCTAGTTGCTGGTCAAGATTTCACATTCACAACCGATACTTCTGTTGTGGGTAACAAAAACACTGTAGCGGTAACTTACCCTGGTTTCGCTCAAGACCTTAACGCTGGTGATACTATCCTAGTAGACGATGGTCTTATTGAAATGGAAGTTGTTTCAACGACTGATACAGAAGTGAAATGTAAAGTATTAAATAACGGCGACCTAGGTGAAAACAAAGGTGTTAACCTTCCTGGCGTTTCTGTAAAACTTCCAGCACTAGCTGAAAAAGATAAAGCTGACCTTAAATTTGGTTGTGAGCAAGGCGTTGATTTCGTTGCTGCTTCTTTCATCCGTAAAGCAAACGATGTAAAAGAAATCCGTGAATTACTATGTGCAAACGGCGGCGAAAACATCCAAATCATCTCTAAAATCGAAAACCAAGAAGGTGTGGATAACTTCGATGAGATTTTAGAAGCGTCTGACGGCATCATGGTTGCTCGTGGTGACCTAGGTGTTGAAATCCCAGTTGAAGAAGTAATCTTCGCTCAGAAAATGATGATTGAGAAATGTAACCGCGCACGTAAAGTGGTTATTACTGCAACTCAAATGCTTGATTCTATGATCAAAAACCCACGCCCAACTCGAGCAGAAGCGGGTGATGTGGCAAACGCAATCATGGATGGTACTGATGCAGTAATGCTTTCTGGTGAGTCTGCAAAAGGTAAGTACCCTGTTGAAGCGGTAACTATCATGGCGCAAATCTGTGCTCGTACTGATAAAGCTTTAAAAGCAGAACTCGGTTCTCGTTTAGACAGTCCTCGCCTACGTATCACTGAAGCTGTATGTAAATCAGCAGTAGAAACTGCCGAGAAGCTTGCCGCTCCTGTAATCGTTGTGGCAACTGAAGCTGGTAAATCTGCTCGTTCAGTTCGCAAATACTTCCCGACAGCGAAAATCATTGCCGTTACAACTAACACTAAAACTGCAGCACAGCTTTGCTTATCTAAAGGTGTAACGCCAATCGTTGTTGACTCTATCAATAATACTGAAGACTTCTACCGTCAAGGTATAGCTCTAGCGCTAGAAACAGGCTATGGCAAGAAAGGCGATGTAACCGTTATGGTTTCTGGTGCTCTAGTACCATCTGGCACAACTAACACATCTTCTGTTCACGTTCTTTAATTAAAATGAACGGATAGAAATACCAAAAGGAGGCCAATTAGCCTCCTTTTTTATACTTTCCTTACACCTACAAAACACAATCCACTTTTAGTTGTACAACTCACTGCACTATCTTCCCTATCACCTTCTTCCCTATATTAGATACAACCTTTTCTGCGCCATTACCAACCAAAGAACTCCTGATGATGAGTGTTCAGCAATACCACCAACAATAAGAAATATAAAGCACTAATATTGATAGCAAGTACTAACAAACTAGCAATTGTTATTCTAACAACCACGACATTAGACATAAGTTACTCACCGAAATTGATAAATATTCATTCAATAAGTTTAGTGAAGTTTTGCCGATTTATTAGACTAACGTCTTAGATCTTTTCTTCATATACCCAAGTAACTTCAAGCTGCGAGTTTCAGCAAGAATAAAGCAAGCTTTAGGCAAGGCAAATTGAGTATAAAAAATTGGAGCATAAAAAAACGCAACCTGTCGGCTGCGTTATCTGTTATTACGTTATTATCTATAAAGTACTGATGTTATGCTTTTAAAGCACGTTCTCCCCGAGCAATACCCACCACCCCACTACGCGCAACTTCAATGACATCGGTCATTTCAGATACCGCTTTGATAAAGGCATCTAATTTCGCACTATCGCCGGCCAATTGAATGGTAAACAACGATGCTGTGACATCGACAATCTGCCCACGGAATACATCAGATAAACGATGCACTTCAGCGCGAGAAAAACCACTGGCTTTCACTTTAACTAACATCAACTCACGCTCAACATAGTCATACTCTGTAACCTCTTGTACTTTCAACACATCGACAAGTTTATGTAGGTTTTTTTCAATCTGCTCAAGCTGAAGCGCATCGGTTGCGGTGGTGATATTAATACGTGATAAAGTTTCATCATCCGTCGGAGAAACGGTTAATGACTCAATGTTATAACCTCGCTGTGAAAACAAGCCAACAACACGTGATAAAGAACCCGGTTGGTTTTCTAATAATAATGAAATGATATGTCTCATATTAGGTTCTCTCCGTCTTGCTTAACCACATTTTATCCATCGCTTCACCTTTAATTTGCATTGGATAAACATGCTCAGTTTCATCAACATTAATATCAACAAACACGAGACGATCTTTCATATCCAAGGCTTTTTGTAGGCCAGCTTCTAGCTCTTCAGGTTTATTAATACGAATTCCAACGTGACCATAAGCTTCAGCAATGGCTGCAAAATCAGGCACAGAATCCATATAAGAATGAGAATGGCGACCTTGATAAATCATATCTTGCCACTGCTTCACCATGCCTAAGAAACGGTTATTCAAGTTAATGATCTTAACTGGGATAGCATATTGCATACAGGTCGATAGTTCTTGGATATTCATCTGAATACTACCATCACCAGTAATACACACCACTTCCTCTTTTGGCATAGCAAACTTAACGCCCATTGCCGCTGGTAAACCAAAGCCCATGGTGCCTAAACCGCCAGAGTTAATCCAACGACGTGGTTTATCAAATGGATAATATAATGCAGCAAACATTTGGTGCTGCCCTACATCAGAAGCGACATAAGCCTCACCTTTAGTGAGCTTGTAAAGCGTTTCGACTACCTGCTGAGGTTTAATGCGATCCGAATTATGATCAAACGCTAAACACTTACGATTACGCCAACTTTGTAGTTCTTGCCACCAAGTTTCAAGCGCTTCGCTATCTTGCTCTACACCTTGATCTTCAAGCAGCTTTAACATGCTATTTAACACTTCATCGGCAGAACCAACGATAGGTAAATCCGCTTGAATAGTCTTAGAAATCGAAGATGGATCGATATCAATATGCATGATCTTGGCATTAGGGCAGTATTTTTCGACATTGTTGGTCGTACGATCATCAAAACGTACCCCGACACCAAAAATAAGATCAGCATTATGCATAGCCATATTGGCTTCATAAGTGCCGTGCATGCCTAACATACCAAGGGAATTATGATGAGTTGCTGGGAAAGCACCAAGACCCATTAATGTACTGACTACTGGCAAGTTAAGCGCTTCAGCCAGCTTAATTAATTGCTCGCTAGCTTCTGCAATAATCGCCCCACCACCGATATAAAGCACTGGTTTCTTCGCTGCCAATAAGGCTTTCAACCCTTTCTTAATTTGCCCTTTATGACCCGAAGTTGTCGGATTATAAGTACGCATTTTAATTTCATCAGGGTAGTGATAAGGAAATTTTTCTAATGGATTTAATACGTTTTTCGGCAGATCAACGACCACAGGGCCAGGGCGGCCAGTAGACGCAAGGTAAAACGCTTTTTTAATAGTTTCAGGAATATCTTCTGCTTTGGTGACTAGAAAGCTATGTTTAACCACAGGGCGGGAGATTCCCACCATATCACATTCTTGGAAAGCATCATTACCAATTAGACTACTTGGTACCTGACCCGATAGAACAACCATTGGTGCAGAGTCCATATAGGCAGTTGCAATACCAGTAATCGCGTTGGTGGCGCCAGGGCCTGAAGTCACGAGAACAACACCAACTTTACCAGTTCCGCGTGCATAGCCATCAGCCATGTGAACCGCGGCTTGTTCATGGCGAACCAGCACGTGTTCAATATCACTCTTTTCATGTAGAGCGTCGTAAATATCCAGAACTGAACCGCCTGGATAACCGAAGATGTGCTCGACACCTTCATCTATTAGGGAGCGGACGATCATATCCGCACCAGATAACATTTCCATGTTGCCTCCTGTTAACTGAATCTCACTATCCTTAATTAAAGCGTGATGATTCAGTGCTACATAGTTAGGGCTTATTTTTAGCCTAAGAAACTTCAGGCTGCTTATACTTTAGATTTCAATAAAAGTACTACAACCTTGCTATGTACCTATTTGCATTGTCATAACAAGCAACTAGGGTGCATAAGTTCTAAATTACATTCGAACTTGATCACTTTACCGCCATTAACAGAAACTTGTCTATTACTCTAAAATTATTTAAATCATAAAAACCAACAAACAACCTACATAATTAGTGATAAAGACTGCATATATAATATCAATCAAAATATACCAACCAATAACCCGATAAAATTCAGTAGATAATAAATCTAACAATGAGAGGTTAATCTCATTTTGGGTTCTTCAGTGACAGGGATAGACATAAAAAAACGCAGCCTCTAATCAAATAAAGACTGCGCTTTCTAGAAGAACTTATCGCAACAAGCTTGCAGCAAGTGTTTCGCCACAAATTAACATCAGTTGATCTCTCATCCAGATGTGACCTTTATCTTTCTCACTCGATTCATGCCAACTTAAGTAACCCGCCACTTTATTATCGGCGTATGGGTAAGCCATGACTTTATAGTTTGCGCGGTTAGGCATTGAATCAACCAACCAACGAGGAACGACTGTTACTAATTCAGATTGACCGACTACGTACAAGATATTACTTAAACTTGTACCATGATAAGACGCTTGGAATGCAAAATCACCAGTATAAACTCGCTCATAGAAACTACGCACACCGTTTACTTTCGATAGTGTTGCATGTTTTTCTGCCATGAACTCGGCTTGGCTAATTTGAGAGCCAATACGTGGGTGATTTGCAGCAATCACAACGACTAACTCGTCACTAAAGATTTCAGTACTTGAGTAACCCGGCTGCTCAAAACGCGCATAATCAATCACGAAATCCACTTCTTGGTAACGAAGCTTTTCAGGTAAGTGACGATCAAAATCAGCATCAAGACTTAATTGAATACTTGGCGATTTTTCAGCAATACCACGCATGATTCTTGGTGCAAAACGTAAATCTGAAGGGCTACAAACCGCTAATTTAAATACTTGTTCTGATGTTTCAGGAACAAAAATAGAGTTCGGCAATTCATTACGTATTAATTGTAATGCTTGACGAAGCGGGCCAAACAATTGACGAGCGCGTTGAGTCGGTTGAATACCACGACCATGACGCATGAACAATTCATCATTAAACATTACTTTCAAACGAGCAACAGCATTACTTACTGCAGGTTGTGACATACCTAAATACTGCGCCGCACGAGTAATATTTTGCTCTTGCATTACTGCATCAAAAACGGTCAATAAATTAAGATCTACGCCACGTAAAGTGGCTTCTGTTCTAAAATTAAGGGCCATATTTTTTGGTTCAGTAGAAAGTGTCATGTTGTGTTGCACCTCTTTTAATTGTAAGTCAATCACACATAACGACCGTGATTATCGACTACAAAAAGATATCGAATAATGATTGTATTTGCCCCGCCAATATGTCGGGTTGCATTTACTATTCACCAAGCAAATATCAGAAGCAACCGTATTGATATTAAATTATTTTTATTTACAAAAAATCACTAAAAACACTAATATTTCAACAAGCTAACTAGAATATATAAATTAATCTAAAAACCATTTAGCTACTAAATTGATGATGTGAAAGTTGTTTACTCATTAATCAAAGCATAATGCGGAAAATCGACTTGCTCCCATAAGTGACTCCACAAGGGGGCAATATTTCCCCATTCACCTTGCACGACCCAATCGGCAATTGACTCAGCAACATTGGGATAAATTACTCGCTCTGCTGGCTCCTCATCCAACCAAGCTCTCACTATACTAGGATCAAGCCATTGCATTGAACTAGCTAAACCTAAAGATTCAAGTGTCGCCACATTACTCATTTGTTCAAATTGCCCATCTAATGGTTTTAACAATAGCTTTTTACCTAGCGTTAACGCTTCTGAAGGCAACTCAAAACCGCCATTGGCAATTACGCCATGACAAGCATGTAAATCTCTTTGGAAGTGTTGGTATGACAAAGGCATAAAGGTCAGGTGATCTTGTTGGCTCACTTCTTTAACTTCTGGGTGATAACAGATGAAATGGCAATTGGAGAAGCGCTGCAAAAGATCACTAATAGCGGGTAGAGCCTCGAAAGGTAAATAAACCAGAGTGAAATCATGCTTCTGGTTATCAATTTGCGTTGATGTATGAACTATCGGCGGCAAAATAGGTTGCTGAAAATGATACCAATGCAAACCTAAATGATGTTGAGTTGGTGCAAAATGTTGTATCAGAGTTTGATCAAGCCAACTCGCGCCCTTCTTTGGCACCGAATAACGAAAGGCATTTTGATGACTAATCCCAATACTCGGCACATTTTGCTTTTTGGCCGCCCATGCAGTAATCGGTTCAAAATCATTGAGCACCACATCATAACCCTCCAAGTCCATATCGGAGACTTCTTTCCATAACTGACTAGGGTTGGTATTCAAAGCGGTTTTCATATGGCTGACTTTTCCTTTTTCAGTAGTCAATGTCAGCCCTCGTCGAGTTTGATACCCCCCAAAATCTTCCATCGAGAAATAACCTTTGTCATCTCGCCCTGAAAATAAAAAATCAACCGAAACATCCGATTGTTTAGATAAAGCTGACGCCATTGCCCGTGCTCGAGCGATATGACCATTTCCGGTACCTTGCACACCATATAAGATCTTCATTGTTTTTATCCACCAGCCAACATATTAATTGCCGCAAGAGCACAACTGATTCCCAAAGCCGCGCCTAATACAATATCCGTCAAAAAATGCACCCCTAACAAAATGCGAGAAAACCCTATCAAACCAGCCCAAACAAAAGGTAACAAACCAAATTCTGGATAGTAGTTTTGTAGTAGTACTGCCATTAAGAAAGCGGCAGCCGTGTGACCGGAAGGCAAGCTGTATTGATCTGACGGAGTAATAAAAGACGTTAACAAATCAGATATTTGTGCAGGCCTGCGACGTTTAAAACCATTTTTTGCTAACCAATAGATCGGCAGTTCTAATAAAAATGCTAACAATCCTGCCAGTAAAAAGTATTGACCCGATCTTGGTTCAAACCACCAAGTTAATAACCCCATGACTGCATATAAATGCCCATCACCAGTATGAGAGATTGCTTTGCTAATACGAGCAACTGGCAAATTAAAACGGTGTTGTAAGCAAAATAAAGAAAATGCTAAATCAAAGCGTGCTATCGGCTGTATAGTTTTCATCATATGCTCCTTGTTCGATGCTTAATCAGCACTACACCGTCTAAGTTAAGGGAGATAAATGACAAAAAAGTGACGATATTTTGTTCTTATGATGAAAACGTATTGCGGCATATAAATTGGCAAATGAGAGACCATTAAGTTATTTGGATATTTTTTCATCCAAAAGGTTGACGTATCCCCCTTGAGTGCGGTACTAATTAAATCAGTTTTTACGTGGTCGCAGACATTGCTAAGGTAACAAGCATGACTCAACAATTTTCAACTCTACTGAACCTCCTCCTCATCGTGACTCAATCGCGCGGGTAGGCAGTGGACGAAAAACCACATACGATTTCAAACAAGCCCGCATCCAGATGCGGGCTTTTTTATTCACAAATACTCAACGAATAAACCGCATTGGATAGCAAAGCATTAATCACAAGGAAGGTAACATGAACGATCAAGTCATTATATTCGACACCACACTACGCGATGGCGAACAAGCACTTTCAGCGAGCCTAACCGTAAAAGAGAAACTACAGATCGCTTATGCCCTAGAACGTTTAGGCGTTGATGTTATCGAAGCTGGCTTTCCAGTCTCTTCACCCGGTGATTTTGAATCCGTTCAAACCATCGCGAAACAAATCAAAAACAGCCGTATTTGTGCTCTATCCCGCGCCGTAGAAAAAGATATTGATGTTGCCGCAGAAGCATTAAAAGTAGCGGAAGCCTTCCGTATTCATACCTTTATCTCCACTTCCACTATCCACGTACAAGATAAACTTCGCCGCAGTTATGATGACGTCGTAGAAATGGGCGTTAATGCCGTTAAACGTGCACGTAAATATACCGATGATGTGGAGTTTTCTTGTGAAGATGCTGGCCGTACGCCAATTGATAACCTATGCCGCATTGTTGAAGCAGCTATCGATGCAGGTGCAACTACCGTCAATATTCCAGACACCGTTGGTTATACCCTACCGAGTGAGTTTGGTGGCATCATCGAAACGCTATTTAATCGCGTACCAAACATTGATAAAGCGGTCATTTCAGTACACTGCCATGATGACCTAGGTATGTCGGTTGCCACTTCCATGGCCGCAGTACAAGCTGGTGCTCGCCAAGTAGAGGGCACGATTAATGGTATTGGTGAACGAGCTGGTAACTGTGCATTAGAAGAAATCGCCATGATCATCCGCACTCGCGCGGAATTGCTAGGTGTTCATACTGGTCTTAAATACGACGAAATTCACCGCACCAGTAAACTTGTCAGCCAATTGTGTAACATGCCTATTCAATCGAACAAAGCGATTGTTGGTACTAACGCGTTTAGTCACTCATCGGGTATTCACCAAGACGGCATGTTGAAGAATAAGAATACCTACGAAATCATGACACCAGAGACTATTGGCCTTAAAAATCAAGCCTTAAATCTAACCAGCCGATCAGGTCGCGCAGCGGTTAAGAGTCATATGGAAACCATGGGTTACAGTGATGATGACTACAACCTAAACACTTTATATGAAGACTTTTTGAAGCTAGCTGACCGAAAAGGCCAAGTATTTGATTATGATTTAGAGTCATTAATGCACTTTGCTAACTTGCGTGAAGAAGATGATTTCTTTAAGTTAAATTACCTAAGCGTGCAATCAGGTAGCGTAATGGCAACCACCAGTATTAAATTGCAATGTGGCGAAGAAGAAAAATGCGAAGCGGCGGTCGGTAATGGCCCAGTAGATGCGCTTTATCAATGCATCTACAAACTAACTGGTTATGAAATCGTATTAGATAAATTCGACCTGACCGCCAAAGGTGAAGGTGAAGATGGCCTAGGTCAAGCAGATATCATCGCCAATTACAAAGGACGTAAATATCACGGCACCGGGCTTGCAACTGATATCGTTGAGGCTTCAGGCCAAGCGCTATTACATGTTATTAATAGCATTCAGCGTGCTGACAAAATTGCAGAGATCAAGCAATCAAAAAGAATTGAAACGGTTTAACAAAATATAAGTTTAATCAGACGAGAAACCAGATAAATCGCTGGGTAATACATTATTCAGCGAACAATAAAATTAAGTATTACATATTTAAAGGAAAAGAGAACCATGGCAGGTACATATAAAATTGCTGTTTTACCCGGAGATGGCATTGGTCCAGAGGTCATGCAACAAGCGCAAAAAGTGCTAGATGCAATTGAAAAAAAGCATGATATTTCATTTGAGCGCCAAGAATTTGATGTCGGCGGGATTGCGATTGATAACCATGGCACGCCTCTACCAAAAGCAACCATCAAAGGCTGTGAAGATGCCGATGCCGTATTATTTGGCTCGGTAGGTGGCCCTAAATGGGAACATCTTCCACCAAATGAACAACCTGAACGTGGTGCTTTACTTCCGCTACGTAAGCACTTCCAACTTTTCTGTAACCTGCGCCCTGCGCAAATTCATACTGGTTTAGAAAACTTCTCACCATTGCGTGCTGATATTTCAGATCGCGGATTTGATATCGTGGTGGTTCGAGAATTAACAGGTGGTATTTACTTCGGTCAACCGAAAGGTCGTGAAGGTGAAGGTCCACAAGAAAAAGCCTTTGATACTGAGGTTTATCATCATTATGAAATTGAGCGCATTGCCAAAATTGCTTTTGAATCAGCACGTCTACGTGACAAAAAAGTCTGCTCAGTAGATAAAGCAAACGTCCTACAAAGCTCAATTTTATGGCGTGAAGTGGTTGAGGAAACCGCTAAAGGCTACCCTGATGTCGAGCTATCGCACATCTACATCGATAACGCCACTATGCAGTTGATCAAAGATCCATCTCAGTTTGACGTGATGCTTTGCTCAAATATTTTCGGCGATATTATTTCTGATGAATGCGCCATGATCACTGGCTCAATGGGCATGTTGCCATCCGCTAGCTTAAATGAAAGCAAGTTTGGTCTGTATGAACCTGCCGGTGGTAGTGCGCCAGATATTGCGGGTAAGAATATCGCTAACCCAGTAGCACAAATTCTATCAGCAGCACTAATGCTTCGTTACAGTTTAAATGAAGAGCAAGCAGCCCAAGATATCGAACAAGCAGTATCAAAAGCACTAGCAGCCGGAGAGCTGACTGCCGATCTTGCTGATAAAAACCCCGCCCTTTCGACTTCAGAAATGGGTGACAAGATTGCGCAATACATTCAGTCATTATAATTAATTTGAGCAGGTAGCTAGCAATGTCAAACTCAACATCAAAAACATTATATGAAAAAGTCTATGATGCTCACGTAGTCGTAGCCGCTCAAGGTGAAAACCCGATTTTATATATCGACCGTCATTTGGTACACGAAGTGACTTCACCTCAAGCGTTTGATGGCTTACGCGAAAAAGGCCGCAAGGTACGCCAAGTCAGCAAAACCTTTGCCACGATGGATCACAACGTTTCAACTACCACCAAAGATATTAATGCCTCTGGTGAAATGGCGCGCATTCAAATGCAAACCTTGATGAAAAACTGCTTAGATTTCGGCGTCACGCTGTACGATCTAAACCATAAATATCAAGGTATCGTGCATGTAATGGGGCCTGAGCTTGGCATTACATTGCCGGGCATGACGATTGTTTGTGGTGATTCCCATACTGCCACTCATGGCGCATTTGGTTCATTAGCTTTCGGTATTGGTACTTCCGAAGTGGAACACGTACTTGCGACTCAAACGCTAAAACAAGCCAAAGCTAAGACCATGAAAATCGAAGTCAAAGGCAAAGTTGCCGAAGGCATTACCGCCAAAGACATCGTATTAGCAATCATCGGAAAAACAACCGCTGCTGGTGGAACCGGTTACGTCGTAGAATTTTGTGGTGAAGCCATTACCGACCTTTCAATGGAAGGCCGAATGACGGTTTGTAACATGGCAATTGAACTAGGCGCAAAAGCAGGTCTAATTGCACCAGATCAAACGACCTTCGATTACATCAAAGAGAAAAAGTTTGCTCCGAAAGGCGCCGATTTTGATGCAGCAGTAGAGTACTGGAAGACTCTAAAATCAGATGATGATGCTCAATTTGATGCGGTGGTCACTCTAGAAGCTTCAGAAATCAAACCACAAGTCACTTGGGGGACCAACCCAGGTCAAGTCATGTCAGTTGATGGTATTATTCCTAACCCTCAAGATTTCACGGATCCAGTCGAAAAAGCATCAGCACAAAAAGCTCTGGCTTACATGGGCCTAGAAGCAGGTAAAAAACTGTCTGACTACACAGTAGACAAAGTGTTTGTTGGTTCTTGTACTAACTCACGTATTGAAGATATGCGCGCTGCGGCAGCCGTTGCTAAAGGCCGTAAAGTAGCCGCCAATGTTCAAGCGCTGATCGTTCCAGGTTCAGAGCAAGTTAAAGCTCAAGCAGAACAAGAAGGCTTAGATAAGATCTTTATTGAAGCAGGTTTTGAATGGCGTTTACCGGGCTGCTCGATGTGTCTTGCAATGAATAATGATCGCCTAGGTCCACAAGAGCGCTGCGCATCTACCAGTAACCGTAACTTTGAAGGTCGCCAAGGCCGTGATGGTCGCACCCATCTCGTTAGTCCTGCAATGGCAGCGGCGGCAGCGATTGCCGGTCACTTTGTCGATATCCGTTCACTAGAACAAGCATAAGGAGCACGCTATGTCTCAAGCCTCTAAACAGACAGGTTTTCAACAACATACTGGCCTAGTCGTGCCACTTGATATTGCTAATATTGATACTGATGCAATTATTCCTAAACAGTTTCTACAAAAAGTCACTCGTTTAGGCTTTGGTCAGCATTTATTCCATGACTGGCGCTTTTTAGATGATGCAGGCAAACAGCCTAATCCTGAGTTTGTAATGAACGCACCTCGCTATCAAGGTGCAAGTATTTTACTGGCCCGTGAAAACTTTGGCTGTGGTTCATCTCGTGAACATGCTCCTTGGGCACTTGCCGACTACGGCATTCAAGTGATGATCGCACCTAGTTTTGCTGATATTTTCTACGGCAACTCCATCAACAACCAAATGGTTCCGGTACGTTTAACTGAGAGTGAAGTCGATGAGTTATTCGAATTTGTTCATAACCACGAAGGCGCACAAATCACGGTAGATCTTGAAGCGATGACAGTGTCGGCTAACGGTAAGCAATATAGTTTTGAGATTGATAAATTCCGTCGCCATTGTTTACTTAATGGCTTAGATAATATCGGCTTAACGCTACAACATGCTGATAAAATCACTGAATTTGAAAATAGCATTCCTAGCTTTTTAAAGTAGTCAGTTTTTGCCTAGTCTTCCTTTGAACTAGATAAAAACGCAAGCAAACTAGCCCAAATACTCAATAAGTATTTGGGCTTAATTATATTAAAACCTAATGTGAAATTTCCGAGTATCTCTACAGGTCTCTTTCTTTATTGATAATAATGACGAGATTGAAAAATGAATATTAAATACGTTTGGTTAATACTGCTAGCCAGTTTGAGTTTCTTTTCCCATGCAGCTCCCAAAGCCGAACTTTGGCCTTATTGGAATAAAAGCAATGCAGCTAGCTCACAAGTCATTAATCATAATGAATGGCAGCGGGTATTAGATAATAATCTTATTCAACAAGGATCGAATACTTTGTTTGACTACGAACATATTAACTTAACCGATCGCCAAGCTTTGCTTCATTACCTCAATATGCTAACCAAGCTCGATCCGCGCCAATTTAATAAAAATGAGCAATTTGCTTATTGGATTAACTTATACAATGCAGCAACCGTTCAGCTTGTTTTAGACAACTACCCAATCGCTTCGATAACTAAACTCGGCGGCTTATTTTCGTTTGGCCCGTGGGATCAAGATATCCTCACCATTAATGGTCAAAAGTTAAGTTTAAATGATATCGAGCATCGAATCTTACGCCCAGTTTGGCAAGATAAACGCATCCACTACGCGGTCAATTGCGCCAGTTTAGGTTGCCCTAATTTATCAGCTAAAGCCTTCACTGCAGACAATACTCAGAGCTTACTCAAACAAGCTGAGTTAAACTTCATCAGCAGCTCGAAGGGTGTCAACATAACGGATGGTAAGCTTGAACTTTCTTCTATTTATGATTGGTATGCTGTAGATTTTGGCGGTGAGCAAGGCGTGTTGAAGTACTTATCTCGTTTTAAGCCAGAAATACAACAGACCAACAAAAAGCCCAGCTATCAATATAACTGGGCTCTCAATAAAAAGTAAGATTGGAACTGGACTGTATTAAAAGCCTTTATTCTTCTTGACTAAATCATAGGCAGATTGAATTTCTTGTGCTTTTTGTTTAGCTACTTCCATCATCTCTGGTGGTAAGCCTTTAGCAACTAACTTATCAGGGTGGTGCTCATTCATTAATTTACGGTGAGCACGCTTGATTGTCTTAGCATCAGCAGATTTATCTACCCCTAATAACTCATAGGCATCATCCAATTGCGAGGCGGTTGGTCCTTGTTGCCACTGGCCACCTGATTGCTGACCTTGATGTTGATAACCACCAAAGCCGCCACCTTGTTGAAAACGAAATGCGGCTTCTTGCATACGTAAACGCTGTTGCAAATATTGTGCGGTAAAGCCAAGTTCTGATGCCACAATTTGTAGGACATTTATCTCACTTGGATGCAGAGAGCCATCAGCAAAGGCGGCAGATATTTGTAATTCTAAAAAGAACTGTAACAAATCACGTCGACGTCCCGCAGAAAAGCGCACTTTACGTAATGTCTCTTCCAATGGAAAGTTCGATTCTTTTCCTTGGCGGAATGCTTCTTGAGCAATTTTTTTCTGCTCGCCAGTAAGGTTCATGCGATCCATCATCACAGAAGCTAATTGAATTTCTTCTTTGGTCACTTGACCTTTGGCTTTCGCGACATGCCCCATGACGGCATAAGCAGCTTGGAAAAATTCAGTTTGTCTTTCCGCTTGAGAAGGGCCAGATCCAAACGCTGATTGGAATCCTTGTTGGCGACGACGTGCCTTATCAAATTGATGACCAATTAAGCAACCAATGATTGCACCAGGAATATTCCCGATCATTGAGCCAAACAAAATACCTAGTAATTTACCTAACATATGTTGATTCCAAATCCCAAACTATGAATTTTTATTGTTAACTATTGTCTGTATAGTGTCGATTCTTGCAAGATTCTTATATGATATACCCAAGTAACTTCAAGATGCGAGTTTCGGCAAGAATAAAACAAGCTTTAGGCAAGGCAAATTGAATATGATCATAGTCATTCTATCTCTGTTCTATTTAACGCAGTATAAAGCTTGTTTTAACTTGCCCTTCGGGAGCTTCATCCAAGACTTTATGCAGTGTCAGATTGATTTGAAAGGTGTTTACATTCCTTCACCAATCTTTCTTGCCTAAAGGCTTGGATGATAGATCTGAATTCTGCATATTGAAGTCACTTGGGTATATAAAAATCTGTGTATATTTCGTCTTATTTCTGTAAATAACCTTTGTGTATACATAAGTATTATCAAAAACGACATTCACAACTAAATTTCACAGGACAACTTTATTTCATGCTACCAATTTCTCGCACTTTTCTTACCACTCTCATAAGTGCAGCCTTCCTACCAACTGCTTTCGCTGATGAAAGTAGTAGTGACAGTTTGCCCGAAACCGTTCCAGTAGATCAATGTATCGCACCAGAAGAAAACTCTGCAGATCCAGCTCAAGAAACTGTCAATATCGAAGCCGATAGTATTTATGCTGAAGGAAAAAATAAAGCAGTATATCAAGGCGATGTTATTGTTACCCAAGGCCATAAAAAAATCACTGCTGATAAAGTGACACTCAATCAAAGCGAAAGTTCTGTTGTTGCTGATGGTCATGTGACGATGAATGATGGGCAAATTAAATCTACATCCCATAAAGCCAAATCTGATTTTAAAGGCGAACGCATTGAGCTGCATGACACCAAGTATCAATTACTTTGCCAACCAGCTCGTGGTGAAGCCACCTACATATTAAAAGATGGCCAAAGTATCTACACCATGAAAGATGGCTCATTAACGACTTGTCCTGAAGGTAATAAATCATGGCGTGTTAAAGCCAGCAATATTGATATCGATAACGAAGAAGAAGAAGCCACCTTTTACAATACTCGCTTTGAGATCTTAGATTTCCCTGTCTTTTACTGGCCATACATTACCGTACCAATTGGTGACACACGTAAAACCGGTTTCCTTTATCCGTCGGGTGGTTATGATTCAAAAAATGGCTTAGAAATTAATGTTCCAATCTACTTCAACATTGCCCCACAATATGATTTGACCACTACCGTCAATTACATGCAAAAACGTGGGGTGCAGTTTGATAATGAATTTAGATACCTAACAGATGGGTTTGGTGCCGGTTCAATCGATTTTGAATATTTACACCATGATGATTTATACAGTGATAAAGGCTCTCGTTGGGGGCTAAACTTCTCTCACAATGGTATTTACAATCGTCATTGGAAGTTTTCCGTTGATTACTCTCGCGTGAGTGATAATGATTACTTTTCCGACCTTGATTCCAATATTGGTAACCGTGAAGATGGTCAATTATTGCAAGCTGGCGAAGTGTCATACCGTACCGACTATTCAGATACCACATTAAAAGTGCGTGACTTCCAAGTACTATCAAGCTCACAACCTTATCGCTTAATGCCACAACTACAATATGAGTACCATCGACCAGATGTACTGCCACATATTGATCTGGAGTGGAATAGCCATATTAGTCGCTTTGAGACCGATGACGATGACTTACCAGATGCCACTCGTATCCATTTAGAACCTGGCGTAGTGGTACCTTTCTATGCACCGTGGGGGAAATTAACTTCTGAAGCGAAATTGATGTATACCTATTATGATCAGGATTTAAAAAATGGAAGTTCCGCTAGTTCTGACTTAAAAGAAAACGCCAGTCGTACCGTGCCTGAATACCGCATGACAGGCACGCTATTTTTAGATAACAGTCAAAAATGGCTTGGGGGCTACACGCAAACACTTGAACCTCGATTGCAGTATTTGTACATACCTGAAGTTGATCAAGACGATATCTATAAAGGTTATGATACAACTCTTATGCAATTGGATTATTACGGTTTATTCCGTGATATGAAATACAGCAGTGTCGATTACATCGCCCCAGCCAACCAGCTTAGTTATGGTGCAACTTCTCGTTTCTACGATGAAAATTATAAAGAACGCTTCAATATCTCTTTAGGGCAAATCTATTACATCAATCCTGAAAATGGTGAAGCCAATTTATCTGCTTGGGCATTAGAAAATGAATGGAACATCAACGATAAATGGTTATTTAAAGGTGGTGTTCAGTACGATGGCGATGTATCTGAGTTACAACTGGCGAACAGCACTCTTGAGTACAAACTGCCATTTGGTGGCCACACTCAACTAAGTTATCGCTACATTGCTAAAAGTTATATTGAAGACAACGCTGGAAGTATTGGTAGTCAAAATAATATCGGAAAATACACTCGTGATGGCATCTCGCAAGCGGGCATTGTTAATAGCTTTACCGTCGCGAAACGTTGGAGCGTGCAGGCTAACTACTACCATGATCTAACTGAAGACTACATGTTAGAGAGTTTAGTCGGCGTCACTTATAACGATGATTGCTGGTTCTTAGGTTTGACATACTCTCGTCACCAAATGTCACCAGGAAATGTTTACCTTGATACGGTGTATCCTGAGCCTGGACCTGAATACGAATCAAAAGTTAGCTTAAACATTGGCATTAAAGGCTTAGGCCAAAGTGCTGGGGTAACCTACAGCGACGGTGGCAACTCACTTGGTTATGGTCGACCATTTAGCCTTGCTGACTAATGAACCGATAAGCCTGTCATGATAGTATGACAAGCTTACTCATTTACTGTACTTAATTTGTTGTACTTATTGGATATCAAAAATGAAGACATGGATTCCCACATTACTTGGAATAATGAGTCTGTTTACGGCCTCAACAGTACTGTCTGCCCCTCAACCTCTCAACCATGTGGTGGCAATAGTTAACAATGGTGTTATTTTACAAACGGATGTAGACACTGCGATAAAAACAGTACGAGCCAACGCACAAGATAAAAGCCAATCACTTCCTGATAGTGACACTCTACATGAACAGGTCCTTGAAAAATTAGTTTTAGATGAAATTCAATTACAAGAAGCTAAACGTATGGGCATTCAAATTGATGACCAACGTCTAGATCAAGCGATTGAGGGTATTGCTAAAGATAACAATCAGAGCTTGGAACAATTAAGAGCTTCGCTACAACAACAAGGCATCACTTACCCAGTATTTCGTGAGCAAATTCGTAAAGAAATAGCCATCAGTGAAGCTCGTAATGCTCAAGTTCGTCGTCGAGTGAATATTTCACCCTCTGAAGTTGATACTCTGGCATCGATGATGGCTGAACAAACCACACAACGTGTTGAATATAAAGTTTCTCAAATTCAGCTGCGCTTTGGTGATGATAAAGAAGCAACAGAACAACAAGCTAATGAATTAATTGAACGATTAAATCAAGGTGAAGACTTTTCAACTCTCGCCTATACCTATTCGAAAGGCCCAAAAGCTCTACAAGGTGGTGATTGGGGATGGATGCGTAAAGAAGAAATGCCGACCATCTTTGCCGATGAAATTACGACTCAAGGTAAAGGCGCAATCATTGGCCCATTCCGCAGTGGTGTTGGCTTTCACATTATGAAAATTGACGATGTAAAAGGCTTAAAAACGGTAGCAGTTACTGAAGTTAATGCTCAGCACATATTGATTAAACCCTCAATTATTTTAAGCGATGAAGGTGCAAAAAAAGAACTTAACCACCTGATTGATGAAATCCAATCTGGCAAGAGTACTTTTGGCGAATTGGCTCAACAATATAGCCAAGATACGGGTTCCGCGGTAGCTGATGGCATTTTAGGTTACCAAACACCAGATACTTACGTGCCTGAGTTTAAACATCAAGTCGAGACTTTACCAGTCAATCAGATCAGTGAGCCATTCAAAACGGTTCATGGTTGGCATATCGTAAAAGTACTTGACCGTCGCACTGTCGATCGCACGGAGTCAGCAATGAAAAACCGCGCTTATCAAATTTTATTCAAACGTAAATTCAATGAAGAAGCTGGCGCATGGCTACAAGAAATTCGCGCCAGTGCTTATGTTGAAATATTAGATCAACAAGATGGACAAGATAACCAATGATCATTCAACAAATGATAAATATTCGTCGTCTTGTGATCACTGCTGGTGAGCCAGCGGGTATTGGTCCCGATCTGGTCTTAGCATTATCTCAATATGATTGGCCACATCAATTAGTGATTTGCGCAGACAAACAAATGCTCATTGAGCGTGCCGAACAACTTGGCGTTGAAGTAGAGCTCCTCGATTACGACTTTACACTACCCGCTCAAGTGCAAAAAAAAGGCCAATTATACGTTGAACATATTGCGGTTTCTCAACCGGTTGTATCAGGTCAACTCAATGAAGCTAATGGTCACTATGTCCTACAAACGTTAGAGCGTGCTTGCCAAGGTAGTATGACGGGTGAATTTGATGCCATTGTAACCGGCCCCGTTCATAAAGGTGTAATCAATCGTGCTGGCGTTGCATTTAGCGGCCATACCGAATTCTTTGCCGAACGCTCTAACACACCATTAGTAGTGATGATGTTGGCGACCGAAGGATTACGAGTGGCGCTTGTAACTACCCATATTCCCTTAGCTTATGTTAGCCAGGCGGTGACCTCTGAACGCCTTGAAAGTATCATTCGAATTTTACATACCGATTTAGTCAATAAATTTGGTATTGAACAACCAAGCATCTATGTATGTGGACTTAATCCTCATGCAGGTGAAGATGGTTGTTTAGGGCATGAAGAAATTGAAACCATTACGCCTACATTAGAAAAAATGCGCCTACAAGATGGAATGAATTTAGTTGGCCCACTACCAGCAGATACCATCTTCAATCAAAAATATTTAGAAAAAGCCGATACCGTATTGGCAATGTACCATGATCAAGGATTACCCGTGCTAAAATACAAAGGCTTCGGTAATTCAGTCAATATTACATTGGGGTTACCTTTTATTCGTACCTCGGTTGATCATGGTACTGCACTGGATCTAGCTGGCACAGGGAATGCCGATATAGGCAGTTTTTTAACTGCAATCACCCATGCTTTACAACTGGTAGAAAGCTCAAAACAGCCAGAATCAAAGCAACAAGAGAGTAATCAATGAGTAATGATGTCCATCTAGGTCATAAAGCCCGTAAACGCTTTGGCCAAAACTTTTTAAATGATCCCTATATTATTGATGGTATTGTTTCTGCAATAAACCCACTGCCAGGACAAAACCTGGTTGAAATCGGCCCTGGCTTAGGTGCAATCACTGAACCGGTTGGTCGTGAAGTTGATAAATTAACGGTTATCGAACTTGACCGAGATCTGGCTGAGCGCTTAAGAAATCATCCAGAGTTATCTAGCAAATTAACCATTCATGAAGGCGATGCCATGCGCTTTGACTTCAATGAATTAGTGAAGCCAAATAATAAGCTGCGTATTTTCGGTAACTTGCCTTACAACATCTCAACCCCATTGATGTTCCACTTGTTTGAATTTCATAAAGACATTCAAGACATGCACTTTATGTTGCAAAAAGAAGTGGTTAACCGTCTGGCGGCAGGTCCAGGTTCAAAAGCTTACGGTCGTTTAACCGTGATGGCTCAGTACTTTTGTAAAGTCATGCCGGTGCTTGAAGTCCCACCAACTGCATTTATACCGCCACCGAAAGTGGATTCAGCGGTCGTACGATTGATGCCTTATGAAGTATTACCTCACCCAGCCACTAGCTTGAAATGGTTAGATCGCGTATGTCGCGAAGGTTTTAATCAACGCCGTAAAACAGTTAGAAACTGCTTTAAGAACTTAGTGTCAGCGGAAGAGTTAGAGCAACTTGATATAAACCCAAGTGTGCGTCCTGAGAACTTGACTTTAGTGCAGTTTGTTTCTCTAGCAAACCACCTTGATGCCAAAGATAAGTAACTGACTATACCCAAATGACCTGAGTATAAGCTTCAATTTTCACTAAATAATAAGAGCACAATAAAGTGCTCTTATTATTTAAAGCTCTAAGGATAGGAGACATTTGTGATTCAACAACAATCACCAAGCATTACTTGCCAAGTTCATACTCGTTATGTAGAAGAACAGTCTCAACCTGAAAAAAATCGCTATATCTTTGCTTATACCATTACCATTCGTAATCTCAGCCAGAAGCCTGTTCAACTAATCAGCCGGCGTTGGTTAATTACCGATGCTAACGGCAAACAGTTAACCATTGAAGGCGATGGTGTGGTCGGTGAGCAACCCGTGATTGAGCCGATGCAAGAGTATACTTATACCAGTGGTACCGCTTTAGAAACCCCACTCGGCGTAATGCAAGGGCATTATGTAATGCTCGATGAACAAAGTGAGCAATTTCTTGCTGAAGTCTCGCCATTTCGCATGGCTATTCCAAATATTTTAAATTAAGCGAGGTTTTGTGGCGACCTACATAGTTGGTGATATCCAAGGCTGCTTTGATGAATTACAAGCTCTATTAGAACAAGTCAATTTCAACTCACAAGTCGATCAACTATGGTTGGCTGGTGACTTAGTCGCTCGCGGTCCCAAGTCGCTAGAAACATTACGCTTTGTCAAAAGCTTAGGCGATTCCGCAAAGTGCATCCTCGGCAACCATGACCTGCACCTACTGGCAGTGCATTTAGGTTACTTCAATGCTAAGCCTAAAGATAAAACATTCCCAATACTGCAAGCAACCGATCGCCAAGAATTAATCGACTGGCTACGCCAACAACCGTTAATGGCAGAACATGAAGACTTTGTCATGTGTCATGCAGGAGTAGCGCCTAGTTGGGATCTCGCAACGGCTAGACAATCGAGCCAAGAAATCAGTGACATTTTACAAAGCGATGATTGGGCTTGGTTAATCAAAAACATGTACGCCAATCAACCGACTCAATGGGATGATAATCTACAAGACATTGAGCGATATCGTTTTATTATCAATGCTTTCACTCGAATGCGCTTTTGCAATCCGCAAGGACAATTAGAGATGGAGTGCAAACTTCCTCCGGCGAAAGTCGACAATAGTAGTCTAGTACCTTGGTTTAAAGTCAGCGAACGTATTCCATTAAATAAAACCGTCATTTTTGGCCATTGGGCAGCGCTAATGGGCTGTCATGATGATGAAGCAAATGTGATAGGACTAGATACTGGTTGCGTGTGGGGAGAACATTTGTCTATGTTGCGCTGGGAAGATAAACAAATGTTTACTCAAGCCAGTCTACAATAATGCCCCCATTTATCGCGACTTACTGATCAAATTTAGCGCCAGAGCAATCAGTTTATGTAGATGTGGGATTTCTTCCATTAACTGAATACTCAACCACTCATCACCACGAAAGCCAGAGCATAGCCGACGAGCTTTTCATCAGATCATCAAATCTTTTCTAAACACTCAAAGCGCATATTGTAGGCATTCTTATCATCTTTAAGATATTCTTCTTGTTCAACAATTTTCCAATTATCTCCCCAATCTGGAAATTGAGTATCACCATCAATATCCGCATCGATAAAGGTTAAGTAAAGACAATCGGCTTGAGGCAAACAGAAAGCATAGATAGTACCACCACCGATAATCATCAATTCATCAGCATCACCAGCGACTTGTTTGGCTTGCTCAACACTAGTTACAGTAGTAACACCTTCAATAAAGAGCGAAGCATCTCTTGAAATCACAATATTTAAACGTCCCGGCAGTGGTCGTCCAATCGATTCATAGGTCTTACGCCCCATTACGATTGGCTTTCCCATCGTGCAGCGTTTAAACCAAGCAAAGTCGGCGGGTAAGTGCCATGGCATTTGATTATCTTTACCGATAATACGATTATTTGCCATCGCAACAATCATGCTAATCTTCACATTTCGTCCTTTTTAAACAATGGATCGTCTTCGATAAAATAACAAACCTGGCATTGCAAGGCCAATTGCTAATCCAGCAATGATAAACATGGCTTGTAAAAAGTTATCGATCAAAATACTAAATAATTGTACATCATAGCCATTTTGGTTTATTTCAACTAGAGCGATCATCGCTTTAAATGCATAAACTCCCGGTACCATCGGAATCATAGCGGCAACAGTAAAGACTTTTGGGTGCGCTAAAAAACGATGTGACCAATGAACTCCAACCATACTTACTATCGTTGCTGCAAAAAATGTTGCCCATTCAATAGGTATATTATACGTCATCAGTACAAATCGAATTCCATGCCCAATCGCTCCTCCCAAAGCACAATATTTTAGAGCTCTAACCGGAACATTAAATACCAAAGCAAACCCCACGGCAGGAATCGCGGCAAGAGACATATCAGTAAGTAAAGCAATCAAAAAATCCATTATCTCACCCATACCCATGTCCCCGTTACTGTCATTGCAGCCACGATTCCTAAGCAGGTAGCAAAGGTCAATAAACTTGCCATGAAAAATCGAGCAATTCCCATGTTGATATAACCTTTCAACATATCCGCCACGGAATTAATCAAAGGAAAACCAGGCACTAGCATCAGAACTGAAGATGCCATGGCAGTAAATGGAGCATTACCTAATTGATGGATAACTGCTTGAGAGGAAATGACTGTGGTCACAAATGCCGTCACTGCAAAATTAACGAGTGGATTAAAATTACGATGACCCACTTCTTGCCGAACAAACATTCCACAACAGGATGCGATAAAGGTAATCGCACATATCATTACATCCCCACCCGCTAAACGAGCGAATGCAGCACAAGATAAGCCAATCATAAGTAGGACCAGCCAACGGTTATACCTAACGGGCTTAATTTGTTCGAGTTTATGGAGCGCTAATCGGTAATCAATAATTTTACGCTCTAGCATAATACAGATTTGCTGAACTTCTGTAACCACCTTCATATTGATGCCACGATCAGGACAACGGCGAGCAGTAGTAATACAATGTTCATTCATAACAGTCGTTACTACTAATGAACTTGCTGACATTGACACCTCAACATCCGTCATTCCACTTGCAAGGCCTAACCTACGAGTTAAGTCCCCGACTAAAGTGCTTTCAGCGCCATGTGCAAGCAGCATTTGGCCTGCTTGAATAATCATCCGAGTAATTATTCGTTGTTTTTCATCCATCATTATATTCTCATCAATCCATTGATAATTAGCCTGTGCTGAAAATAAGAATTTTCAGCTTATCTACATGCTTAAATTGTGCACTAAAACGCTCCTCAATAGCATGATTTAGGATAAAAAAAAGCTGTGATCCTTAAAGAATCACAGCTTATATATCTATCGATTATACAAATTAGTCACGAACGTAGATAACATGGCCATCATCTTCGTCATCATCCCAATCATCGTCATCCCACTCTTCGGTAATGACATCTTTACCGCTCATGGCATCTTTATGGTAATCATCCCACTTAAAGTCGACTTTCTCTTCTTCTTCAACCACTTGTTCTTCTTTAGGCAGTGTTTCCATAAACTCAGCTAATTGAAAAGCGAGTTCTTTGGTACCTAATTGATTAGAAGCAGAGATCTTAGCGTAATGGCCATCCCAACCCAATGCATCGATGATTTGTTGGATCTTTTCATCCACTTCCTCTTCTGGCAGAAGATCGACTTTGTTAAAGATCAACCAACGAGGTTTAGCTGCAACCTTTTCACTGTATTGCTCAAGCTCATCAATGATCGTCAGTGCATTTTCAATTGGATCTGAACCATCAATCGGCAGTAGATCAATCATATGCAATAGCACACGACAGCGCTCTAAGTGTTTTAGGAATCGAACACCAAGACCGGCACCATCCGCGGCACCTTCAATTAAACCAGGAATATCAGCAATAACAAAGCTACGTTCAGAGCCTGCTCTAACCACACCTAAACTCGGAATCAAGGTCGTAAATGGATAATCCGCCACTTTAGGCTTCGCCGCAGACACAGCACGAATGAAGGTGGATTTACCCGCATTTGGCAAACCCAGCATACCAACATCAGCAAGCAACAATAGCTCTAGACGCAACTCACGCACTTCACCTTTAGTGCCCATGGTCTTTTGACGCGGTGCACGGTTAACCGAAGATTTAAAACGTTGGTTACCTAAACCATGCCAACCGCCTTTCGCGATCATGATTTTTTGGCCATGTTCGGTTACTTCTGCTACCACTTCATTGGTATGGATATCAATTGCGCGAGTTCCAACTGGTACTTTGATAGTTTTATCTGCACCACGTTTACCCGTACAGTTACCACCACTACCATTTTTACCGCGTTCCGCTTTATGGAAACGTTCAAAACGGTAATCAACTAGTGTATTGAGGTTTTCGTCGGCTTGCATGTAAACATCACCGCCATCACCACCATCACCGCCGTCAGGACCGCCTTTTTCAACAAATTTTTCACGCCAGAAACTAACAACGCCATTACCGCCATCGCCAGCTTCTACTTTTATGGTTGATTCATCAACGAACTTCATTTGCTACTCCACCTGCATTATTGGCAAGTTATTATGAGTGTAGACCACAGACTGTAAATCCCAACTCTAGGGTCTAGGGTCTAGGGTCTAGGGTCTAGGGTCTAGGGTCTATTATATAACTTTGCTATAAATAAAAAACCCCGCCATAAAGGCAGGGCTTTGAATTCAATAGTAAACAGAAACTTATGCAGTTTCGATGCTTACAAACTTACGGTTCTTAGGACCTTTAACTTCAAATTTAACTTTACCTTCAGATAAAGCAAATAGAGTATGGTCTTTACCGATACCAACATTCGTTCCAGCGTGGAATTTAGTACCACGTTGACGAACAATGATGTTACCAGCTAGAACAGATTCACCACCAAAACGCTTAACACCTAGGCGTTTGCTTTCTGAGTCGCGACCGTTATTAGTAGAACCACCAGCTTTTTTATGTGCCATGTTAGCTTCTCCTTAGTTAAATTAAGCGCTGATGCCAGTAATTTTGACTTCAGTGAACCACTGACGGTGGCCCATTTGCTTACGAGAATGCTTACGACGACGGAACTTAACGATTTTTACTTTATCGCCACGACCGTGCTTAACTACTTCCGCAGTTACTTTACCGCCAGCAACCAGAGGTGCACCAATAGTGATTTCTTCACCATTAGCAACCATAAGAACTGAATCAAACTCAACGTTTGCGCCAGTTTCTACGTCCAATTTTTCTAAACGAAGAGTTTGACCTTCGCTTACACGGTGTTGTTTACCACCAGATTGGAAAACAGCGTACATATTTTACTCCGCTTTTTCCGCACAGCATCATGTTAGTTATTTTAAACATATCAGGTGTGCGCTTAAACTTGTCATCAATAGGGCGCAGATTCTACTTGAGAGCTTGGCCTTTGACAAGATAAATATTAAAAAAAATGGCGAAAAGATCATCGCCTGATTAAAGTGCGCTAATGATGCCGTTTACACTCGTGTTTATCAATGTTTTTTAGTGTAGAATCCATGATTATTTTTTAAATTTAGGCCTAGCACGCCCTATTCTCAGCTGGAAGAACAATGGATTTTAAAGCTATCCAGGCACTCACTGCCGACGACATGATAAAAGTGAATGAAACCATTCATGCACAATTGAATTCAGAAGTTAGCCTTATTAATCAACTCGGTTTCTACATTGTTAGTGGTGGAGGCAAACGCCTGCGCCCTCTTTTAGCGTTACTATCAGCCAAGGCTTTAGGTTATCAAGGGCAAGAACATATCACTGCTGCTGCGTTTGTAGAATTTATCCACACCGCCACATTACTACATGATGATGTAGTCGATGAATCGGATATGCGTCGTGGTAAAGAAACCGCTAATGCTGCCTTTGGTAATGCCGCTAGCGTTCTGGTCGGTGACTACATTTATACTCGCTCTTTCCAAATGATGACTAGCCTAGGATCTTTAAAGATCCTCAAGTTAATGAGTGATGCGGTAAACGTGATTGCCGAGGGTGAAGTTCAACAATTAATGAATTGCAACGATCCGAACACTACCGAAGAAAGCTACATGCAAGTGATCTATTCGAAAACAGCACGTCTATTTGAAGCCGCAACTCAAATTGGGGCTTTGTTAGTTGATGCGCCACAAGAAACCGAAGTCGCATTACAAAATTACGGTAAGTTCTTAGGCACCGCTTTCCAGTTAATTGATGATGTGATGGATTACACATCTGATGGTAAAGAAATGGGTAAAAACGTTGGCGATGATCTTGCAGAAGGCAAGCCTACCTTACCTCTACTGTATGCAATGCAAAACGGTACACCAGAACAAGCTTCTATGATCCGCGATGCAATTGAACGCTCGAATGGCATGGAAAAACTAGACGCTATTATGGCAGCTATGCATGAAACGGGTTCACTCGAATACACAACACAACGTGCAGAAGAAGAAGCCGATAAAGCCATTGCAGAACTGGCGATTATTCCAGAGTCAGACTACAAACAAGCTCTTGTTACTCTTGCGCACATGGCGGTTAGAAGGACAAAATAGATTTCCGAAGCTCGAACGCAAAGCTTCTCGTTCGCTTCGCTACTCGTTTATCGAAAATAAAAAAAGCTCGTCTCTTTTTCAAGAAACGAGCTTTCGAGAAACGAGATTCGCCTACTTACTTCGCGAACTCTTCACCTAGAGCAATATCTGATTTCAATGTATCTAGCATGCTATCAAACGCTTGTTGTTCAAATGCACTTAGCTCACCAAAGCTTAGAATTTCTTCTACACCTTCTTTACCTAAACGAATAGGTTGCGCGAAGAAACGTGCATGCTCACCATCACCTTCGACGTAAGCACATTCTACAATGCCTTGCTCGCCGTTCAGTGCTTTCACTAAAGACACACCAAAACGGTAAGCTGCTTGTCCCATAGAAAGCGTTGCAGAACCACCGCCCGCTTTAGCTTCTACGACTTCTGTACCTGCGTTTTGAATACGCTTAGTTAAAGAAGCTAGCTCATCATCAGAGAATTTCACACCTTTTACTTGAGAAAGTAGAGGTAGGATCGTCACACCAGAATGACCACCGATAACCGGAACTTCTAAACCATCAAGTGAAACACCTTTCAATTCAGAAACAAAAGTTTCAGAACGAATCACATCGAGTGTAGTAATACCAAATAAGCGGTTCTTATTGTAAACACCCGCTTTTTTCAATACTTCAGCGGCAATTGGCACTGTTGTATTAACTGGGTTAGTAATAATACCAACACACGCAGTTGGGCAAGTATTAGCAATTTTTTCAGCGAGAGATTTAATAATCCCAGCATTGACATTGAAAAGATCCGAGCGATCCATACCTGGTTTACGAGCAACACCAGCAGAAATTAGTACCACGTCGGCACCTTCTAATGCTGGTGTTGGATCTTCACCAGCATAACCTTTGATCGAAACAGGTGTTGGGATGTGACTTAAATCAGCTGCAACCCCTGGTGTCACCGGAGCGATATCGTATAAAGCAAGATCTGATCCTGCAGGAAGTCCGTTTTTCAGCAATAAAGCAAGTGCTTGACCAATACCACCAGCAGCACCAATTACAGCTACTTTCATGAGCCTTTCTCCTTCGAAAATTTGATTATTTTTTACATTATTTAGGTCTGAGTTTAAGGAGTTGGAACGACACTCCCTAGAAATTTATAGGGCCTAATCTTAATACCTTCGAAAGTACAATAACTCGATTATAATTACAATTATTCAACATCAGCTTTGCGATATTGAACTCATCCCTTATAAAATCATATATAAATTCAATAACTAAAATTAAAAGCTAAAGCTCAATCCACCTAATTTTAACAATCCTGACGAGTAAAAAGTTAACATAATGGTCACAACCTTTTTTTAGCGAAAATTTGACCTAATCGTTTGGTGATCATTGACCATCTATGCGAAAATATTGAAATTATATGTACCACTAAAAGAACCCATTATGCGAAATAGTGACAAACAAGATAACTTAGTCCGCTCTTTTAAAGCTCTACTAAAAGAAGAATGTTTTGGCTCCCAAGGCGAAATTGTTGATGCACTGCGAGAAGAAGGCTTTGTCAATATCAACCAGTCAAAAGTCTCTCGAATGCTAACTAAGTTTGGTGCAGTAAGAACGCGTAATGCGAAAATGGAAATGGTGTATTGCTTACCGGCAGAGTTAGGGGTTCCTACCGCTTCAAGCTCTTTACGTGAACTCGTGCTTGATGTTGGTCATAACGATGCGTTGGTAGTGATTCATACCGGTCCGGGAGCGGCTCAGTTAATAGCTCGTTTGCTTGACTCTCTTGGCAAATCAGAAGGAATTCTTGGTGTTGTTGCAGGTGATGATACAATTTTCATTACGCCAACCTTAAACATTAGCACTAAGCAATTATTTGATTCTGTGTGCGAATTATTTGAATATGCAGGTTAAAATATAAAACCGTCCTCTCCCCCTAGGCGTTCTTTTGACTCTTTTCCCCCACATGTCGTGAACGCCTTCTCATTTTTTATATAATCTTCAATAATTATCTATCTTTATAACCCCCACTCCCAGTATTTTTATTAACAATAAATCAACCTCTCACCTATTGTTGATATACAATGGCAAGGATCGCCATTTCTCATTTTATTGGCATAAAGGAATAAGCCATGACAACCTCTGCATCATACTTTCATTATTTTTTGTCTCGTGAGATCTATAAGATCTTACTGGTTTTCCTCTTGGTTGTTTCAACCACAACGGTAAAAGCAGAAAATAATAAAAGCTATATCACAATTGCTACTGGCGCGGTAACAGGAGTTTATTACCCTGCAGGTAGTTCTATCTGCAAGTTAATCAACAAAGGTCGTTTACAGCATAATATTCGCTGTTCAATCGAACCTTCCGCCGGCTCTGTCGATAATATTGATCAAGTGAGATTAGGTAAAAATGATTTAGGAATCACTCAATCAGATTGGCAGTACTTTGCTTACCAAGGTAGTAACGAATTTACCCCTAAAGCACCTTATTCCAACATGCGTGCCCTTTTCTCTTTACACAACGAACCTTTTAATCTCATCGTTCGCAAAGATTCAAACATTCAAAATGTCGCGGATTTAGCAAGTAAACGAGTCAATATAGGTAATAAAGGATCTGGCGATCGAGCGACTATGGATAGAATTATGCAACAATTTGGTTGGTCACCGAAAAGCTTCTCGCGGGCAACAGAATTTACCGGAGCGAGCCGAGCTCAAGCATTATGCGATAACCAAATTGATGCTTTTGTTTCAATTTTAGGTAATCCTAATGCCTCGATAAAAGAAGCGACTACTTCCTGTCAAGCCAAGATCATTCCCGTAACAGGCCCTAAAATTGATAAATTAGTCGATGATGTACCTTATTACGCAGAGACTAGCATTCCTGCAAATCTCTATCCGAACAATGACAAAGACATCAAAACTTTCGGCACTCTATCCGTTGTGTTTACCGATAAACGCATGTCCGATGAGCTTGCTTATAACATCACCAAGGCGGTATTTGAGAATCTTGATACCTTTAAGCGTTTGCACCCGGCTTTTGCAATGTTAAAGAAAGAAAATATGATTAAAGATGGAATCTCCGCGCCACTGCATCCGGGCGCGATTCGTTATTATAAAGAAGTCGGATTACTACCTTAGCGAATAAGCTAAATCGTTAGCAGACTCGATTCTGCTCAACACCTTGTTGGTATTTTTCAATATTGTCCATCAAGATATTACACAGCGCTTGAATAGAAGAATGACTCCCCCACGCAACATGTGGAGTGAGGAGTAAGTTTGGTAAGTCCATATTGGCGATTAGAGGGTTCGACTCATCAGCAGGCTCTTGAGTAAACACATCACACCCAGCACCGGCAATTTGTTTCGTTTTTAATGCTTCCACCAAATCTGACTCATTCACTAGTCCACCGCGACCAGCATTAATTAAAATTGCGCTCGGTTTCATCGCCGTTAGTTCTGGCATCGCAATTAAGTTTTGCGTGTCATCAGTAAGTGGGCAATGCAAAGTCAACACATCCGCCGTTTCAATCACTTTTTCAAACGCCATATAGCCGGGACGAGCAGGTTTCACCCCTTTACGTTCCGCAAACACCACCTTCATACCAATCGCTTTGGCTAACACGCCAACGGCTTGCCCTAAACTACCACTGCCAATAATCCCGATAGTTGAATCGGCCACATCAGTAATAGGATGAGTAAAGAAACAAAACTGCTTTTGTTTTTGCCATTCGCCAGCCGCGATATCTTGGTGATAACCGATTAAATTACGCTTTAGCGCAAACATCATCGCCACCACATGCTCTGGCACAGAGCGCGTTCCATATCCCTGAACATTGGTAACCACAATCTTATGTTCACGACAGTAATCTACATCAACGTTATTCGTTCCTGTCGCTGCGACCGCAATTAACTTGAGTTTCGGGGCTTGAGCCAAAATTTCTGCAGTTAATTGTACTTTATTGGTAATCACAATATCGGCAGGTTGAATTCTCTCAACCACCTTCTCCGCTGGCGTTAAGTCAAACTGTTGCCATTGATGTTCAAAAGTCAGGTTAGGCACTGAAATGTGTTCTGGAATGGTCGCATGATCTAAAAAAACAACCGTTGGTTTACTAGGTAAATGAGTGAGAGGGATAGGCATGTAACATCCTTTTCGATTAGTTCACGTTCACTATGACGATACCAAAGTTTTATAATCTGGCAACTCAGCTTCAGCGCTAAAGTGTTGCAAAATTTGCGCTTTTACATCGGGATAAAAATCACATTCAACAAACGCCGTTGCTAGTTGATTATCTTTCGGATGATAAAAACTTAACTCAGTAGAATGCAAGTGCAACCGCTCGGAGTACTCTAACGCCTCTGGAGTCGCATAGAATTCATCACCAACAATCGGATGACCAAGCGCCATCATATGCACTCGTAGTTGGTGTGAACGTCCTGTGATCGGTAGTAAACGAACGATGGTCGTCTGCTCTTCTCGCACCACTACTTGATAACGCGTTACAGAAGGTTTGCCATCTTGGTGACACACTTTCTGTCGAGGACGATTTGGCCAATCACAAATCAACGGTAAATCGATTTCACCTTGGTCGAGCTCAACACTTCCCCATACTCGCGCATAATAAATTTTATGGGTGAGGCGATATTGGAATTGCTTCTTAATATGACGTTCTGCTTCTTTAGTTAAAGCAAATAGCATCAACCCAGAGGTCGCCATATCCAGACGATGCACCACTTCAATATTTGGATACATCTCACGTAAACGACTCCAAATACTATCGTAATGCTCAGCCAAGCGCCCCGGCACCGATAACAACCCCGCAGGCTTATTAGCCACCAAAATATGTTCATCTTGGTAGACGATATCCGTCCAAGGATCGGTAGGTGGAAGATATTCAAGTAGGGCCATAGAAAAACAAGTTCCTAGTTTAGAGTTCCTAGTCCCTAGGTTAGGTTCCACAAACTAGGGTTAGACAAGGAGTTAAATAAACATTTCTCGGCAGCTCGTTGCTCGTAACTCGAAAAGATAACATCGAGCTACGAGAAACGAATTTTCCGAGTGACGTATTACTGATGAGCAACGACGATCAAACGCAAAGAATCAAGCTGTAACTGCGCGGTTTCGATGTAACCAGACAGTGTTTCGATTTGCGTTTCAATGGTGCTAATTTCTTCATCACGTATGTTTGGATTGACGGCTTTAAGCGCCAATAAACGTTCTAATTCAGAGTTAAGCTTTTGCTGCATCTCAGATTTCGCGGTTTGGCGTACGTCATCCAGTTTTGGTAATACCGCTTGCTCCGCATTTTCAATTAACGAGTGAATCTGATCTTGCACTGAACTCGCCACTTTACTCGCCATATGACGGTTAATCGGACTAAGTTGGCGGTTAAATGTGTCAAACGGTACTTGTTCTGAAAGTTCGTTACCTTTGGCATCCATCAATAAACGAATTGGGGTTTTGGGTAAGAATTGGTTAATGCCACTACGCTTTGGTGCTTGAGCATCCACTAAATACACTAGCTCCAAGAACATAGTGCCGACGGGTAATGCTTTGTTTTTCAAAAGAGAAACCGCATTAGTACCCACATTTTCGCTAAGCAAGAGATCAATACCACCTTGGATCATTGGATGCTCCCAACTCATAAAGTGCATATCTTCACGAGAAAGCGCAGTATCGCGATCAAAAGTAATGGTCGCACCTTCATAAGGTAACCCAGGGTAGCTTGGCACCATCATGTGTTCTGATGGTGTCATCACGAGGGCATTTTCACCTTTGTCATCTTGGTTTAAACCTATGGTATCAAACAGGCCAAGCGCAAAGGTCACAAGGTTAGTATCATTATCACCAGATTTAATAGTTTTAGTAATTTGTTGCGCTTTTTCACCACCGTTCGAGTGAATTTCTAGCAAACGGTCACGACCTTGCTCTAATTTCGATTTCAGTTGTTTATTGAGCGCTGCCGATTGCTCGACTAAATGCTCTAACTCACTCATATCGCCCGAAGCTAGCATGGCAATTAAATTGGCAGAATATTCATCATACACTGCGCGACCTGTCGGACAGGTTTCTGCAAATGCATTCAAACCTTGGTGATACCAATGAGCCAAAATTGATTGCGCTGAATTTTCTAAATGAGGAACGAAAATTTCGATATCACGAGTTTGACCAATACGATCTAAACGGCCAATACGTTGTTCTAATAGGTCAGGGTTGAATGGCAAGTCGAACATCACCAACTGGTTGGCAAACTGGAAATTACGTCCTTCAGAACCAATTTCAGAACAGATCAGTACCTGCGCTCCACCTTCTTCTTGAGCAAAGTAAGCGGCGGCTTTATCACGCTCCAGAATCGACATACCTTCATGGAATACCGTCGCTCGGATACCTTCACGCTCACGCAAAGCTTGCTCTAGTTGCAAGGCAGTAGAAGATCGTGATGCGATCACTAAGATCTTTTCAGAGCGTTTTTCTAATACTTTATCGATAAGCCAAGTCACGCGAGGATCGAACGTCCACCATGAGGTTTTATCGCCTTCAAGATCTTGTAAAATCTCTTCTGGGTACAAGTTTTTCAACGCTTGAGTTTGTTCAGGAAGTTCGCCATCCATCATATTGGAAACACGCATTGCTCGAGTGTATTGCTCAGGCATTGGCATTGCTAACATGTGTACGTGGCGCTCAGGAAAACCTTGGATCGCGGCACGAGTATTACGGAACAAGATGCGCCCAGTACCATGACGATCCATTAAGTTATCAATCAATTCTTGGCGAGCTAAGGTTTTCTGATCAATATCAAATTCAGCTTGTGAGCCACAACCATCTAAAATTCTAAATAGCGGCTCAGCATCTTGCTCTGATAACAACTCAGTGATGCTATTTTTTTGATCGTTAGTCAGCGGCTGACCAGATTCTAAACTGGCGACTGCTTCGGCTACCGGTGCGTATTGCTGCTCTTCTTTCACAAAAGTTGGGTAGTCAAAAAAGCGGTCTGAATCAAGCAAGCGCAGTCGAGCAAAGTGGCTTTCATGACCTAGCTGCTCAGGAGTTGCAGTAAGCAGAAGAACGCCTGCGATTTTTGCTGCTAAGCCTTCGACCATTTGATATTCACGGCTTGGTGCGTCAACACTCCACTCTAGGTGATGCGCTTCATCGACGACTAATAAATCCCAATCAGCGGCTAAGGCTTGATTGAAACGTTTTTCATTCTTTTTCAAGAAATCGAGTGAACATAGAACATATTGTTGAGTATCAAATGGATTCAAAGCATCGGCTTGCGACTCTAGGCAACGTTCTTCATCGAATACCGAAAAATGCAGATTAAAGCGACGCATCATTTCGACTAACCATTGATGCTGTAGCGTTTCCGGCACCACAATCAAAATTCGCTCAGAACGACCAGTTAATACTTGCTGGTGAATGATCATGCCCGCTTCAATGGTTTTACCTAGGCCAACTTCATCGGCCAGTAGGACGCGAGGCGCATGACGACGGCCCACTTCATGAGCAATATAAAGCTGATGCGGAATAAGGCCAGCGCGCATGCCACAAAGGCCACGCATTGGACTTTTATACTGCTGATATTGATTGGTTAATGCGTTGTAGCGTAGGACAAAGTTATCCATACGATCTATTTGTCCTGCAAACAATTTATCTTGCGGCTTATTAAAGCGAATTTGGTGGTTTAAGAAAATCTCACGTAATACAACATCGCTTTCTTGGTTATCTTGGCGAGTACCGATATAGCTGATCACATCATCTTGTACTTCGATATGCTCAACTTTTAAAGTCCACCCTTCTTGGCTTTCAATAACATCACCGACATTGAACACCACTCGAGTGATCGGCGCATCATTACGGGCATACAAACGGTTTTCTTCTGATGCAGCAAACATCAAGGTTACAGTACGAGCATCAAGCCCAACCACTGTCCCTAATCCTAAATCGCTTTCTGTATCACTAATCCAACGCTGACCTAACGCAAATGCCATGTAATCGACTACCTTATGAATCTAACTTTATTGAAATCTATTTTATACCCAAGTCACTTGCGTATCATGTTTTTTGACGAAATATTCTTCCCTCAAATCCCATTAAAATACGCTTTCCCGACAAGGAAAAAGCCGCACATCTTACTTGATGAGACTAGATATATCATCCTGATTTGAAGTTAATTTTCGCCTTGACATAAAAGTGTCAATATTTGAGAGGTAAATTAGAGCTGAAAGTAAAAATCTTTCATATACTCAACATAAGTATTCAGATAGTTTTGTATTAAAAAGCTATCGTTGCTTATACCAATCAAATTAATTAGATGATCAGAGATGACGCAGGAAAAAGCCTTGAGAACAAGGCATAAATTTTCGATAAGTAGTTGCTCTACAATCAAAATTGATAACGCAGTTATCGAGGCTTTTCACAAGTAAGAATGATTAGATAATTAATGAGATTGGTATTATTAATGAAAAGGGTTTGATCGTTATGTAGCTGCACGCTACCGACACTCTCGATAGCGAAAATAGAAACAAGATGTTATCTATATACTGTAGCTGCCTCTAGCAATCAAACATTGCTAGCCTTCCGCACCGCGGAACAAGGAGACGCTATGGGCTCGACCGACAGAACGCTAACTAGCGCAATATCATCAACACACGATAAATCATCACGCAAAATCTTTGTCCTTGATACCAATATCCTACTCCATGAACCTCACGCCATATACTCATTCCAAGAACATGATGTCGTCATTCCAATGACGGTGTTAGAAGAACTTGATCGCATCAAAGACAGCAAACGTGATGTTGCCCGAGATGCCCGAGTCGCCATTCGAGCCTTAGAAGCCATTTTTCACGATGCGACACCCGATGAAATATCCCAAGGCATTCCTTTTGCTAAAGATAATCAAGCTACTGGCACCATTTCGATTCTAGCTGATTTCGACATACAAGATAGTGATAAAGCCTTTGCTGATAAAGCAGGCGATAACCGAATTTTAAATGGCGTGATTGCCCTGCAAAACCGTCGCGCACCACGAGAAGTCGTATTAATCACCAAAGATATCAATATGCGCTTACGAGCTAAAGGGGCGGGTGTTCTGTATGTTGAAGATTACCGAACTGACCAATTAATTGATGATGTGCAGTTCCTAACCAAGGGTTTTAATGAATACCAAGGCAGCTTTTGGGATAACTTTAAACAAGTAGAAAGCCACAACGTCGGTAACAAAACTTTTCATACCGTTGATCGAGAAGGCTTAGAGCCCACCTTTATTAATCAATATATCATCGATGAAGATACCGATTTTGCTGGTCGTGTTGAAGAACTGTATCCGACAAATGCCAAAATTAAAGATCTTAGCCGAGAACGTTTGATGCACCGACACGCTTGGGATATTTATCCAAAAAATGTCTATCAAGGGATGGCAATGGATGCCTTACTTGATCCTGAAATTGATTTGGTGATTTTAACGGGCGCAGCAGGTAGTGGTAAGACTATGCTAGCCATGGCCGCAGCGTTAGAAATGACCATTGAAAAGAAAATGTTCGATAAAATCATCGTCACTCGTAATACGCCAGATATCGGTGAAGCCATTGGTTTCTTACCCGGTACAGAAGAAGAAAAAATGATGCCTTGGCTGGCGGCGATCACCGATACGCTTGAAGCTCTGCATAAAAACGATCACTGCACTGAAGGCTCATTAAAATACATTTGTGATAAAGCCAATATTCAATTCAAATCCATCAACTTTATGCGTGGCCGATCAATTCAAAATGCTTTTGTATTGCTTGATGAGTGTCAAAATCTGACTGCTTCGCAAATCAAAACCATCATTACTCGTTGTGGTGAAGGCACCAAAATTGTTTGTTCGGGTAACTTGGCGCAAATCGACTCTACTTACCTAACGCCTGTAACTTCAGGATTAACTTACATGGTTGAACGCTTTAAAAACTTCGAAGGTAGTGCCAACATTCACTTAAATGGTGTGGTTCGTAGCCGTTTAGCGGAATTCGCCGAAGAAAACTTATAATGATTCCCATCATCCTAGCTTGAATATGAAAAATCCCTACTTAGATTTAACCATTGTTTAAGTAGGGATTATTTTTGGTTTTTTAGGTTGAATAAATGAGTGGTAAAAATAATAGAAAAGTAAATAAAACGTTATAGAATACCCAACCTCTTTGCCTTGTCCGATACTTGAATGGAATCTTATACAATCGCTGTAAGGCTAAATTCTTTTATACTTTGAGGTTTTTTATGTCTAATGATATCCATAATATACTAAAAGGGTTTGGGCAATTTCTATTACTCGCTTTGCTTGTTACTTTACCTGTTGTCACTCTTAGCTATGACCTGATTTATCTCAAGCAAGGGATAGGTGAAACCTCACTCACTGAGTACTTTCAAGAGTTAATCTTACTACTTAGTGCATTATCTTTTGCTTATACCGCTTATCAAGAGCCTTCTATTCGGCATTTTTGTACTTTAGTGGCTGGTTTTTTCGGTTGTATGTTTATCCGTGAATTAGATGGCTTATTGGATTTAGTATTTCATGGCTTTTGGATAATACCTGTGCTTATCCTCACGGCTGCCTGTGTGATATACGCTTCAAGAAATATCAAACAAACCATACACACTTTCTCCCATTTCACCCAAAGCAGCCATTTCTTCTCATTATGTATAGGAATGGCATTGCTACTGGTATTTTCGCGCTTATTTGGTATGGGTCATTTTTGGCTAGGTATTCTTGGGCCTGAATATGATCGAACAATCAAACGTGTCGTAGAAGAAGGAATAGAAGTGCTAGGTTATACTATCATTTTTTATTCATCATTAGGCTACCTACAAAGTTTTTTAACCTGGCGAAAATATAGTCTCAAAGATGAAAACTATTCCGAATTTATCAATAAACGAAATCAATTTTTACTGAACGACTAACTAACATTACTTGCGGATAGTAAAAAACTTTAACCTTATTTTTCATATAAATATACAGCCTTTGATACTGACAATATCAAGGGCTGTTTTAATTTCCACTCGCTTTGAGAAACGCCCTTAAATGAGCGTTCGTACTTTCTTGGGTTAAATGTGATATTCGGTCGCATACGGTCACCTTGCCTTGCTCCATAAAGGCAAAATGACTGCCTATCGATTTAGCATCTGACAAATGATGTGTCACCATCAATACAGTGATATTGCGATCTTTGGCTAGGTTTGACACCAACGACAACATTTCTTGACGTAAAATCGGGTCTAACGCTGAAAAAGGTTCGTCCAACAACCAAATAGAATGAGGTTGTACAAAACACCTTGCCAGTGCGACGCGTTGCCGCTGTCCGCCCGATAACTGCTCTGGCAAGCGATCTAATAGTTCAACAATACCAACTTGCTGGGCGGCTTCACCGACTTGTTGTTTTTGTTGGTTCGTTAATTTCAAACCGGGATGTAAACCAAGACCAATATTTTGTCTTACCGTTAAATGGCTAAATAAATTATGCTCTTGAAACAGCATTGCCAATGGTCTTTGGTGAGGCTGCAAACCAATCACAGATAACCCATCGACGTTAATCTTCCCTTGTTTAGGCTCAATAAAACCGGCGATTAAACTGAGTAATGTGGATTTGCCAGAGCCACTAGGTCCCATCAAAGCCATAGTCGAACCACGCTCTACCTGTAAGTCAAAATGAAAGGTTTCACTTTGATAATCATAAATGACTTGCTGGATATCAATGGCACAATCAGACATGGTCATTCTTCTTCATAATTAACGACTACTCCGTTTAAAAATGACATCAATCAAGCTAAAACAAATGACACTAAACACCAATAAGCACAGCGAGACCATCGCCGCTGCAGGCATTTGATAACTTCCTAATAATTGAAATAAATACAAAGGCAACGTAATGAAAGATTGATTACCAAATAGTGCCACGGCGCTTAAATCTCCCATAGAAAACATAAAGCTAATCGAAAAGGCATGAGCAATGGGTTTATTTAGCGCTTTCCACTCAACCATTTTGAAACGATTCCAACCTGTCATACCTAAACTTTGACATAAAAATTGATATTGTTGCGAAATTTGTAACATCGGTTGCGACAACGTTTTGATGATATACGGTAATGCCATTAGCCCATTCACTAAAATCACCATCACAAAAGCGAGGCTGAATACGTCAACTTGTTTACGCAGCAATAAAAATAGCCCGGTGCTAATCACTATTCCCGGCGTCACCAAAATAATCGTGCCCACTAACTCTAAACGGCCAGCCCATTGACCACGCCCTTTCAAGTGCCAAGCACGACTGGTAAATAAAATGGTCATCCCCATGACTAAAGCAAGTGAACTGGCCAATGTTGCAACTTTAAGAGAAGCCATTAAAGCCTGCCAAAACTTAGCATCTTGCAGCACAATTAATGATTGAGGATTCAAGCCTTGCCATATCACCATCACTAAAGGCGGTAGCACAAGCAGCATTGCCGCTAGGATCCAAATGCTATCCCAAACTTTCGCTAAACGAGAATCGGGCCACACTAGTAACACTTGTTGGCTAGACTGAGTCGAAGCTGGCAAGGTCTTAACTAAACGCAATAATAGTAAACTTAACCCACCACATAACATCATTTGCCATAACGCGAGAATCGCGCCAGCTTGTAGGTCAAAATCAAACTTAATTGCTTGATAGATAGCCAGTTCAATCGTGGTCGACTTAGGCCCACCACCTAATACCATAACCGTCGAAAAGCTAGTAAAGCACAGCATAAACACTAAGCCAGCGACATGTGGAAGTTGCTGCCTCATACGGGGCCATTCGACTTGACAAAACTTCTGCCATCCATTCATTCCCAAGTGAGCGCACAATTTATGTTGCTCATTAGGTATCGATTCTAAAGCATGTAATAACAAGCGGCAGGCATAAGGTAAGTTAAAAAAGACATGGGCGACTAAAATACCACTTAAGCCGTAAATCGAAAAAGGTAAGCGGGCATCAAAAGCTTTTAATACGCTAGCGACCAAGCCACTGTTACCTAAAATCGCTAAAATACCGAATACGCCAACCAACACTGGCAATACCAATGTCGAAGCAAACAGTTTCAATAACAACGACTTGCCTATAAATTCTCGTCGAGATAACGCATGAGCAACCGGAATCGCTAAGCCAACACTCAACAAAGTCGAAAAGAATGCCTGATAGAAACTAAAGAAGGTGATATGTCGATAATAAGGATCGGATAAAATCCAACTAATATTTAACGTTGGGGCATGCAGAACCAACGCTCCTATTGTTGCGCAGACAAACGCAGCTATCACCAGCGCAACCGCAATACCTAACTTAGGAACCGGAACATTAATCACGCTGGCGTCCTATTAGAGCCTTAAAAACGAAAAGAGTTGTCATTGCTTTATTGCGACAAAGCCATCTGCCACTCACGAGTCCAACCTTTCAACTGCTTAGCAACGGTTTCGGGCTCTAACGACAACATTTTGCTTGGCACCGTTAATTGCTCATAACCTTTTGGCAACTTAACATCGGTCACTGGGTACATCCAATTACCGGTTGCCATCACGGATTGGAAATCATCGGTTAAGATAAAATGCATAAACTCATCGGCTAATTTAGAGTGCTTGGTACTCGCCACCTTGGCTGCCAATTCTATTTGTGCATATTGGCCTTCAGTAAAATTAGCCGCAGCGTATTGGTCATCATTTTCAGCAATGATGTGATAAGCCGGAGAGGTACTATAAGACAACACCATATCGCTCTCCCCTTTTAAGAACATAGGGTAAGAGTCTGACCACCCCTTACTCACCGTAACCGTTTTATCGGCAATTTTTTTCCATGCTTGCACCGCATCATCACCATAAACCGCTTTCACCCACAGCAATAAACCTTGGCCAGTAATCGATGTGCGTGGATCTTGATAAATAATATTAAAATCATCACGCTCGATTAATTCTTTTAAGCTTTTGGGTGGGTTGGTCATTTTCGTTTTGTTGTACACAAAGGCAAAGTAGCCGTAATCAAAAGGCACAAAATAAGAATTATTCCAACCACCGGGAATAGTGACTTGAGAAGTATCAACATCATGCTTGGCAAGTAGTCCCGTTTGCTGGGCCTGCGCCATAATGTTGTTATTTAATCCTAGAACCACATCTGCTTTGGTATTGTTACCTTCTAAACGAATACGACTTAACACTGAACCGCCATCATCCAAAGCAACAAAATTCAATTTACAGCCACATTGGCTTTCAAAAGCTTGTTTGATTTTCGGACCAGGCCCCCAATCGGAAGTAAAAGAATCGTAAGTATAAACGGTTAAGGTAGGCTTTTGCTCCGCTAGCGCTGAAGTAGAAAAGGTTGCAGCACAAGAGAAAGCAAGAAAAGTAAGCGCTTTAGGTGTGAAGTTCACTAGATTAATCCTTATTTAGTGAGCGGCACAGGGAAAAGAAGGAAAAACCCACTCAATTCCTACGCCAGCATTATCTGGTTCAGGTCACGGGTGTTATCTCAGCTAAATCACATGATTCAGCACCCCGATGAGTTGTATAAATTGTAAGATCTTACGTAACGGTAAACGAGTCGTTATATTAGCTTAATATCAACACTGTTAGCTAGAGCGTTGATCGTAGCCCCAACGAGGTACTAAACCTTGTTCAACACCTAAATGATCGAGAATTCTCGCCACCATAAAATCAATTAAATCTTCAATCGTTTTAGGTTGATGATAAAAGCCTGGGGCCGCGGGCATTATGGTGACGCCCATTTGCGATAGCTTGTGCATATTCTCTAAATGCAACGTCGAAAATGGTGTTTCTCGTACCACCAGCAATAACTGGCCGCGTTCTTTCATTACCACATCAGCAGCACGTTCAATTAAATTATCCGACATTCCGTGAGCAATCGAAGCCACACTACCAGCAGAACATGGACACACTACCATTTTTTTCGGCGCAGCCGATCCTGAAGCGACGGGTGAAAACCAATCTTCTTTACCACATACAATTAACTTATCACTGCGACATTTAAGGTGTTCAATCAAAGCTTTTTGCGCCGCTTCTGGGCCACTTGGTAACTTTAAATCATGCTCGGTTGCCATCACGACACGGGCCGCTGATGAGATCAACAAATAAACGGTATAGTCCGCCGCCAGCAAACACTCTAATAGACGCAGTCCATAAGGCGCACCAGAGGCACCAGTGAAAGCAAGAGTGATTTTCTTTTCCATCAATTGAGACATGTTCACTTCCTCAACAGAGAATGAGTTTGGTGAGCAAAAGGATTATAGTGATCTTTTTATCACCAATGATCTTTTTACTTACTATGATCTTTTTACTATTTTTGCTGTAAAGCTTGTAATAACTTGGCGTGGATCCCTTCAAAGCCACCGTTACTCATCACTAAGATCTGATCGCCAGTCTGCGCTTGAGCCACAATATGTTCCACAAAGCTGTCAATATTGTCATCAACGTAACTTGGTTGAGAACACTGTTGCGCCACTTCTTCTACTGACCATTGAATGTTGCTTGGCTGATATAAGCAAACTTGATCGGCATGCTTAAAAGCGGCGGCTAAAGTTTGTTTATGTACGCCCATTTTCATCGTGCTAGAACGAGGCTCAAACACCGCGATAATTTTACTATCACCGACTTTATTACGTAAACCTTCTAACGTAAGCTCAATCGCAGTTGGGTGATGAGCAAAATCGTCATAGACCTTAATGCCCTTTACTTCACCTTTTAACTCTAAACGACGCTTAGTATTGATGAATTTACCCAATGCTTCACAAGCTAGATCTGGCGTAACTCCCACATGACGCGCCGCGGCAATCGCCATCAACGCATTATTCACATTATGGTCACCGACTAAATCCCACACCACATCACCATGATGTTGGCCATCTAAATACACTTGGAAATGGCTGCCATCTTTTTTCACTTTTTCAGCTTTCCAATGGCCATCGTCGCCGATGTATTCTAGTTCACTCCAGCAACCACGCTTAATCACCTCTTTCAAACCATCATCATTGCTTGGCGTTAGAATACGACCATTGCCCGGCACGGTGCGAACTAAATGGTGAAATTGACGCTTAATCGCTTCCAAATCGTCAAAGATGTCTGCATGATCGAACTCTAAATTGTTCATCACTAATGTACGTGGGTGGTAATGCACAAACTTTGAACGCTTATCGAAAAAAGCACTGTCATATTCGTCGGCTTCGACCACAAAAAACATACTTTCGCCTAAACGTGCCGACACACCGAAGTTACCCAATACGCCTCCGACTAAGAAGCCCGGTGCATAACCGCAATCTTCTAAAATCCAAGACAACATACTCGATGTGGTGGTTTTTCCATGAGTACCAGAAACAGCAAGAACCCAACGATCATGTAATAAAAATTCTTGTAACCATTGTGGACCTGAGGTGTATTTCAAATTGTTATTTAACACATATTCAACACAAGGATTACCACGGCTCATTGCATTACCTATCACAACCAGATCCGGCGCGGGCTCAAGCTGAGAAGGGTCAAAGCCTTCTATAATATCAATACCTTGAGATTCGAGTAATGTGCTCATCGGTGGATAAACATTAGCATCACAACCTGTCACTTTATGTCCGAGTTGGCGCGCTAAAACTGCCGCTCCCCCCATAAATGTGCCACAAATACCGAGAATATGAATATGCATAACAATGGTTCCAATCCAACTATTAGGATCTAAAAAAATGAATGTACAATAATTCTGAATAGTACCGTAAACACACAGAAAAGTATGGTTAGAATTGAAAGGATATAAACTGAAATAAGAATTAAACATTTTCTGCTGTTGGCATAGTTACTTCATTACCATAAAAAAGTTTATCCTTTTACAATGAGTTAGCCCCGAACACACCCGTAGCTTAACGACACAAAAGGATTAAACATGTCGACCATGCGTACACTTGGTGAATTTATTGTCGAAAACCAACACCACTTCCCTCATGCCAGTGGAGACTTATCTTCTCTACTCGGTTCTATTAAATTGGCAGCTAAAATAGTCAATAGGGAAATCAATAAAGCCGGACTAGTTGATATTACTGGCTCGGTGGGCGCAGAGAATGTTCAAGGAGAAGAACAACAAAAACTTGATTTGTACGCTAATGACAAATTTAAAGCGGCATTAGAAGCTCGCGATCAAGTCTGTGGCGTAGCCAGTGAAGAAGAAGATGAGGCAGTTGCCTTTAATAAAGATCTTAATAAAAATGCCAAATACGTAGTGTTAATGGATCCACTTGATGGTTCATCTAACATTGATGTGAATGTTTCAGTTGGCACCATCTTCTCAATTTATCGCCGCGTTTCTCCAATTGGCACTCCACCAACCGAAGAAGATTTCCTACAACCGGGTCATAAGCAAGTGGCGGCTGGTTATATTATTTACGGCTCTTCTACTATGTTGGTTTACACGACTGGCAATGGCGTGCATGGCTTCACTTACGACCCATCACTTGGCGTATTTTGCCTATCTCACGAACAGATGACGATCCCACAATCTGGCACCATCTATTCAATTAATGAAGGTAACTACATTCGTTTCCCAACTGGCATCAAAAAATACATCAAGTATTGCCAAGAAAATGTGCCAGAAGATAATCGTCCTTATACTTCTCGTTACATTGGCTCTTTAGTCGCTGACTTTCACCGCAACTTATTAAAAGGTGGGGTCTACCTCTACCCAAGCACTGAAAGCCATCCAAATGGTAAGTTACGATTATTGTACGAGTGCAACCCGATTGCTTTTCTAATGGAGCAAGCTGGCGGAAAAGCAACCGATGGTAAAAACCGTATCATGGATTTAAAGCCAACTGAGCTACATCAACGAGTTCCTTTTGTCGTTGGCTCACCATTAATGGTCGATAAAGTAGAAAGCTTTTTAGAGCAATATCCTGAATAGCTCATTGCCTCGACTAACAATAAAGATAGGAGGAGCTTATTCCTCCTATCTTTTTCTCTTGTTATTAATCTTTTCTCTTACTGCTTCTTGTTGCTTCTCTTTTTTCTTGTCGCTTCGTTAGAATTTCCTTCGCATATTTCACGTAAGCCCTTTACAACCCCTTAACAAGTCACGTTATAATCAAAGCCGTTAATTTCAAATCTAATTGATGCAAAATAAAGAAAGGAAGCCCAATGAGCTTGAATAATGTACCTGCTGGTAAATCACTACCAGACGACTTATATGTAGTGATCGAAATCCCTGCTAATGCAGACCCAATTAAATATGAAGTCGATAAAGACAGTGGCGCAGTATTTGTTGACCGCTTTATGTCGGCACCGATGTTCTACCCATGTAACTATGGTTATGTAAATAACACCCTCTCTTTAGATGGCGATCCCGTTGATGTTTTAGTTCCAACGCCATTTCCATTAATGCCAGGTTCCGTAATTCGTTGCCGTCCGGTTGGCGTATTAAAAATGACAGATGAGTCTGGTGAAGATGCCAAAGTGATTGCGGTACCTCACAGCAAACTATCTAAAGAATACGAGCACATTCAAGACATCAACGATGTTCCTGAGTTGCTTAAATCTCAAATTACCCATTTCTTTGAGCGCTACAAAGATCTTGAAGAAGGCAAATGGGTAAAAGTTGATGGCTGGGAAGATGTCGCAGCAGCACGTAAAGAAATTCTAGAATCTTACGAGCGCGCTCAGAAATAATGACTCTCGCTTCAAACCTAACACAATGAAAAAAGAGCCATTATCGGCTCTTTTTTATTCCAATTATTTAAAGATTACGCTCAAGACTAAAACGACTCTCGAAATTGACACCAATCTCCAGACGGTATGCCTTTCGTCAATAAGCGTTTGTTTTGATATAAATATATCCACGCTTGCCCATGTGGCGTAGTGACTAGCTCTCGGTCATATTCATTAGGGTAGTCTTCCAATATATCCAGTCGCTTCATGGTATCATCATCAACTAAATACACTTCAGCCACTAAAGCCTGCTCACCTTTTATCGCCGCAGGATAAGGCCCTAAATCAAACAGCTGAAACTGCGCTTCCGTTACTACATTGCCTAAAAATTGGCTATTTGTTAATAAGTGATGATTCGACTCTCCTTGGCGTAACGTGCCATAAACTAAAACACGGTGTGACATGATTGTTCCTTTTTATTCATCACTATAAAATCTATTCACCATCAATTTACACTAAACTGATAGAGGAAATCGACGGCACTATCGACTCCCGTCACCGCTTCAACATAGAAATCGGTAAGCAATTCATAACGCACGGTAAACTCACCTAATGCATTAAATATTCCGACGCCATACTTCACCTGTAGACCTGGTGCAATATAACCACTTACCGTAACCTGAGAATCATCCCCCGAGCCCGTGGTTCCCAGTTGTAAGTCTTGCACTCCAAAGGCTTCACCAAGCTCACCAACTAACTGACCACTTTTAGCCAAACTTAAACCGATTAATGCAGTCGTCATGGTACTGCCACTTGAACCATCTTCTATTCCTTGGCCGCGTAATAAATATGATAAAGCATTAGTTTGCGACATCGCTGGCTCAGAAAATACTTTAACTTCTGGCGCATCAGCAGGGCCATTCACTTTAATCCCGGCAATCACATCATCTTGAGTATTGTCTGGATTTCGGATCGCTTTAATTGCCACATAAGGTTGATCCGCCGGACCATTCATTAAAATTTTCCCCTCTTTAATGATCAAGTCTTGGCCAAAGGATTGGTAATAACCTTCTTCAATTCTTACTTCACCTAAAATAAATGGGCCTTTATCTTTCTGAGAAACTTTCAAACTTCCTACTAAATAACCTTTTAAACCAAATGCCGACAAACTGACATCATCACCAATATTGATAGTAATATCGCTCTCTATCGCCATTGATAGGCCATTATTCTCTTCTACCGGATTCAGATCTTCATCCAAAATGATTTCATCTTTCGATAAACCTACCGCACTTTCTGGTAGTTCTTCGACTAAAATTCTCCCCCAAGGAATATCAATATTACCGGTGATTTTTGCTAGTGTAGGCGTAATCGCAATGGTGAGGTCTGGTTTTACTTTTAAAGATACCATAGGTGGAGCTTCAACTTTCAGTTCATCACCAAAGGCGCGTAAATTGGCATACCAGTTATTACGCTGCGCCCAATTGGCATGTCCTTGTAGCTGTAAATCACCATCATCGGTTTCTAATGCACTATTTAAGGTCGCCGAATAACCATTAAATTGAGTTTTGACTTCTCCTTGATGAATATCAACCGGGAACAATGGGCCTTCTACTTGAAAATCGTCAATACCAAAATTGCCCAACACTTTAGGATTGAGAATAGGGCCATTAAAATCGAGCTTGGAATTCACATTAGCATTAAGCCGATTTTGCTCACCGAGAAAAGGACGTAAAAAACCAAGATGAATCCCCTCAATAGTATTATCACCATCAATCGACATTTGTTGATCTTGAACATTGGGAATAGTGGCTTGACCTTTAACTTGGCCATTATTAGTTAACGCCAATAACCAACTCATATCGAGCTTATTTTGTTGTAAATTAGCAGATAATTGAATCTTATCCCAAGGAATCGTAAGTGGGGTATCCAATTTCTGAACGACATTACCTTGAGGAATATCAACATCTAACTTCGCCTGCGGTGCTTTATTGTTTGCCCATTTCAGCCAAGCGTTAACATTTAACTCACCATTAATCTCTGTATCTTCAGGAAGGAAAACGGCCAACTCATCAAAAGAAAATTGTTGAATAGACAACGTCACCTCGCCATCGTTACCGACAGAAAGGTCTTTATCTAAACAAATTTTCGAAGGTAGATGTTGCCAACAATGCGCTTGCACACTCACACGTTGAGATGACAATTGATAGCTGATCTCAACGGGATGATCAATCTGCCAGATGGGGTTGGTTTGTTGGTTGGTTTTTGATTCCATTAAGGTAATTTGTGCCGACGCTAATTGCCCTTGCCACGCTTCACTTGGCTTAGTTTGTTGTGGCTTATTTTTTATTCCTCCCTTAACCGCGAGGCTGGTTGAAAATAAATCCGTCATCATATCAAGATCGAGTTGATGCTCTTGCTCATTACCTTTAAAAGCTAAAGTCAGATCTTTGAGTTGATGTTCTTGATATAAACCACCTTGAGCATTCAAGCGAATATCCCCACTTGGTGATGGCAAAGGTGAAACTTGCCCTTTAACTAGCAGCGATTTTAATGTGGCTTCACCTTGCTTCCAATCGATATCGCTGATCGATAAGTCGGTCAAGATTTGCGGCGACTTTTGTTCGCCACGCAACTGAATATTGCCCATCGCTTGGCCTTTTAGCTCTGGAATGGTAGTTTCCAGTTTGGGCATATGAAGCGCTATATTCATATCCCACTGCTGCTCAACCCTACCTTTAATTCTGACACTATTTTTTGCGTGAGAAAGTTTTAATCCGCGAGTTCTAACAATGTATAGGCCTTTGCCATGAAGATCACTGGCATTTAACTGACCTTTTAAAGACAGTGGATAACCACGTAACTTGCCATCTATCGCCAAGCTTGGAAACTGTACTTTCCAACCTCCTTGTGTCGTTAAGTTTCCGGTATTAATTAAGCTGCCGTTGAGGATACCTTCCGCTTGTGGCCATTGCATTCCGGGCTGAATATCACTCAAACCTAAGGTTGCTTTCCAATTTAATGGCGCTTGCCAATTAACCATCGCCTGACCGGTAACATTGCCACCAAGCGTCGCAATATTTAGTTTATGTAATTCAATCTGATCAAGATCGCCCTTTGCATCAAATTCGATATCTGAGGCCGGAATATCCTTACCTGAAACTTGCGAGTTTAAGTCAAATTGATAGCCCTCTAATGAACCACTACCATCTAAATGTTCAATATTAACGTTATAATCAGCTTGTCCTTTAACTGGCCACTGTGCTTTCGCATCTTTAATAGATAAGCCAAATGGTAACGTGGCTTTCAGCGGTTTAAGGTGAGCCTTGATTTTCGCTTCCACTCCCCCCGAAAGTTCACTCGATACATTAAGATTCGCGACACTCCCTTTGGCATCTAAGGTGATCGTCTGGCCTGAATATTCCGCCATTTTGACTAGACCTTTCGCTTGCAGCGTTAACGGGTAATCTCCAGACATGGTTAGCTTGGCATTTGAATCTAAATCGGCCTGTGGCATATCAAGCTTAAGATCTCGGATATCAAGTTGGCTCCCCGTCAGTGAGCCTTTGAAACCTAGATGATTCACTTTAATCGGTGAATCTTGTAGAAAAATAAAGTCATCAACATTAAATGGTTCGACTTGCAAATTGATAGGCAATGCAACTTTAGGTAGAAGAATATCGGGCCGCTGTGCTAATGGGGTTTTATCGACCGACTCAGGCGTTTTGTCAGCCTCATCGGGTGCTAAAATTAAACGAATGGTTTTCCAATTAGTTGGACGCAATCTCAGTGTACGCCCTTGCATATAAAGCCCGGTAGAAAAGTGCTTCCAAGAGGCTTTATAGCCCAAAATATTCAAATCAATATCATTAAGAGTGAGGTGCGTTAGTGACACTGGAATAGGGATGAAAATGGCTGGCATTAATGAGCTACTATCCTCTGGCTCAGTACTTTCAGAAGCAGGCGCATCCGACATTGAAAACTTCAGGCCATCGACCGCGATAGTATCAATACACACTGAGTGCTCAAATAAACAATCAATTGAGGTGGAGAAATCAAAGCGCTTTAATTCCGTCGCAACGCCTAACGTTTCATCGTTATATTGAACATCGTGCAAAGTGAAAGTAGGTAATAAGCTACCTTCGGTGGAGCCCACCTTTAGCTCTGGCACTAATTTTTGCGCTACCCACAAACCACTGTTTAAACCAACATTGGTAAACAACAATAGCGCAACTAATAGCAAAGCAACCAAAACCGTCGTTGGGATCAATAAAATAATGCCAAGTAGCCATTTAAGTAATCGCTTCATTACAACTCAGGACCTAAGGTAAAGTGGATACGGAATTCATCACCATCATCGGCATCTAACCCATAAGCAAAATCTAGACGTACTGGCCCCACAGGAGAAGCCCAGCGCACTCCAAGGCCAACACCTCGTTTCCATTCTGGGGTATCGGTCCAAGCATCACCAACATCTAAAAATGCCGCGCCCCACCAATTGCCGGTTACTCGATATTGATATTCCAAACTAGACGTTGCCATATAAGCACCACCTTCTAGCTCATTGCTACTATTTCTTGGTGAGACTTCTTCATAACCATAGCCACGCAGTGAGTTCACCCCACCGACAAAAAAGCGTAATGATGGTGGTACTTCCGACCAGTTATCAGCAAAAGCGCCTCCTGCGCCTAAGCTAGTCAGAAAGCGATGATTACGACCAATCCCGCGAATCCATCCTGTATGACCTACCACGCGGATAATTCTCGTATCGGATAGCAGTGACGGATCGCCATATTCAAAACTAATACTTTGTTTATCGCCCCACATTGGCATAGTATGACCACGCGTTCTTACTCTGGAGAAGGAAACGCCTGGTAACACAAATAAAGAGTGGCCAAATTCGGATGCTTGCACATAATCTTCATATAATAAACGTAAATAAATGGTTCGATGCCAACCATTATCGTAGAGCCAATGGCGTTCAAACGATAGGTTTTGTTCTTGGCTATTGGTGTCATTATCATCCTCATCTTTAAAGCCGTACTGTACGAGATAATAATCAAGTAGCACATCTTCCAGTGGAATCTTATAGTTAGCAGTAAAGGTTTTTTCAGGTCCCGATAACATCACACTAGCACCGACACTATGACCATATTTATTGAGCCAAGGTTTTTTCCATGAAAGCTTGCCACGTGGACCAACATCGGTGGAATAACCTAAACCAGTTTCTATTTGGTTACGTGTTTGCGGTGAGACTCGAACCTTCATTGGTAATGATTTACCTTCATTTACGCTTTCAATATCGGGCTCCACCGAAATGTTAGCAAACCACTCAGAACTCGATAAGTTTTGGTTAAGCTCACCGACTAAAACCGATTGATATGGTTGACCATTGTCATACGGTACTAACGATTGAACTCGCTTTTTTTCGATTTGACTGCCAGTAATAATGGTTTGGCCAAACACGTAACGTTGACCACTTTGATAACGAAGGTGCACAAAAGCTTGATTTCGACTTGGTGAGACTTGTAAGCGAGTATCAATAAATTGGCCATCAAAATAGCCTTTTTGTAATGCGAGATTACGCAAAGCACTTTTTAACCCTTCATAATTACCGTGATTCAGTACTTGTCCTAAATTTAATTTTGATCGGTCTATTAAACGCATAAAGTCCATATCGGTGGCTGCATCGCCTTCAATTACAATATCACTTTCATAAATGATGGTAGGAATACCCGCATCAACTATCACGATTAATTCGTTATCCGCGTCAGGATCATCCGTATCACTTTCAATTTGAAATTGAATCGTGGGATTGTAATAACCGAGAGCTTTAAGGGCATCGATAATATTTTGCTTAACTCGCGACTGAAAACGCAATGAGGTGGAATACTCACTTTCTTTAATCGCTGATAAATATGAAGAGACATTATCTTTTAACTCACCATCTAAACCGTCAATGGTGAGTTCAGTTTCCGCATAACTCGGTGCTGATGAAAAAATCAGCAAACAGGTCAACAATGAAGCGAGGTGACTATTTTTCATAAGTGAATATTTGTACTCATTGTCAAAACTGCTGTAGTTTGTCATTTCAAAATATTCATAGATTTGAAATGACTACAGAGATTCATCGGTCTATGGTTTGGGACCTATTATAGTATGCAGCTTAAACTACCAGACTTTCCCTGTTCTCAAAAGCCAGATAAGGATTATATATGTCGAATAAAGATAAATTAGTGACTCAAGAAACGGCATTAGCTGGCCGTGATGAAAAAATGCTCATCACAGAGTTACATTATATTAATCAAACAGATTTAACTGCCGACAAACCAACAGGCAGTAAAGAAATATTATTAGGACTCGGATGCTTCTGGGGAGCAGAGCGTGTTTTCTGGCAGCTTGATGGCGTGATCAGCACATCGGTTGGTTATAGTGGTGGTTATACCCCGAACCCCACTTATCAAGAAGTATGTAGCGGAGAAACCGGACATGCAGAGGTAGTACGAGTGATTTTCGATCCTAATCAATTGACTCTACAAGAGTTACTGAGGATCTTTTGGGAGAAACATGACCCAACCCAAGGTATGCGTCAAGGTAATGATATTGGCACTCAATATCGCTCAGCGATTTATACCGAAGACCAAAACGATCTCGCGATGGCAGAACAAAGTAAAGCGACTTACCAACAAGCAATTGGTGAATCTTTAAGTAAAAATATCACCACTGAATTGGCGGTAATGAGTGACTACTACCTCGCGGAGACTTACCACCAACAATATTTAGCAAAAAATCCACAAGGCTACTGTGGCATCGGTGGCACTGGAGTGTGCTTCCCATCGAATCTAGCTTAAACACTTCGCGTAAGAGAGACTGCATAAACAGGCTTAACGTTCTAAGCCTGTTTTCTTATATCCCGATTTAAGACTCCATCGATAATTGATGAATCGCCAAGTTGACCTCTTTCATAATCTTCAGTTGTTTCTTATTCGACACATCCGGCAAGAGCACTTTACCTTGGTCGAAATAAAATTCCCCCACCCCTTTGATTCCAAAGTGTCCTTTAAATACCACTTTTACAAAACGAGCAATTTGAAGTGGGCGATAACGATTAAAAATTGGCTGCATGTTCATTAGTCTATCCAGATTATTGTTATTTGCGATAACGTCTTAACAGGCTCAGAGAGCATTTCAATAGCGCTGAAGTGCCACATATTGATGTGCTATTACTATTTATAATTGTTCATAAATATATAGTGCCTAAAACTCAATAAGGCCACATTGATACAGTAAAATTGCTGCAAATTCGTGACAAAGAGCAAATGCAAATTTTGCAGTATTTGCTTATAGTCAAAAAAGTGATGCAAAATTAGAGCCAGACAACATTTCACACTTTTCAAGTCTATTTATGCGCTATTATATGAGGACTTCCTCACTTTTTAAGTATCTAACTAGGTAGACAACTATGATAAGAAAACTATCCATTGCCCTCTTTTTGAGCATGCTTTCACTTACTGCAAGTGCAAATAATATTCAAATTGGTCGCAGTGTACCGGCAGTAGCAGTAGAAAAAGGCGGTGAGATTTTCATGCAAAATGATGATTTCAACTACTTACCCTGGAATACTGAATTACTACTCGGCAAGGTTCGTGTTATTCAAGCGATAGCAGGAAGAAGTGGGGCGAAAGCCATGAATGCACCTCTAATGGAAGCAATTACACATGCAAAGTTTCCAGAAGATAAGTACCAAACCACCACGATTATTAACCAAGATGATGCAATTTGGGGCACTGGATCATTTGTAAAATCATCAGCAGAAGATGGCAAGAAAGATTTTTCTTGGTCTTCAATGGTATTAGATCAAGAAGGGGTAGTGGCAAAACAATGGCAACTAACGCCAGAGTCTTCAACTATTATTGTTCAAGACAAAACTGGTCGAGTTCTTTTCAATCAAGATGGCGAACTGACTGAGCAACAAATTAACCAAGTTCTACAACTTATCAAGCAAAACCTATAAGTGATACATATTGTAATAATATAACATTCTCTTGCCAGATACATAATTGTTATAGTATAACAGTTATCTATCTGGTGAGAATGTGAGCCATAACGCTTACTCTCACACTCCATATTTATTCAGTGAGATCTCGACAATGCATAAAAATATTCTTATTCCTTCTATCTTATCTGCAAGTCTATTCGGCCTATCTAGTGCTGCTGTCGCGGACTCTCAACATGAATTTAGTCAACATCAAGCCCATGTTCATGGAATTGTCACCTTCAACATGGTGCAAGATGGCAATGATTTTCTAATCGAAATTGAATCTCCAGGGCAAGACATCTTAGGTTTTGAGCATGCGCCAAGCAGCCAAGCAGAAAAGCAAGCCTATCAACAAGCGGTTGCCTTACTTAAACAACCTAACCAGTTATTCACTTTAGCTGCTGCGGCTAATTGCCAGCCTGTTAATTTCTTAGTCAAAGACAACATAGGTCAAGATGAACACGATCATGATAACCATGCAGAGCATCATGATGAGCATGACCACGACCACGACCACGACCACGACCACGACCACGACCACAAGCATGGCGCATTTACCCTGCAATACCAGTACCAATGTGAAAATATTCCTCAGTTATCTCAAATTGATACTCAATGGTTTAGTCACTTCCCAGCAAGCCAAACCATTGAAGTTAATCTATTAACTGACAGTGCTCAAAAACACATTGAACTCAAGCAACCACAGCAAACCATTACATGGTAAAATAGTGGCTCAAAAAATTAACGTTGCGCGATTAGTCTCAGGATTAATCGCGTTGTTATTTGATCAAAAGACAAGCTGAAAAGAGACCAAGATGACGATGCCTCTTGCGATAGAACTTAAACAGGTCAGCTTTACTTGGCCGAAACAATCCACACCTACCCTAGTGATAGATCAATTAGCAATTAAGCCTCAGCAACATGTATTTATTCAAGGGCCCAGCGGTTGTGGAAAATCGACCTTGTTAAGCTTATTAACCGGAATAATGACTCCGCAATCAGGTCAAGTTCGTATTCTCGATAAGCAACTCAATCTGTTATCGCAAGCAGAACGAGACAAATTTCGCGCTCGACATATTGGCTACATCTTTCAGCAATTTAATCTACTGCCTTACCTATCAGTACTAGAAAATGTCTTACTGCCTTGCCGCTTTTCTCGCGATCGTAAAGCCAAAGCTGAACAACAAAGTTCCTCTTTAGAGCAACAAGCAAAGCAATTACTCTCTCGGTTACATTTACCTGTATCGTGTTTTGAACAACCGATCAATGAACTGAGTATTGGCCAACAACAACGAGTCGCCGCCGCCCGAGCATTAATCGGTCAACCCGAAATTATCATTGCCGATGAACCAACTTCTGCTCTAGATCAAGATAATCGCCAAGCTTTTATTGAGCTATTAATTGAAGAGGCTAATCAATCAGGTGCCACGGTGATTTTTGTTAGCCATGATTCTAGTTTGCGTCGTTACTTTGAGGTCTATGTTGACTTACCAACCATTAACCAAATCAGCCTAGTGAACCCACAACAAGAGGCAAACGAATGAGTGCGATTATCTCTCTTGCTTGGAAGAGCTTACTCAACCGTAAAACTACCGCCATACTCACCATCATTACGGTAGCTATTTCAGTAGTATTGTTACTAGGTGTAGAAAAAATCCGTACCCAAGCGAAAAGCAGCTTTGCTAACACCATATCAAGTACCGATCTCATTGTTGGGGCTCGCTCAGGTGAAGTAAATTTATTGCTTTATTCAGTATTTCGCATTGGTAATGCTACCAATAATATCGGCTGGCAAAGCTATCAAGATATCGCAACTCTGCCACAAGTTAAGTGGGCAATTCCGATTTCTCTGGGGGATTCACACCGCGGCTTTCGCGTAATGGGGACCAATCAGGACTACTTTAAATTCTACCGATACGGAAGTAAGCAACCACTCACTTTCTCTCAAGGGGAAGTTTTTCATAGCTTATTTGAAACCGTAATTGGCTCGGATGTAGCCAAGAAACTCAACTACCAAATCGGTGATGACATTATTATAGCGCATGGCATCAGTGATAAGTCTTTTACTCGCCACAAAAACTTACCTTTCACCATTACTGGTATTTTAGCACCAACTGGAACTCCCGTAGATAAAACCGTACATGTTTCATTAAGTGCGATTGAAGCCATTCATGTTGGTTGGGAGTCCGGTGCACATCTTGGCCAAACACCAGATAAAAAAGTATTAGAACAGCAAACCTTTGAGCCTAAAGAGATCACTGCATTCATGCTAGGCCTGAACTCGAAAATTCAAACCTTTATGCTGCAAAGACAAATCAATAATTACAACAAAGAACCTTTAAGTGCCATTTTACCCGGTATCGCATTAAGTGAATTATGGGGCATGATGTCGGTAGCAGAGCAAGCCTTAATGGTAATCTCTGGGTTTGTGGTCATTGCCGGGCTACTAGGTATGTTGACGAGTTTACTGACCGGACTACAAGAACGTCGCCGCGAAATGGCGATTTTACGTGCTATGGGAGCGCAACCTAAGCATATCTTCTTCTTACTGATGAGTGAAGCAAGTTTATTAACCTTATTTGGTATCACGGTTGGAACAGGAATACTCTACCTTGTGTTAGCCGCTTGCGCCCCCATCATAGAGCATCAATATGGCGTCAAAATTGCGTTAACCGCTTTATCCCAACATGACCTTATGTTACTACTACTGGTACAAATTTCAGGAGTCGTGATCGGACTATTCCCATCACTTAAGGCATATCGTCATTCGGTCGCAGATGGAATGACCATAAAGGTATAAAAATGCAAACTATCACCATTCAACCTTTTCAATCAAACCATCTCATCAATAGATTCTTATGGCTAAGTATACTATTGGTGTGTCTTTTCGTGCCTCTCACAGCTCATGCAACACAAAAACAAGAACCATTGAAACTTGACTGGATAGACTTAGTTCCAGTCAATGAACAAAAGAACTTTGATAAACTCGGCATGCCAGATCCCAGCAATCATACTGGCGGTAAGGCAAAACAAAACCCAATTGGTAATACTCGCCCTGAACTCAATAACAGTTATGTCAAAATTCCTGGCTTTGTTATCCCGCTAGAAGGCGATGAAAATACTATTACCGAGTTTTTATTAGTGCCATATTTTGGGGCTTGTATCCACGTACCACCACCACCGCCAAACCAGATTATTTATGTCAAATTTCCAAAAGGTGCACCAGTTCAACAATTATGGGATGTGGTGTACGTAGTAGGTAAATTAGAAACTCAAGTGCTGGATCATGAACTGGCTCAGACAGGTTATACCTTACAAGGTGATGCCATCGAAGAATATGACGATATGTAGCCAGCCCAAATAACTAAGTAAATAACGAAAAGGAAGCTCAACGGCTCCCTTTTTGCTTCTACTATCGGTTAACTAGGTTAAGCAATTATCGCTCTATCTCGTAACTGATGTAGACAAATCTCCACCAGCTCATCTAACGGTTTATCGCCTGCTGGCAAATCAATTTCAGGATGTTGTGGTGCTTGATACTCAGAATCAATACCAGTGAAATTTGGGATCTCACCAGCTCTCGCTTTCTTGTATAAACCTTTCGGATCGCGCTTTTCACACACGTCTAAAGGCGCATTAACGAACACCTCAATAAACTCACCATCGGGAAGTAAATTACGCACCATTTGGCGTTCAGAGCGATGTGGAGAAATAAATGCCGACAGTACAATCAAACCGGCATCGGCCATCAATTTGGCTAACTCACCAATACGACGAATATTTTCTCGACGATCTTGAGATGAAAACCCTAAATCACTGCATAAACCATGACGCACATTATCACCATCCAACAAATAGGTGTGATATCCCAAGCTAGCCAGTTGAGACTCTAATGCCCCAGCGACCGTCGATTTTCCCGCACCCGATAAACCAGTAAACCAAAGCACCACTGGCTTTTGATTTTTTAATTCAGAGCGCGTTTGCTTGGTCACCTGATGCTGGTGCCAAATGACATTTTCGTCTTTATTCAAAATGGTCATTAATAGATTCCATGTTACTTAGCCTAGCCTTACGATCATATCGAAGAGTTAGCGTTAAAAAGGAAAAAAATAAGGAATTAGCGTCAATGTCACGATCGAATAAACAATCGATATTGGCACTCCTATCTTAATAAAATCGTTAATATGGTAATTACCGACACTGTAAACCAGTAGGTTGGTTTGGTAACCATAAGGCGAAATAAAGCTGGCGCTCGCCCCAAACAACACCGCCATGATGAATGGCATAGGATCGACGCCATAACCTATTGCCATGCTATAACCAATAGGAAAAGCTAACGCGGCTGCGGCATTATTAGTAATCAACTCTGTTAAAATAAGCGTCAATAAATAGGTGGCAATAACCGCGCCCATTGGCCCTCCGCCATTAAACAAATAAATGAACAAATCACCCATTTGTTTAGACAGGCCTGAAGACATCATTAACTGCGCCAAACACAACGCAGCCCCCACGATCACCACAATATCGATAGGAAAACGACGCCTGAGTTCACTAATGCCTACTACCCCGAGTACTAACATCACTACAATGTAACCAGCTAATCCTTTGATAATAGGAATCGCTCCTACCAGTGATAACCCTATAACCGCAGCAAAACCAAATAAAGCAATCGCTGATTTAGTTCGATCTAGCTTAGCACTCGAATCAAGATCGTTAATCAACACAAACTCTTTGCCATGATCTTGACGTGCAGAGTGAAAGCCTTTTCCTGGAACCAAGACTAAAGTATCGCCAGCGGCCAGTTTTACATTGCCTAAGCCACCTTCTAAACGCTCGTGACCGCGACGAATCGCCACGACTACTGCATCAAAACGATCACGGAATTGGCTCGACTTTAAAGTCTTATTGCAAATCGAAGCCGACTGGCTCACCACGACTTCAATGAAGCTTTGTCCATTCAGGTGGTGCTGGCCAAATAAGGTAATGCCGGGGATCTCTTGTAATGTGGCAACGCTTTCAACATCACCACAAAACAACAGACGATCATTTTCAAGTAACACCAGATCTGGTGTCACCGATGCGATAGTCACCCCATCGCGGATCACTTCAGCTAAAAATAACTTACGTAACGCTCTCAAGTGATTTTGGGCAATGCTTTTACCAATTAAAGGCGATCCGGTTTCCACTCGAGCTTCTAAAAAGTAAGGAAGATCATCTTGCTCATACACATCGCTATGTGGCAATAAATAACTCAATGGAATCAGTACTAAAACCCCAATCATTAAAATTGCTAAACCAATGCAGGTTGGAGCAAAAAAGCTAAGGCTCGGCAATCCTGCATCCACAACAAAGCTATTAATAATTAAATTCGTTGAAGTACCAATTAAAGTTAAAGTACCACCAAGAATAGCGGCGTAAGATAATGGAATTAATAATCGTGATGGGGCGTGAGAGTTATTGCGCTTAATCGCACCAATCAAGGACACCACTACCGCAGTATTATTGGTAAAAGAAGAAAGAAAAGCGGTCGAAAAGCCAAGTTTCGCCACTACACTGCCCAATCGACCTGATGAAATATGGAGACTAATCCAACTGATCAAACGGGTTTTCTCTAAAGCACATGACGCTAAGATCAACAGTACTAACGTCAATAAGGATGAATTCGTAAAGTTCTTTACGATGCCATCCAAATCTACCGCGCCTGTCATAAAGGCGACTAACGCGGCAGTAGCGAAAATAAAGCTCGGCTTAATCTTGGTGAAGATTAAACTACCAATAATGGCAATTAACAGCAGTAACACCAACCATTTATCCCATATGGTAAACTCCACCATAATCTTGCCTTACTTCTTTTGATCGTTAAGAGAAGACGAATCAAAAAGCTGACCAATATCTTTCGCTCCCCAATGAGGGAAATGCTTGCGGATCAGTGCATTGAGCTCAACTTCAAAACTTGATGAAGTAGGCGTCGTGATTTGCTGTTCAATTAAACACTCACGTACCATACCTGCACCGACAGTAACGTTGGTTAAGCGATCGATAATGATAAAACCACCGGTATCCGCACACTCCGTGTATTTATCTAAAGCGACGGTTTCAGTTAATGAAATCTCACATAAACCAATACCATTTAATGGTAATTCCGTCGCATCAAACTCTTCCAATTTATTGATATCGTACTGATGCTTAATCGATTCCAGTTGCCCTACCGTTTGTTTACCAGCCACTTTAATATCGTATTGACGACCCGCAGCGAAAGGCTGATCAGTCATCCATACCACATCGGCTAAAAACTGATTAGTGGCTTTGATAGTCGCCCCTGTTGGCACTAATAAGTCACCGCGGCTAATATCAATTTCATCTTCTAAAGTAACGGTTACCGCTTGGCCTGCTCGAGCAGAGTCTAAATCACCATCAAAGGTGACAATTCGAGCAACTTTAGAACTTTTACCAGAAGGTAAAGCGGTCACACTATCGCCAACAGTAATTGTTCCATTGGCAATGGTGCCAGAAAAACCACGGAAATCGAGATTAGGGCGATTAACATATTGCACCGGTAAGCGGAACTCACCTTGAGTATGCTCTTGGCTTAAATCAATATCTTCTAAGATTTTCAGTAGTGGTTGACCTTGATACCAAGCAAGGTTCTGGGTCTGATCGACAACGTTATCGCCTTCCAATGCTGAAATCGGGATCAGTTTAATATTGATATCTGGATTGAGATTTTTAGAGAACTCTAAGTATTCTTCACGAATATCGTTAAAACGTTGTTCAGAATATTCCACCAAATCCATTTTATTTACCGCAACAACAAAGTGGCGAATCCCTAATAAACTAGAAATAAATGAATGACGACGAGTTTGATCTAATACCCCTTTACGGGCATCAATCAAGATCACGGCAACATCACAAGTCGAAGCACCAGTGGCCATATTACGGGTATATTGCTCATGCCCCGGAGTATCGGCAATGATGAATTTACGTTTCTTGGTTGAGAAATAACGGTACGCGACATCAATAGTAATGCCTTGTTCACGTTCGGCTTGCAACCCATCGACCAATAATGCTAAGTCAGGTCTCTCACCGGTGGTACCAACACGTTGGCTATCGCTATTCACTGCGGCTAATTGATCTTCATAAATCTGCTTTGAATCGTGGAGAAGGCGACCAATTAAAGTACTTTTGCCATCATCAACAGAGCCACAGGTTAAAAAACGCATCAATGATTTATATTGATGCTGGGTGAGATAACCTTCGATGCCCAATTCAGCCAGTTCGGCTTCAACAACTGCGTTCATAATAAAATCCTTTTGATAACTTAATGGCCTTAGAAGTAGCCTTGGCGTTTTTTCAGCTCCATCGATCCTGACTGATCATGGTCGATCGCGCGCCCCTGACGTTCACTGGATGTCGCCACCAACATTTCTTGAATGATCTCTGGCAAAGTTGCCGCCTCCGATTCGATCGCGCCAGTTAATGGGTAGCAACCTAAAGTACGGAAACGCACACTCTTATGCTCAACCTTTTCACCTTCTTCGAATTGAAAACGCTCATCATCGACCATAATCAGCATACCGTCACGATTAACCACAGGTCTTACGGCTGAAAGGTACAGAGGAACAATCTCAATATTTTCTAGGTAGATGTATTGCCAAATATCCAATTCCGTCCAATTTGAAAGTGGGAAAACACGAATACTTTCGCCTTTATTCACCTGGCCGTTATAAGTATGCCAAAGCTCTGGGCGCTGGTTTTTCGGGTCCCAAGTATGGTGTTTATCGCGGAATGAGTAGACACGCTCTTTAGCACGAGACTTTTCTTCATCACGACGAGCACCGCCAAATGCTGCATCAAAGCCATATTTATTTAGTGCTTGCTTCAAGCCTTGAGTTTTCATGATATCGGTATGTTTCGATGAACCGTGAACAAAGGGATTACACCCCATCGATAACCCTTCAGGATTCTTATGTACCAATAAATCAAAGCCATATTTCTTAGCAGTGCGATCACGAAATTCAATCATTTCTTTGAATTTCCAATCCGTATCCACATGCAAAAGAGGGAAAGGGATTTTGCCTGGATAAAAAGCTTTACGTGCTAGATGTAGCATAACCGCTGAATCTTTACCGATTGAATACATCATTACAGGATTATCAAACTCGGCAGCCACTTCACGGATAATATGAATACTCTCCGCTTCAAGTTGCTGTAAATGGGTTAAACGTTCTTGTTCCATGATTCATGTCCTTGCGCTAAATGCGTTTAATATTCAACGATGTGGCTCCTAACTAGAGCTAAATCGCAATCGGCTGAGTTGAATTTTGTTGTTTATCTTGAGAGGAAAACCAAGAGAGCTTTGATGACAGACTCACCACTTCACCAATCACAATTAAAGATGGTGACTGGGCATGTTCAGCGAGGCTCGCTAACTCGGATAAGGTTCCAATAAGCACTTTTTGTTTAGCTTGAGTACCACGTTCAATGATGGCAATTGGGGTATTGATTTCTCGACCATGTTCAATTAATTGCTGCTGGATATGAGAAGACTTCATCAATCCCATATAGATCACGAGAGTTTGACGGCCACGAGCAAGCGTTGACCATTCAATCTGATCATCTTCAGATTTTAAATGACCAGTGATAAACATGGCAGATTGGGCGTAGTCACGATGTGTCAACGGAATCCCAGCATAAGCAGTCGCACCAGCCGCTGCGGTAATACCAGGAATAACTTCAAAACCAATACCTTCATCAGCTAACACTTCCAATTCCTCACCACCACGACCAAATATGAATGGATCGCCACCTTTAATGCGAGCAACCTTGTAGCCTTGTTGAGCAAAGTCAACCAATAGCTGATTGGTTTTATGCTGAGGCACACTGTGGTGTCCCGCTTTCTTACCGACACAAACTAAAATGGTATCATTAGGAATAAGAGCCATAATCTCATCGGAAACCAAGTAGTCATACAGCACCACATCTGCTTGTTGCAGGTAAGATAAAGCTTTCAAAGTTAAAAGTTCAGCATCACCAGGTCCTGCACCAATAAGCACAACTTGACCAGACTTCAATTGACTGTGACTAAAACTTAGCAAGCTCTTTGCTTGGCTAGCTTGGTTTGCTGCTGCACTGCTTCCCTTCCTATTTGGGAATAAAGTAATCGTATCCATACTACTAGCTCTTCTCGACTGAATGCTTATTAGGCAATCATTATGACGATCAGATGTTATTACCTGAAATGCTAAAATTTCATTTTTTATTCGAATAACTGCTAAGGGAATATAAAAGCTACTTATAAATGAAAACAAATAGACGACCAAGACAGGTGGGATATAGCTTGACTGGACGATTAAGTCGATTATCTTAGTTTGTCTTACTGACCAACTAAGCCAAAGAGAAGTGTTTTTATGCAATGGATTTGTAAATCTTTCGACCAACTTACCACTCACGAACTCTACCAATTACTAAAACTGCGTGTGGATGTGTTTGTGGTTGAACAAACATGCCCTTATCCAGAGCTCGATGGCAAAGATCAGCTTAAAGGTGTTTATCAACTATTAGGCTATCAAGATAATCAATTAATTGCTTGCGCTCGTTTGCTTAAAAAAGGCATAAGCTTTGATAACGCAAGTATTGGAAGAGTAGCGACTGACATAAACCACAGAGGTAACGGTTTAGGACATCAACTGATTCAAACCGCAATTGAGTATAGTGTTCAACTATGGGGAAATATTGATATTACCATTGGCGCACAAGCTCATCTTGAGCACTATTATGCTAAACATGGATTCAAGAAGGTTTCAGAGGAATATCTAGAAGATGATATTCCTCATATTGATATGACAAGAAGCGCATAGTAATACTGAAATTATTCCATACTGCGTGCAAAGCCACCACTGGATAAGCGGAAAAACATCACTGAGCCATCTTCTTTTTCTATTCTAAGAATATCTAAATCGCCACGATTTGTGAGTTTAAAGCGAACTAATTGGCCATATTGAATATGGCTCAACGGTTGGTCCTTACCTTGAATTTCAACCAGCTGATTCAAATCTGATAGTGGTAAATCATTATTGCGGAAGATCTGCGAAAGTGTATCTCCTTTCTGTACGATATAGTCATTCCAAGGCTCAGGCCCAGCATTATTACTCACCTTACGCTCAGTCTGATCTTCTTCATCCGCTTCAGGCCCACTTAATTGTACACGCTTTTCGCTTTTCTCAACTTTTGGCTTAGGTTTAGTTGCTGCCGTTTCTTCACCGTTAATCACCAAAGGCACCGTCATACGTAACGGCTTATCTGGTTTGACGCGAACCTCATCAGTTTGAAGTTCTGAAGATTTTTCACTAGGAAGTAGCAGCAAGACAATGACGAGTGGAATAAGTACCATCAAAATACGCTGATGCAATTTAGGCAAAGAATGCCAAGCATCAATAACTCTAATCACAAGCTCTGATTGGATAAACTTATCCCTTATGGCTTGTGTACGACTTTGGTTATTTTTTTTACGTTGGTTCACGTGGCATCATCCTAATATTATTTGCGTCAAGGATATTCAATAAACTAATCGTTTTGTCAGTATATTACAAAATTTTCTACAGCTGTAACTGTTAAGCTCATATTACTAACAAAGTTTCATCTATTGATCAGAACTGATATTCTTAGTGCTTCATTTAAGCAAACAAGAGATTCGCATGTCTGACGTTAAACTAGAAACTATTGAACAAAAAGCAAGTTACGGTATTGGTCTTCAAATGGGTCAACAACTTGCAGGAAGTGGCCTAGAAGGTCTAAATGTTGCCGCTATCGCTAAAGGTATCGCAACATCATTAACAGGTGACATGCCTGAAATCGAAGTTGATGATATTAACAATGCACTTCGTGAGCTTCATACCCGCGCAGAAGCTTTACGTGCTGAAGCAGCAAAAGCGGCAGCAGCAGATGGCGAAGTATTCTTAAAAGATAATGCTCTACGTCCTGAAGTAACGGTTCTAGAGTCTGGTCTTCAATACGAAGTGATCACTGAAGGTACTGGTGAAATCCCAACATCAGACAAGCAAGTACGCGTACACTACCACGGTCAATTAACTGACGGTACAGTATTTGATAGCTCGGTATCTCGCGGTCAACCTGCTGAATTCCCAGTAACTGGCGTTATCGCTGGTTGGGTTGAAGCACTACAGCTTATGCCTGTTGGTTCAAAATGGAAACTGTACATCCCACAAGATCTTGCTTACGGTGAGCGTGGCGCAGGTGCAGCAATTCCTCCTTTTGCGGCTCTAGTATTTGAAGTTGAGCTTCTTGCTATCCTATAACAATCGTTTATAGGTTGTTAATAAGTATAAAAGCAGCGATCGCTGCTTTTTTTATACATAAAAAACAGTTATAACTATGTCCTACATTAATATATGGAATTCAGTTATGAAAAAACTCACCCTTACCCTTATCTCTGCCAGCCTTGTCATCTCATCACCAAGCTATGCATTATTTGGACTAAGCGAAGAAAATACAGATGTTGTGACTAAACTTGCTTCTCAAGCTCAAAGTAGTAGCGAATTAGTTAACTCACTAAAAAATCAATTAGGAGTATCTACCGAGCAAGCTGCCGGCGGAGCGGGAGCTCTATTAGCAATGGCTTCAAATGAATTATCTGGCAGCACTGGAGAAGAGTTCTCAGGATTATCATCTAATCTTAGTGGTATTTTAGATAGTGCTAAATCAGCGAGTAACACATTAGATAGTATGGCCGCGGTTAAAAGTGTTTTTGAAAAATTAGGCCTAGATAGCTCAATGGTAGAACAATATGTCCCAATCGTACTGAATTATTTAGGTGACGAAGGCGCAAGCAGTGGATTATTAAGCTCATTAACTAGCCTTTGGAAATAACTGCTTTTATATAGATTAAAACTTTAATTGTTTACTCTATATTTTAGGCATAAAAAAACGCCGAGTAATAATACTCGGCGTTTTTTATTTATTTAACTGTGCTTATTCAGCAGCTTCTTCAGCTGCTGCTTCTGGACGGTCAACAAGCTCAATGTATGCCATTGGCGCTTTATCACCGCTACGGAAGCCAGCTTTTAGGATACGAGTGTAACCGCCTTGACGGGCAGCAAAACGTGGACCTAATTCATTAAATAATTTTGCTACAACTTCGTTATCACGAGTGCGAGCAAATGCTAGACGACGGTTAGCAACGCTGTCAGTCTTAGCTAGTGTAATCAAAGGCTCAACTACGCGGCGAAGCTCTTTTGCCTTAGGCAAAGTTGTCTTGATAACTTCATGACGAACTAGAGAGCTAGCCATGTTGCTAAACATCGCTTTACGATGGCTGCTGTTGCGGTTGAGTTGACGACCACTCTTACGATGGCGCATGACCTAATCCTTCTAACTAATATCAATTAATCTTCAGCAATCGACGCTGGTGGCCAGTTTTCTAAGCGCATACCTAGAGACAGACCGCGCGACGCTAGAACATCTTTAATCTCTGTTAAAGACTTCTTACCAAGGTTTGGCGTTTTAAGAAGCTCAACCTCGGTACGCTGTACAAGATCACCGATGTAGTGAATCGCTTCTGCTTTCAAGCAGTTAGCAGAGCGAACTGTTAGTTCAAGATCGTCTACAGGACGCAGTAGAATAGGATCGAACTCCGGCTTCTCTTCTTTCTCTTCTGGAACACGTACATCACGAAGATCTACGAATGCATCCAATTGTTCAGCTAAAATAGTAGCTGCACGACGGATAGCTTCCTCAGGTTCTAAAGTGCCATTTGTTTCCATATCGATAACAAGCTTGTCTAAATCAGTACGTTGTTCTACACGTGCTGCTTCTACAACGTAGGCGATTTTATCAACCGGGCTATATGTAGCATCAACAAGTAAACGACCGATTGGACGCTCATCTTCTTCAGTATGGATACGAGCTGAAGACGGAACATAACCACGACCACGTTGAACTTTAATACGCATAGCGATTTCAGATTTGTCATCCGTTAGGTGACAAATAACGTGTTCTGGGTTAGCGATCTCTACATCACCATCATGGATGATGTCACCTGCAACAACAGGGCCCGAGCCTGATTTTTTTAGTGTAATAAACACTTCATCTTTGCCTTCGGCAACGCTCACAGCAAGACCTTTCAGGTTAAGAAGGATCTCAAGGATATCTTCTTGAACGCCTTCTTTGGTGCTGTACTCGTGTAGAACGCCTTCAATCTCAACTTCTGTTACAGCACAACCTGGCATAGAAGATAAAAGAATACGGCGAAGTGCATTACCTAAAGTGTGGCCAAAACCACGCTCTAAAGGCTCAAGAGTTACTTTTGCATGTGTCGTGCTGATTTGTTCGATGTCAACAAGACGTGGCTTAAGAAATTCTGTTACAGAACCCTGCATTGTGTCCTCTCTTTTGTTTAAACCTTACTTAGAGTAAAGTTCGACGATCAAGTGTTCGTTGATGTCAGCAGATAGATCAGAACGCTCTGGGATACGTTTGAAAGTACCTTCCATCTTGCTAGCATCTACTTCAATCCAAGTTGGTTTTTCGCGTTGTTCAGCAACTTCTAGAGCAGCTTTAATACGTGATTGCTGTTTAGCTTTCTCACGAATAGAAACAACGTCGTTAGCCGTAACTTTGAATGAAGGAACGTTAACTACTTTGCCGTTTACTAGGATAGCTTTATGGCTAACTAGCTGACGTGATTCAGCGCGAGTAGCACCGAAACCCATGCGGTATACGACATTATCTAAACGACCTTCAAGAAGTTGAAGCAGGTTTTCACCTGTATTGCCTTTAAGGCGTGCAGCTTCTTTGTAGTAGTTGCGGAATTGTTTTTCTAGAACGCCATACATACGACGAACTTTTTGCTTCTCACGAAGCTGAACGCCAAACTCAGATAAACGACCGCGACGAGCGCCGTGTACACCTGGTGCGTTATCAATTTTACACTTGGTATCGATCGCGCGGACACCTGACTTAAGGAATAAGTCAGTACCTTCACGACGACTAAGCTTCAGCTTAGGGCCCAAATATCTTGCCATGATCTTTCTCCAATATTCCTAGAAACGAATTAAACGCGACGTTTCTTAGGTGGACGACAACCGTTATGAGGGATCGGAGTTGCATCAACGATGTTAGTGATGCGGTAACCCAATGCGTTTAAAGCACGGATAGTAGACTCACGACCAGGACCTGGGCCCTTAACCATAACTTCCAAGTTCTTTAGGCCATATTCTTTGGCCATTTCACCTGCGCGTTCAGCAGCAACCTGTGCAGCAAACGGCGTAGATTTACGAGAACCACGGAAACCTGAACCACCTGCAGTAGCCCAAGAAAGAGCATTACCTTGACGGTCAGTGATGGTCACGATTGTGTTGTTAAAAGAAGCATGGATGTGCGCTACGCCATCTGCTACTTGCTTGCGAACGCGTTTACGCGTGCGTGTTGGTTGTTTTGCCATTGTACTCTCTACCTTATCCGATTATTTTTTGATCGGCTTGCGCGGACCCTTACGAGTGCGTGCGTTGGTTTTAGTACGCTGTCCACGTAGTGGTAGACTGCGACGATGACGAAGACCGCGGTAACAGCCAAGGTCCATAAGACGCTTGATGTTCATCGATACTTCACGACGTAGATCACCTTCTACAGTGTATTTAGCTACACCATCACGCAGTTGATCAATCTGCTCTTCAGTTAGTTCACTGATCTTAACATCTTCAGCAATACTCAGTTCAGCTAAAATAGCTTGAGAACGAGTTTTACCGATGCCGTAGATCGCAGTTAATGCGATAACAGCGTGTTTATGATCAGGAATGTTAATGCCTGCTATACGGGCCACTATTCACTCCTAGTACTTATATAAAGAATTATCCGCTGCAAAGCCCGTCGAGGATACGCAGCGGCATACTACTTCTTTTGCACGCAAAAGGTAGGCCGAGGAATATACTCGGCCTGCCCTCATATTTCAAGTAAAAATTTCTGCTAATTAGCCTTGGCGTTGTTTATGCTTTGGCTCACTGCAAATTACACGCACAACACCGTTGCGCTTGATAACTTTACAGTTACGGCAGATTTTTTTAACGGAAGCACGAACTTTCATTGCTAAACTCCGTAATGAAATCTGAACTATACCTACTGTTATTAGCGGTTATAGTTTTTCAGATTCGCTTTTTTCAACACAGAATCATACTGCTGAGACATCAGATGAGTCTGTACCTGTGCCATAAAGTCCATGATTACTACCACTACGATAAGTAGTGAAGTACCACCGAAATAGAACTTAACGTTCCATGCGGTCATCATAAACTGTGGGACTAGACAAATAAAGGTAATATATAAAGCACCAACTAATGTTAAACGAGTCATTACTTTATCTATATATCTTGCTGTCTGCTCACCTGGGCGGATGCCGGGTACGAATGCACCGGACTTCTTCAAATTATCTGCTGTTTCACGAGGGTTAAATACCATCGCTGTATAAAAGAAACAAAAGAAAATAATTGCTGTCGCATAAAGTATTATATACAACGGTTGACCTGGACTTAGTGCCAAAGACACATCCGTTAACCAACCAAATGTTTTACTTTCACCATTTTGGCCAAGCCATTGAGCTAGAGTACCTGGAAACAGGATAATACTTGAAGCAAATATAGCAGGGATTACACCCGCCATGTTTATCTTCAATGGTAAATGCGTACTTTGTGCTGCAAACACTTTACGACCTTGTTGACGCTTCGCATAGTTAACGACAATACGACGTTGACCACGTTCCATGAAAACAACGAAATAAATAACAGCGAACGCAACCACAGCGATTAACAATAGAAGAAGCACGTTCAATTCACCTTGACGCGCTTGCTCAATTGTATGTCCGATTGCAGCTGGCAACCCAGCAACAATACCCGTGAAAATAATCAACGAAATACCGTTACCAATTCCACGCTCAGTAATTTGTTCACCTAACCACATTAAGAACATGGTGCCGGTTACTAAACTGATGGTAGCAATGATTGTGAACATGGTTTGATCGATAACGACCAGATTTTGGACCATATTCGGCAGACCAGTTGCAATACCAATTGCTTGGAAAGTTGCTAGTACAAGCGTGCCATAGCGTGTGTATCGGCTTATCTTACGACGGCCTGCTTCACCCTCTTTCTTGAGTTCCGCTAACGCTGGATGAACTACAGTTAGCAATTGGACAACAATCGAGGCCGAAATATACGGCATGATGCCCAATGCTAATATAGATGCACGCGAAAGAGCACCACCAGAGAACATGTTAAACATTTCAATGATGGTACCTTTTTGCTGTTCGAACAAATCGGCAAGTACAGCCGCATCAATACCAGGAATCGGCACAAAAGAGCCAGCTCGGAATACCAAAAGCGCGAGGATTACGAATAATAAACGCGATTTTAATTCACCAGTACCCTGTTTAGCAGTACTGAAATCTTGTCCTGGTTTTTTAGCCATCTGTACCTATCCTTCGAAGATTAAGCTTCGATTTTACCGCCAGCAGCTTCGATAGCAGCTACAGCACCTTTAGTCACACGTAGACCTTTAACAGTTACTGGCTTGCTGATTTCACCAGAAAGAACAACTTTAACAAACTCGATGTTCTTAGTGATTACGTTAGCAGCTTTTAAGCTGTCAAGATCAATAACGTCAGCCGTTACTTTCGCTAGCTCAGCTAGACGAACTTCAGCAGTCACTAGGCTCTTACGAGAAGTGAAACCGAATTTTGGTAGACGTTGTTTCAAAGGCATTTGACCACCTTCAAAACCTGGACGAACACTGCCGCCAGAACGTGATTTTTGACCTTTGTGACCGCGGCCACCAGTTTTACCTAGTCCAGAACCGATACCACGACCTAAACGCTTCTTAGAAGGTTTAGAACCCGCAGCCGGTGATAGAGTATTCAAACGCATTCTGATTACTCCCCAACTTTAACCATGTATTGAACTTTGTTGATCATGCCGCGTACGCAAGCAGTATCTTCAAGTTCAACAGTGTGGTTGATTCGACGAAGGCCTAGTCCACGCAAAGTAGCTTTGTGCTTTGGTAGGCGACCAATTGAGCTTTTAGTTTGAGTTACTTTAATAGTTGCCATGTGTTCTTACTCCGAAATAGATTCAACAGTTAGACCACGTTTAGCAGCAACCATTTCTGGTGACTTCATGCCGCTCAAACCATCGATCGTTGCACGAACGATGTTGATAGGGTTCGTAGAACCGTACGCTTTCGCAAGTACGTTATGAACACCTACAACTTCAAGTACTGCACGCATTGCACCACCGGCAATGATACCTGTACCTTCAGAAGCTGGTTGCATGTAAACTTTAGAGCCTGTGTGGCGACCTTTCACCGAGTGGTGAAGAGTGCCTTCGTTAAGAGCGATAGTAACCATGTTACGACGCGCTTTTTCCATTGCTTTTTGAATCGCAGCTGGTACTTCACGAGCTTTGCCGTAACCGAAACCAACGCGACCATTACCGTCACCAACGACAGTTAGTGCAGTAAAGCTAAAGATTCGACCACCTTTAACCGTTTTAGCAACACGGTTAACAGCGATTAGCTTTTCATTCAAATCTGAAGCTTGTTGTTCTTGTTTAGCCATCTTCCAACCCTACCTTAGAATTTCAGACCAGCTTCACGTGCAGAATCTGCAAGTGCCGCCACTCGACCGTGGTATTGGAAACCAGAACGATCGAAAGCCACATCTGAGATGCCTTTTTCGATAGCGCGCTCAGCAATAGCTTTACCTACAGCTTTAGCAGCGTCAACGTTACCAGTATTCTTAACTTGCTCACGGATCGCCTTTTCTACAGTAGAAGCAGAAGCGATAACCACAGAGCCGTTTGGTGCGATAACCTGAGCGTACACATGACGTGGAGTACGGTGTACTACTAGGCGGTTTGCACCTAGCTCAGCAATCTTACGACGTGCACGTGTAGCACGACGGATGCGAGATGCTTTCTTATCCATAGTGTTACCTTACTTCTTCTTAGCTTCTTTAGTACGCACATTTTCATCTGCGTAACGAACACCTTTGCCTTTATAAGGCTCAGGCTCACGGTAAGAACGAATGTCAGCAGCAACTTGACCGACTAATTGCTTATCACAAGCAGTTAATACGATTTCAGTTTGGCTTGGACATTCAGCTTTAACACCTGAAGGCAATTCATGCTCTACAGGATGAGAGAAGCCTAGAGTTAGAGCTACAGAGTTGCCTTTAATAGCAGCACGGTAACCAACACCCTTAAGAACTAGCTTCTTCGTAAAGCCTTCAGTAACACCAACAACCATGTTGTTTACAAGTGCACGCGCAGTACCTGCTTGAGCCCAAGCATTCACTACACCTTCACGTGGACCGAAAGTCAGGTTGTTTTCTTCCTGAGCGATCACTACTGCATTGTGTAAAACGCGAGTTAACTCACCTTTAGCACCTTTAACAGTCACTTCTTGACCATTCAGTTTCACCTCTACGCCAGCTGGAATAGCGACAGGTGCTTTAGCAACACGAGACATATTCTACTCCTTAAGCTACGTAACAGATGATTTCACCGCCAAGACCTGCTTTGCGAGCAGCACGGTCAGACATCAGACCCTTGGAAGTGGAAACAACAGCAACACCCAAACCGCCCATCACTGATGGTAACTCGCCTTTTTTCTTGTAGACGCGTAGACCAGGACGTGAAACACGTTGGATTTGCTCGATTACTGGTTTTGCTTGGAAGTACTTAAGAGTAACTTCTAGCTCTGGTTTTACTTCGCCTTCAACAGCGAAGTCAGCGATGTAGCCTTCAGCTTTTAGTAAAGTAGCAATTGCAACTTTAAGCTTTGAAGAAGGCATTTTCACAGCAACTTTGTTTGCTGCCTGACCGTTACGAATGCGGGTCAGCATATCCGAAATCGGATCTTGCATGCTCATATGATTTACTCCAAATGATTAAGTGGCAATTACCAGCTAGCCTTACGAAGTCCAGGAATCTCGCCTTTCATGCAAGCTTCACGAACTTTGATACGGCTTAGACCGAATTTACGTAGGTAACCGTGTGGACGACCAGTTTGGTTGCAACGGTTGCGCTGACGCGATGCACTTGAATCACGTGGAAGAGCTTGCAGTTTAAGAACTGCGTTCCAACGATCTTCTTCAGATGCGTTAACATCACTGATGGTTGCTTTAAGCGCAGCACGCTTTTCAGCGTATTGTGCTACAAGCTTTGCACGTTTAGTTTCACGTGCTTTCATTGATTGTTTAGCCATAACAGTAACCCTTCACCTTATTTGCGGAATGGGAAGTTAAAGGCAGCCAGCAGAGCTCGGCCTTCCTCATCAGTGCTTGCAGACGTCGTGATAGTAATATCAAGACCGCGTACACGATCGACTTTATCGTAGTCGATTTCCGGGAAGATGATTTGCTCGCGAACGCCCATGCTGTAGTTACCGCGTCCGTCAAAAGACTTAGCGCTAACACCACGGAAATCACGTACTCGTGGAAGAGCGATAGAAATCAAACGCTCAAAGAAATCCCACATACGCTCGCCACGCAAGGTTACTTTACAACCAATTGGGTAGCCTTCACGAATTTTGAAACCAGCAACAGATTTGCGTGCTTTAGTGATAAGTGGCTTTTGACCAGAAATGGTCGCCATATCACTTGCAGCATTCTCAAGTAGCTTCTTATCGTTGATTGCTTCACCAACGCCCATATTTAGGGTGATTTTCTCAATCCTAGGGACTTGCATGACGCTTGTGTAGCTGAACTCTTTGGTCAGTTCAGCGACTACAGACGACTTGTAGTAATCATGCAGTTTCGCCATAGTAGAACTCCAAATTACTTAATTAATTCACCGTTTGATTTGAAGAAGCGCACTTTTTTGCCTTCTTCCAAACGGAAACCGATACGATCCGCTTTACCAGTAGATGCGTTAAAGATTGCAACGTTAGAAACATCAATAGCTGCTTCTTGTTCAACGATGCCACCTTGTTGACCTAGAGCCGGTTGAGGCTTTTGGTGTTTTTTAACAAGGTTGATACCTTCAACGAAAACTTTACCAGTTTCGAGAACCTTAGTTACTTTACCGCGCTTGCCTTTATCTTTACCAGCAAGAACGATTACTTCGTCATTACGACGGATTTTAGCTGCCATTTTATTGCCGCTCCTTACAGAACTTCAGGTGCTAGTGACACAATTTTCATGAATTTCGCATTACGAAGCTCACGAGTCACAGGACCAAAGATACGTGTACCGACTGGTTGCTCAGTATTGTCGTTCAACAATACACAAGCATTACGGTCGAAGCGAATGACAGAACCGTCTGGACGACGAACGCCTTTACGGGTGCGCACCACTACCGCTTTCAGAACATCACCTTTTTTTACTTTACCGCGAGGAATTGCTTCCTTAACAGTAACTTTGATGATATCTCCGATATGTGCATAACGGCGGTGAGAGCCACCCAGAACCTTAATACACATTACTCTGCGAGCGCCGGAGTTATCCGCTGCGTCCAGTGTACTTTGCATTTGGATCATGTTAGTGCTCCGCTAAATATTAAAACTAGACCCATCTCGGGTCGGGCTGCCTCTTTATAAGGGCTGCGAATTGTACCACCGTTTCCAGAAGAAAGGTAGTCAAAAAATAAACGGCCCCAAAAAAAACTTTGGGGCCGCTTTAAAAGCCTAAAAAATAAGGAAAAATTAAATTTTCGATTTTTCTAGAACTTTAACCAATGTCCAAGATTTAGTCTTAGACAGTGGGCGACACTCACGAATCTCAACTTTGTCGCCTAAGCCACATTCGTTGTTTTCATCGTGTGCATGTACTTTTGTCGTACGTTTGATGAACTTCCCATAGATTGGGTGTTTAACAAAACGTTCGATAGCAACAACAATAGACTTGTCCATTTTGTCGCTAATTACACGACCTTGAGTCGTACGAGTTGTTTCGCTCATTATGCGCCTGCCTTACTAGTCAAAACAGTCTTAACACGTGCGATATCACGGCGTACAGCTTTCAGAGTATGAGTTTGCTGTAGTTGACCAGTTGCAGCTTGCATGCGCAAGTTGAACTGTTCGCGTAGCAAATTCAATAACTCAGCGTTAAGCTCTTCAACGCTTTTTTCGCGTAGGTCTTGTGCTTTCATCACATCACCTGCTTAGTTACAAAAGTTGTTTTTATAGGCAGTTTACGTGCCGCTAGGCGGAACGCTTCACGTGCCAACTCTTCAGGTACACCACCCATTTCGTACATCACTTTACCAGGTTGGATTTGGGCAACCCAATATTCAACGTTACCCTTACCTTTACCTTGACGAACTTCAAGAGGTTTTTCAGTGATAGGTTTGTCTGGAAAAATACGAATCCAGATTTGACCTTGACGCTTAACGTGACGCGTCATTGCACGACGAGCCGCTTCGATCTGACGAGCAGTAATGCGACCACGGCCAACAGCTTTAAGGCCGAATTCGCCGAAGCTTACATCAGTACCTTTCGCTAGACCACGGTTACGACCAGTCATAACCTTACGGAATTTAGTACGTTTAGGTTGTAGCATCAGTCGACTCCTTACTTACGGCTTTGACGTGGCTTCTTCTTAGGCTTGTCAGCCTTTGGCTCTACCGCGTTAGCGTCTGGCATGCCGCCAAGGATTTCACCCTTGAAGATCCAAACTTTAACGCCGATCACACCATATTGAGTGTGAGCCGAAGAAGTTGCGTAATCAATATCAGCACGTAGGGTATGTAGTGGCACACGGCCTTCACGGTACCATTCAGTACGCGCGATTTCAGCGCCGCCTAGACGACCACTTACTTCTACTTTAATACCCTTAGCACCTAGACGCATTGCGTTTTGTACTGCGCGCTTCATAGCACGACGGAACATAACACGACGTTCTAGCTGAGACGAGATGCTATCAGCCACTAATTGACCGTCTAGCTCAGGCTTACGTACTTCTGCAATGTTAATTTGCGCTGGTACACCTGCAATTTTAGCTACAGCTGCGCGTAGCTTCTCAACGTCTTCGCCTTTCTTACCGATAACAACACCTGGACGAGCTGTGTGAATAGTCACACGGATGCTCTTCGCAGGACGCTCGATAACGATGCGAGATAAAGACGCTTTAGACAGTTCTTTCGTTAAGAACTGACGTACCTTGAAGTCGCCGTCTAGGTTGTCAGCGAATTCGTTGGTATTAGCAAACCATGTAGCATTCCAAGGCTTAACGATGCCAAGACGAATACCATTTGGATGTACTTTCTGACCCATTTGCTTACTCTCCTAGTCTCTTAGCGATCTGCTACAACAACAGTGATGTGGCTTGAACGCTTCAAGATACGATCCGCACGACCTTTAGCACGAGGCATAATACGCTTCATGATAGGGCCCTCATCTACGAAGATTTTAGCGACTGATAGATCGTCGATATCTGCACCTTCGTTGTGTTCCGCATTTGCAATCGCAGAATCAAGTACTTTCTTAACTAGGTCAGCAGCTTTTTTGTTGCTGAAAGTTAAAATTTCAAGAGCTTGTTCTACTGATTTACCACGGATTTGGTCTGCAACTAAGCGAGCTTTCTGAGGAGAAATGCGAGCAAAGTTATGTTTAGCAACAGCTTCCATTATCTACTCCTTATTTCTTCTTAGCTTTCTTATCTGCAGCATGGCCGCGATAGGTACGAGTTGGTGCAAATTCGCCCAGTTTGTGACCGATCATTTCATCAGTTACGAATACTGGAACGTGTTGACGACCATTATGGACAGCGATGGTCAAACCAATCATTGATGGAATGATCATTGAGCGACGGGACCAAGTCTTAATAGGCTTTTTGTCTCCGCTTTCCACCGCTTTCTCTACCTTCTTCAGCAAGTGTAGGTCAATAAAAGGACCTTTCTTGAGAGAACGTGGCATGGCGATTCCTCTTTATAGATTATTTGTTACGACGACGTACAATGTACTTGTCAGTGCGTTTGTTCTTACGAGTCTTGAAGCCCTTAGTAGGCATACCCCAAGGAGAAACTGGGTGACGACCACCAGAAGTACGGCCTTCACCACCACCGTGTGGGTGGTCTACTGGGTTCATTACCACACCGCGAACGGTAGGACGAACACCGCGCCAGCGGTTAGCACCAGCTTTACCTAGTTCACGAAGCATGTGCTCAGAGTTACCTACTTCACCGATTGTTGCACGGCCTTCAGATAACACTTTACGCATCTCACCAGAACGTAAGCGTAGAGTTACATATGCACCGTCGCGAGCGACAAGTTGAGCATATGCGCCAGCTGAACGAGCTAGCTGTGCACCTTTACCAGGCTTAAGTTCAATACAGTGAATTGTAGAACCTACTGGGATGTTACGCATCGGCAGTGTGTTACCTGCTTTGATAGGCGCATCAACACCAGATTGGATCGCATCACCAGCTTGAATGCCTTTAGGGGCAATGATGTAACGACGTTCACCGTCTGCATACAATACTAAAGCAATGTTTGCACTACGGTTTGGATCGTATTCAAGACGCTCAACTTTCGCTGGGATACCGTCTTTAGTACGTTTAAAGTCAATGACACGGTAGTGATGTTTGTGACCACCACCAATGTGACGTACTGTAATACGACCGTTATTATTACGACCACCATTTTTAGAGTTTTTCTCTAAAAGCGGCGCGTAAGGCTTACCTTTATGTAGGTCAGCATTAACTACTTTAACAACGTGGCGACGACCAGGGGAAGTCGGCTTACACTTAACAATAGCCATTTTTAACTACTCCTGTTACTCAGCACCGCCAACGAAGTCAAGGTCTTGACCTTCTTTCAAAGTAACGTAAGCTTTTTTCACGTCTGAACGACGGCCTTCACGCATACCTTGACGCTTGGTCTTACCCTTTTGTACTAGGGTATTTACAGACTTAACTTCAACTTCAAATAGCTTTTCTACAGCTGCTTTGATCTCTTTTTTCGTTGCGTTAGTCGCAACTTTAAAAACGATAGTGTTTGCTTTTTCAGCAGCCATTGTCGCTTTTTCAGAGATGTGCGGAGCACGTAGAACTTTTAGTAGACGCTCTTCACTGATCATGCCAGCATCTCCTCAACTTGCTTAACTGCGTCGGCAGTCATTAGAACCTTGTCAAATGCGATTAGACTTACTGGATCAATACCAGCAACGTCACGTGCATCAACTTTGTAAAGGTTACGAGCAGCTAAGAATAGATTCTCGTCTACTTCGCTAGTTACGATTAATACATCGTTTAGCTCAAGATCTTTAAGCTTAGCAACTAGGTCTTTAGTTTTTGGCGCTTCAACTGAGAAGTTATCAACAACGATTAAACGCTCTTGACGAACTAATTCAGAAAGAATGCTTTTCATAGCACCACGGTACATTTTTTTGTTTACTTTTTGGCTGTGATTTTGTGGTTTCGCAGCAAAAGTAACACCACCTGTACGCCAGATTGGGCTACGGATTGTACCAGCACGCGCACGGCCAGTACCTTTTTGACGCCATGGTTTAGCGCCGCCACCAGATACTTCAGAACGAGTCTTTTGAGCACGAGTACCTTGACGAGCACCTGCTGCATATGCAACAACTACTTGGTGTACAAGAGCTTCGTTAAACTCACGTCCGAAAGTAGTCTCGGAAACAGTTAGTGCATCAGCACCTTTAACCATCAATTCCATTACTTACTCCTAGACGTTATGCTTTAACAGCTGGTTTTACGATTACGTTGCCACCGATAGCACCAGGTACTGCACCTTTAATAAGAAGCAGATTGCGTTCAGCGTCAACACGTACGATCTCTAGGTTTTGAGTCGTTACACGCTCAGCACCCATATGACCAGCCATTTTTTTGCCTTTAAACACGCGACCTGGAGTTTGACATTGGCCAATTGAACCCGGAGCACGGTGAGACAAAGAGTTACCGTGAGTCATATCTTGAGTACGGAAGTTCCAACGCTTAACAGCGCCTTGGAAGCCCTTACCTTTAGATGTACCAGTAACGTCTACTTTTTTGATTTCATTGAAAAGTTCTACGTTTAGCTCAGCGCCAACTTCAAACTCTTCACCGTTTTCTAAACGGAATTCCCAAAGACCGCGGCCTGCTTCAACACCTGCTTTCGCAAAGTGACCAGCTTCAGGCTTAGATACACGGTTGGCTTTCTTAGCGCCTGCAGTTACTTGGATTGCTGCATAACCATCAGTTTCAAGTGTACGTACTTGAGAAACACGGTTAGCTTCAACCTCAACAACTGTTACAGGGATAGAAACGCCTTCTTCGGTAAATACGCGGGTCATACCCACTTTACGACCGACTAGACCAATCATTATTTCTTCTCCCTTAACCTAGGCTGATTTGAACATCAACGCCAGCAGCAAGATCTAAACGCATCAATGCATCAACAGTTTTATCTGTTGGTTCAACGATGTCGATTAAACGCTTGTGAGTACGAATTTCGTACTGGTCACGTGCGTCTTTGTTGACGTGAGGAGAAACAAGAACAGTGAAACGCTCTTTACGAGTAGGTAGTGGAATAGGACCACGAACCTGTGCGCCGGTGCGCTTTGCTGTTTCAACGATTTCCGCAGTAGACTGATCGATTAGACGATAATCGAAAGCCTTTAGGCGGATACGAATACGTTGGTTCTGCATGAGACAGAGCTCCAATTAATTAATTACACAAACAATATCGCCACTCAACTGCGTAAATTCGCAGGAATGCCGATTGATTTATGTGAAACCGTAGTGCCCTTATTGGGTACATTGTCAGTTAATTTCATCAGAAACTATTTAACTATTTCTAGATAACTAGACGACTAATTTTATTAACTGCGAACATAAGCTGAGTATACATTATGGTTATCCACCGAATAATCCCTTAAGAATTAAGAGTGCTAACACGAATCCTCGCTGCTCATTGGTTCACAACTGGCTAAACCAGAGCCGTGCATTATACAGATCACATAATGGGATGCAAGTGGTGTTCGAAAATTAATCGCAAAAAGTACGAGATACGAGATACGAGATACGAGATACGAGATACGAGATACGAGATACGAGATACGAGATACGAGATACGAGATACGAGATACGAGATACGAGATAATTTTATTGCTTTATTTATTAATAGGCAACAAAAAGGGAAGCCGAAGCTCCCCTCTTTTTATACAGATTTGATTCTGATATTAAGCGATGATTTTCGCTACAACACCAGCACCAACTGTACGGCCACCTTCACGGATAGCAAAACGTAGACCTTCGTCCATCGCGATTGGTGCGATTAGAGTAACTGTCATTTGTACGTTATCACCAGGCATTACCATTTCAACACCTTCAGGTAGTTGAATGTCGCCAGTTACGTCAGTTGTACGGAAGTAGAACTGTGGACGGTAACCTTTGAAGAATGGTGTGT